>NZ_JAMYLQ010000015.1:0-144779 GCF_040318115.1 Mesorhizobium sp. M1312 | reverse complement strand
TGCGCCAAGCCCAGAAGCGCACCGTCGAGGATACTTGGCGACACATCGGCCACCTCGTTGAAACGATCGAGGCAACCGAATGCAAAAACTACTTCGCAAACGCCGGCTACGCTTCCGTCAAAACGTGAAAGACTCTAGGGGGCAACAAGCGCCAACCCGGGCGCCGAGGACCCAGATGGCGGCGCTGGACCGCTGAAAAAACACCTGTGGCGGCCGTCGCTCGCTTGAGTGGAGCGGCGCTTCCGGTTCAGATCGTCGACGGCCTTGCAGGCTGGCGGAGGATTTCATGTACAAGCTCTACACGCGTCCCAACACCGGCGGCTTCGTCGTCGAGGCCGCGCTCGCACTGGCAGGTGTGCCTTTCGACCAGATAAATGTCCCGAAGTCGGACCCGCCCGACCAGGCCTTTCTTGACATCAGCCCCTTGAACCAGGTCCCGGTCCTGATCTTGCCGGACGGAAGCTCGATGACCGAATCGGCGGCGATCTGCATCCTGCTTGCCGAACGCCACCCGGAAGCAGCTCTGGCGCCGGCACCGAACTCGCCCGACCGCGCCGACTTCCTGCGCTGGATGACCTTCATGTCGTCGGTCATCTATTCGGCTGACCTACGGTTCTTCTACGCTCATCGCTACACCGCCGATCCCGGCGGCGTGGAAGCCGTCAAGCAGGCGGCGATCTCGGAAATGGATCGCGGCTTCGCCATTCTCGATGCTGCCCTCGAAAGCCGGGAGTGGCTGGTCGGCGACCGGCTCACGCTGGCTGACATCTATCTCGTCATGCTGGTGGCCTGGCATCCCCAGATTGAAAAGGTCCCTACCGCCAGGCCGAACATCGAGCGCCTGTGGGCCAAATTGCGGGAGCATCAGGTGATGAGGACGCTGAACGCCTCCCACGCCATGTGGCCGGTCTGAACCGATCGCCTTGTCTCAGCCTTTTTCCGCGCGGCCGAGTCCCGCCCGTCGTTCCTGCAGGAACCGGCGCACGGCCGGGTCGCGTTCGAGGCCGATCGCCCGGTCATAGGCTGCGGCCGCTTCCCGAGTTTTGCCGAGCCTGGCCAGAAGACCGGCACGTGCGGCCCAATAGGGTTGATAGTCGGCAAGCCGCTTGTCGTCGCCGAGTTCATCAAGAGCGCTCAATCCCGCCGCTGCGCCGTCGGCCTCGGCAATGGCTACCGCGCGGTTGATCGATACAACAGGCGAGGCCGCAATCACCGACAGCGCGTCGTAAAGATGCATGATCGCAATCCAGTCGGTTCGGCCGGTCAGCCGCCTCGTCGTATGGGCGGATTGCACGGCTGCCTCGAGTTGGTAGCGGCCGACGACGCCCCTGGTCGCGGCGCGCCTCAGCAGGGTCTCAGCTTCGTCGATCAAGGCGCCGTCCCACAGCGCGAGCTCCTGCTCGGCCAATGGCACATAGTCTCCGGCGGCGTTGCGCCGCGCCGCACGTCGCGCCTCGGCAAACAGCATCAGCGCCAGCAGGCCGAGCGCTTCCGGCTCATCCGGCATCAGCGACGCCACCAGCCGGCCGAGCCAGATGCCTTCGGTGGCGAGATTGCGGCGTCGGGTCTCGGTGCCGGCCGGGTCGGACCAGCCTTCGGCGAACGCGGCGTAGATCGCTTCCAGCACCGCATCCAGCCGCTCGCCGAGCTCGGTCCTTTCAGGCACCCGGAACGGAATGCGGGTCTCGCGGATGCGGTTTTTGGCGCGCACCAGGCGCTGGCCCATCGTTGCCGGCGACACCAGGAAAGCCGAGGCGATCGTTGCTGCGTCGAAGCCCAGAATCGCCTGCAGGATCAGCGGCGCGCGCACGCCGGCCTCGATCGCTGGATGGGCACAGGCAAACATCAGCCGCAGCCGCTCGTCGGGCAGGTCTTCATCGACCATGCGGGCCTCGATCTCCTCGGCGATCAGCCTGAGATGGTCGCGGCCCGCTTCGCCGGTCAGCCGCCGTCTGACGGCGTCGACGCGGCGCCGGCGCGCCACCGCCAGCAGCCAGGCTTCCGGCTTCTGCGGCACGCCGGTTTGCGGCCAGCGCTCCAGCGCCGCCGCAAAGGCGTCGGCCAACGCGTCCTCGGCGCCGGCCACGTCACGCATGCGCGCGGCGAGATAGGCGACCAGCTTGCCATAGCTTTGGCGGGCCGCCGCTTCCGCGGCCGCCCGCGCGGTCTCCGAGCGACTGTCCATCACATGGTCATTTCTCAGATAAGTACTCCGTCATTTCCCAGATCGGTCGCACCTCGACCGTGCCGGTGCTGGCTGCCGGACAGCGCGCAGCCCATTCGATGGCCGTGTCGATGTCCGTCGCTTCGATCATGTAGAAGCCGGCAAGTTGCTCCTTGGTATCGGCATACGGGCCGTCGAGCACGTTGGTCTTGCCGTTGGCCATCCGCACAGAGGTCGCGGCCTGGGTCGGCTTCAGCCGGTCGCCGGCCAGCCAGGCGCCGGATTTCTTCAACGCCTCTGTATAGGCGCCATAGGCTGCGCTGATCTCGAAGGTCCTATCGGCCGGCGCATTCGCCATTGCGGCTTCGTCATTGTAGATCAAAAGCATGTATCGCATGGTCTTCTCCCGTTTTTCGAAGGCCGCATCGTTGCCGGCCGCACCAATGTCGCGCAGCCTGGCGCGATTTCGACAGACGCTGCAAAAATCTTTCGGCTCGGATGGCATCTCGCGCAAGCGGACACTCAATCGTTCGTCTAATCAGTGCAATACCGGGTTGGCATTTCCCGCCCGCTGTCTAAACTCGCCTCGGTTCGTGCTGGAGAGGGTGGTACGGCTGATATTTCAGGGAGGAAATCATATGCTCAATTTCAGGGCGAAGTTTGTTGCCGCCGGCGCGCTGGCGCTGTCGCTAGGTCTTGGCGCGGCGTCAGCCAAGGCACAGGAATTCATCAACGTGCTGACCGGCGGCACTTCGGGCGTCTATTATCCGCTCGGCGTCGCGCTGTCGGAAATCTACGGCAAGGGCATCGAAGGCGCCCGCACCCAGGTGCAGGCGACGAAAGCTTCGGTCGAGAACCTCAACCTGCTGCAGCAGGGCAAAGGTGAGATCGCCTTCGCGCTCGGCGATGCCGTCAAACTGGCCGCCGAGGGCAACACCGAAGCCGGCTTCCCGGGCAAGCTCGATAAGCTGCGCGGCATCGCCGCCATCTATCCCAACTACATCCAGATCGTTGCCAGCAAGGAGTCCGGCATCAAGACGCTTGCCGACCTCAAGGGCAAGAGCCTGTCTGTCGGCGCGCCGGCCTCCGGCACCGAGCTCAACGCCCGCGCCATCTTCGCGGCCGCCGGGCTGAAATACGAAGACCTCGGACGGGTCGAGTATCTGCCCTTCGCCGAATCGGTCGAGCTCATCAAGAACCGCCAGCTCGACGCCACGCTGCAATCAGCCGGCCTCGGCGTTGCATCGATCCGCGACCTCGCCACCTCCGTGCCGATCAACGTCGTCGCCGTACCGGCGGAGGACGTCGCCAAGATCGGCTCGCCCTATCTTTCGGTAGCCATTCCCAAGGGCACCTATGAAGGCCAGACCGAAGATGTCGCGACCGCCGCCGTCGGTAATTTCCTCATCACCCATGCCGACGTCTCCGACGAGACCGCTTATCAGATGACCAAGCTGCTGTTCGAAAATCTCGACCAGCTTGCCGCCGCTCACGCCGCCGCCAAGGCGATCGACATGGCCAAGGCGCTCGACGGCATGCCGGTGCCGCTGCATCCCGGCGCCGAGCGGTACTACAAGGAAAAGGGGCTGGTGAAGTAGGGCACTCCTTTCCCCCTCGAGGGGAGGGTGGACAGCCGCCGAAGGCGGATGGACGGGTGGGTCGTTGCGGCAGTGCGCGGCCTGAACCGACCCCACCCGCCTCGCTTCGCTCGGCACCCGAGGGGTGCCCGTCAGGAACCCAGCCAATGACCGAAACCCCGACCGTTCTTTCCCCCACAGCCGAAGCCCCGGTCGAGGGCCTGCCGCCGGGTTTCGGCGAAGGCATCGCCGGCAAGGCCGCCTTTCTCATCGCCATCGCCTTCTCCGTCTTCCAAATCTACATCGCCGCCTATGGCAGCCTGCCGAGCCAGGTGGTGCGCGCCATGCATGTGGGCTTCTTGCTGCTGCTCGGCTTTGGCCTGATTGCCAATCTGCGCGCCACAAGCACAGCGGCGAAAGCAGCGTTCTGGGGGCTCGGCGTGCTCGGCTTTGCCACCGGCCTTTACAATTGGGTGTTCTATACCGACCTCATCCGGCGTTCCGGCTTCCTCACCACGCCGGACTTGATCGTCGGCACGGTGCTGGTTGTTCTGGTCTTCGAGGCCGCGCGGCGGCTGATGGGGCTGCCGCTTGCCCTGATCGCCTTGATCTTTCTCGCCTACGCTTTCTTCGGCAATCATCTGCCGCCGCCCTTCATCCATCGCGGCTATGATTTCGCCCAGCTCATCGACACCTTCGCCTTTGGCACCGAAGGCATATACGGCACGCCGGTCTACGTTTCAGCCGCCTATATCTTCATCTTCGTCGTCTTCGCCGCCTTTCTCGAACGCGCCGGCATGATCGCGCTGTTCAACGATTTCGCCCTTGGCCTGGTCGGCACGTGGCGCGGCGGCCCGGCCCAGGTCTGCGTCCTGTCCTCGGCGCTGATGGGCACCATTTCCGGCTCCGGCGTCGCCAACGTGGTGGCCAGCGGCCAGTTCACCATCCCGCTGATGAAGCGCTTCGGCTTCCGTGCGGCTTTCGCCGGCGCCGTCGAGGCAACCTCGTCCATGGGCGGCCAGATCATGCCGCCGGTGATGGGCGCGGTCGCCTTCATCATGGCCGAGACGTTGAACATTCCCTATGCCGAGGTGGTCAAGGCGGCGATCATCCCGGCGCTGCTCTATTTCGGCGCCTGTTTCTGGCAGGTCTACCTGGAAGCCGGCAAGGCCGGCCTGCAGGGCATGGCCAAGGCGGACCTGCCCAATCCGTGGGACGCGGTGAGAAGACATTGGCCGCTGGTGCTGCCGCTGGCCGCGCTCATCTATCTACTGTTTGCCGGCTATACGCCGATCTTCGCCGGCACCATGGGTCTGGCGCTGACGATCGTGCTCATCCTCGGCACGCCGCTGGCGGCGCTGATCGGGCCGCTTGCCTTCCGCATCGTCTTCTGGCTGGCGCTCGGGCTTGCCGCCGCCTCTTTCATGAGGTTCGGCGTCAATATCCTCAGTTTTGTGATCGCTGGGCTCGTCATCGCCTGCGTCACCTTCAGGGGCGGACGCGAGACGCTGCAGATATGCGTAGATTCGCTTGCCGAGGGAGCAAAGAACGCGCTGCCGGTCGGCATCGCCTGCGCCATCGTCGGCATCGTGATCGGCACTTTGACGCTCACCGGCATCGCCTCGACCTTCATCGGCTGGATCATCTCCATCGGCGAGAACAATCTGTTCCTGTCGCTGGTGCTGACCATGCTCACCTGCCTGGTGCTCGGCATGGGCATACCGACGATCCCCAATTACATCATCACCTCGTCGCTGGCCGGGCCGGCACTGCTGTCACTCGGCGTGCCGCTAATGGTCAGTCATATGTTCGTTTTCTATTTCGGCATCATGGCCGACCTCACACCGCCGGTGGCGCTGGCCGCCTTCGCCGCCGCGCCGATGGCCAAGGAGAGCGGCCTCAGGATCGGCATCCAGGCCACCAAGCTTGCCGTTGCCGGGTTCGTCGTGCCGTTTATGGCGGTCTACACCCCGGCGCTGATGTTGCAGGACCCCGGGCCGATCGCCGCCCAGTTCGGCTATCCGGTCGAGGTCGCCTATATCGTCCTCAAGGCCTGCATGGGTATTGCCCTGTGGGGTGCAGCCGCCGTCGGGTTCCTCGCCCGGCGCATGGTCTTGTGGGAACGCCTCGTTGCCTTCGCCGCCGGAGCACTGCTGGTTGCGGCGCTGCCTGTCACCGACGAAGCCGGCTGGGCGCTCTCTTTCGTCTGGATCGGCTGGCACTGCTGGCGCGCGCGGCAGGCCACCGGCGCCGCATGAGCCTCTGTATCCTGGCTGCCGGCAAGACGGTGACGCTCACTGTGGTCGCCTTCACGCTTTCCTGGACGCATTCGGTGGAAAGGACGCATTGGCAAGAAGACTGGAAGGTGACGCCCTTCGGCTTGCAGATCGTCGAGGCACGGATCAAGGGCTCGGGCGCCGGCATGGAACCGCCGGAAGGCTCGGTGCTGCGGGACGGCTGGTGGGTCTATAAACCCATGATGGCGCCGCAGCGAAGCCTTGCGCTCGCGGCCTCCGGCGCGACGGGTGAAGGCTGGACGCTGTGCACGGTTCAGGGCTGCCGCGAACTCGCCAAGACGGCAGGCGACGCGACCGTGCTGGAGCCGTGCGAAGGATTGAGCCAGCCGTGATAGCGGACGATGATTCCGGTGAAGCGGTGTGAAATCTCGACGTGGAAGCGAAAGCGGCCATCCTCCACGGTTTCGTAGGATGTCGAGCGCGGGCACAGCCACATCGGCAGCGGCAGGTCCCAAATGCTCCAGTGGCGCAGCACGAGGGTCAGCCGTCCATCTTCGGCCATCAGCGCCATCGCGAAGGTCAGCGGGCCGAAACGTTCGCACAACAGCCGTTGCGACCGGTCCCGGCCAGCGCACTGTCGGCTTGAAACACTATGCGTGCCGAATGTCCGGGTCCAGGTCTCGCCATCCTGATCGGTTTCAAACCGGACACCGATGGGAATATCGGTGCTCGGCTTCGGAAACCCGACCAGCCAGGCCGTTAACCGGCCAAGAACATTCCGCCCGCGCTCGACGCTGGCGCGACCTTCTGCCGTTATCGTTCGATCATGCATCGTGCGAATTTCGTCAGGCAGGCTCCGCCAGGCGTCGCCGAGCAGGATGGCATAAAGCGGCGTGTCCAAATCAACGGGTTCGTTTCTGAAACCTGTGTAGATCGTCTTGCTGGCAAACAGCGCTTCATAATCCTCAAGCTCCAGATCGTACACGGCAGCCCGCGCGCCCGGCGGCGGACTATGTCCATCCAGCGCCTTGCGGACCAGCGCTTCGACCGCCATGGACGGGATCAGCGGCCCGTCATTGCCCTCCGCCAGCAAGTGCCACGAGCGCTTGATCGCCACGCCCGTCTGGTCCTCCCCCGCCACCTCGACGAACATGCCGCCGCGGTGCTCGCCCTAGCGCAGCCGGTTCGTCGCCAGCTGCATCAGCGGGGCCAACGGCGAAAGCGAGCGGACTGCTCGCGCGCGCACCAGCCAGGCAAGCCCGATCAAGGCGCGGTGAATCACTTCGGGAACCGGCGCGGCGCCCATCCAGATCGTCTGTGCCTGCGGCCAGAGATCGGCGAGCGCCCGCAGGTCCGGCACGTCGACCAGCGAGAACAGCGTGCTCCTCAGCGGCAGGCGGCCGGGCGGCGCGATCGTGTAGCGCGTCTGTTCGGTGAACGGATGGCCTGGCGCTGAACGACCGTTCCGTATGAGCTTGACCAGCTGGCCGGCATAGCTGGATATGGCGCGGATCACGTTTTCACCGACACCGGCAAAGGGCGACGGCGCGATGCCGCCGCGGATGCTGTCGACCCGCGTCATGCCCAGAGACAGGCGACGCACCACCGCCGCCGTCAGCACCGGAAAACTGGAAACCCCGGTCAGCACGAAAAGACCGGCCTTTTGCGCCGCCTCGTTGAACGCAGACACGCCGGCGACAAAATCCGAGCCATCGCAAGGTCGAGATAATTCACCCGATGGTCGATGCAGGCCTTGATCAGACGGTACCGGCCCTCGCCATAGGCCTGGAACGGGCCGCTGGCATCGACCAGTATATCGGGCCGCAGCGATGAAAGTTGCTCGATGATATCGCCGTCGCGATCGAACAGCGCCGGAACGATCCGGGCGACGGCACGATCGTGGTTCTTGTAGTAGGCATCGGCCTTGGCCAGCGAGCGCCCGGCGACGATTAGGGTCAGGCGCGGCTCGTTCTCAAGCAATTCGACGATACGGCCGCCAAAGATGCCGTAGCCGCCGACAATGAGGATCTTCATCGCGGCGCCCCCAAAAGGCTGAGAACTCCTCGATATCGGGCAAAGCGAAAACCTCCCGGAGCTCGGCGCCTAGCCAATCAGCCGCCCTTTCAACTCGGCGGATGGAATCTCGCAGCTCTCTTTCCTGCCGAACAGCGCGTAACGGTTCTTCGCAATGCGATCGTAGAGCCAGTCGCGGAGCGGGCGCGGCAGCAGGAGCAAAGACGTCGCCGCCCGCCACGGCCAGCCGAGTTCCGCCATGACGGCAACGAAACTGTCCAAACGGGTGAAGGCCTCGCCGTCGATGAGGGCCAGATTGGTTTCGTAGCTGTCCGTCTGCAGCCCGTATTTTCGAAACAGCGCTTCACCGAGCGGTGACTGCGCCGTGGCGAAGCGGAAGCGGCTTTTGCGGTCGAGCCTGACCACCATGCGCACGAAGCCAGAACACAGCACGCAGACGCCGTCGAACAGTATCAGCGGCTGGCTTGCATCGAAGGCTGGCTTTTCAGGAGAATGGTCTGGCTGGGTGGTCACACGAGTCCCGGCTGCTTGGTGTCAAACGACACTAAGCTTGCCGGCGGCGAGATCAAAGCCCCAGAATCTCAAAGCCCTAGAATCTCAGAACCTTGGCGTTGTCGCCCGCCGCCTGTCGGCGAGCCCAGGACGTTCCGTGCGATAGGTGGTCGCGCGGTGATCGGCGGCCGGCCTGCAGATCCGGCTGTCGTGACGACTTTCCATGGTCGTCATCAGTGCGCGCTGATGCCGAGCGTGTGGCCGCGGCGTGCGCAGGCGGGGCCTGGGCCGCGCATGTAATAGCGCTCCGGCCGATAGGTCGGCGCGACGAATTCGCGGATGGCGGCAGCGTAGCCGATGAGGTGCGTCAAGAAGTTCATTTTCCCTGTCCCTGTCCCTATTTCGGATGTCCCTTCCGAATTGCGGGGATCATAGCGTCGAGGCGTGAATAGTCGGTGAACACGATGTTAATCTTTGGTCAAAAAGGCTTTGGTTCGTGGCTGGAATGCGGCTGATTCGGGGTCTTTCCATGCAGTTCGTCGGCATTCCGGCTAGTGTGACTTTTGCATCACATATGTTTCGTTTGGATGTCGCTCTGACGCGCTTGTGTTTCAACTTTGGCCGTCGCCGCGAAATTTTCCGTGCTTGCCCAAATTTCACTGCTTGCTCGGGAAAGCCAGGAACCCGTCCGATAGCCGCACGTTGACGCTAAGAGCCGGGACCCACCCGGCCCCAGCAGGCAGCGGCTTCCGTGCGGAACCGCCGCCGGGACTCCAACACAGAAGAACAATGGAAAGGCAAAGCCATGGGTTTCTTTTCGAAAGATATCAAGACGCTGGACGACCTCTTCGTTCACACGCTGCGCGACATCTATTACGCCGAAAAGCAGATCGAGAAGTCGCTGCCGAAGATGATCGACAAGGCGACCGATCCGCAGCTGAAGGCCGGCCTGGAGAAGCACCTCGGCCAGACCAAGGGCCATATCGAGCGGGTCGAGAAGGTGTTCGAACTGCATGGCGTGAAGGCCAAGACGGTCAACTGTCCGGCCATCGACGGCATTCTCGAGGAAGCCGATGAAGTCAGCGGCGACATCGATAACAAGGACGTCCTCGACGCTGCCCTGATCGCATCCGCGCAGGCAGTCGAGCACTATGAGATAACCCGTTACGGCACGTTGATCGCTTGGGCCAAGCAGCTTGGCCGCACCGACTGCGCCAATGTCCTGGCCAACAACATCAAGGAAGAGCAGGCGACCGACCGCAAGCTTACCGAGATTGCCGAAGCCAAGGTCAACCTTCAGGCCGCCGAGTAGACTCTCGATCGAGGCAACGCCGGGCAATCCGGCGTGCCTCACTTTCCGTACCTGGACGTCGACCGTATGATGCGCCACGCCTCGTTCCAGGGATTGCGCGAGGACAAACCGGCGGAGGAAGTCGTGCAGGAAAAGCCGAAAGCACCTGCAGGCAAGGCTGACACCAAGGCAAGGCCTGCCGAGGGAAAGCGTGCTTCTGTTAAATCCTCGGGGGCTGCTAAAACCGTCGTAAAGCTTTCTCATCCCGACAAGCTTCTGTGGCCGCAGGAGAAGGTATCGAAGCAGGGCCTGCTCGATCACTACGCTTTGGTCTGGCCGCGCATGCAGCAATTCGTCGTCAATCGGCCGCTCAGCCTGGTGCGCGCGCCGGACGGCGTAGAGGGCCAACGCTTTTTCCAGAAGCATGCGTCGGCCGGCATGCATGACAAGATCGCCAGGATGAAGGATCCGACGGACGGCGAGGAGATTCTGTTCATCCGCGATTTCGACGGTGTCGCTGCCTTGGTCCAACTCGGCGTGGTCGAGATCCATATCTGGGGCTGCACCGTCGACGAACTGGACAAGCCGGACCAGATCATTTTCGATCTCGATCCCGACGAAGGCGTCGACGTGAAAGCGGTGCGGGCGGCGGCGCTCGAAATTCGCGGCCGGCTCGATGAACTGTCCTTGCCGAATTTCGTCAAGACGTCGGGCGGCAAGGGCTACCATGTCGTCGTGCCGCTCAAACCATCAGCGGATTGGGACGGAGTGAAGGGCTTCGCCCATGACTTCGCCCACGCCCTCGAGCAGGCCGCCCCTGATCGGTATACAGCGACGCTGTCGAAAAAGGCGCGGACCGGCAAGATCTTCGTCGACTATCTGCGCAACAGCCGCGGCTCGACCACGGTGGCGCCCTATTCGTCGCGCGCCAAGAAGGGCGCCACCGTATCGATGCCGGCGACCTGGGCGGAGATCGAGGCCGGGTTGGCGCCGAACGCATTTCCGATCCGCGATAAGACGACGCTGAAGCAGTTGGCGAAAGCCGATCCCTGGATGGATTTTTTCAAACAGGGCAAGCCGCTCAAGCGCGGCTGACAATCAAGCGAGAAACATCCTCTCGAAGGCCTGCTTGCCCATCGGCGAAAAGATCACCGCGCGGCTGTCCTTTTCGCGCCGCGCCCATTTCTCCAGAAGAATCTTGTCGAGGATGGCAGCGCCCAGCGTGCCGGCCAGATGCGAGCGCCGCACGCTCCAGTCGAGGCAGGCTCGGCACACCGGTCGTCGCGCCTTGCTCTCGACATCGATGCCAATCGCGGCGAAATGCGAGACGGCCGACGGCCCAAGCCTGATCTCCTTGTGGTCGCGCAGGAGCACGTGTCGAGCGACAAGATGATCCAGCATCGCCACCGCCTGCTCGCCGGCGAGGTGGTCGTAGCAGACCCGCGCCACGCGCATTGCCGCATCACGCGGACCCGGCCGCACCCGCTGCGGCCCGACCGCAGCGGCGACACCGGTGATAGCCTCGATCATGCCTGCCACCTGCGGCCCGGCGAGCCCGTAGTAGCGATGCCGCCCCTGGCTTGCCAGCGTCAGCAGCCCGCCCTCCATCAGTTTCGACAGATGCGAGCTGGCAGTCGACAGCGACACGCCGGCCTCCAGCGCCAGTTCGCTCGCCGTCAATGCCGTGCCGCCCATCAATGCGGTCAGCATGTTCGCCCGCGCCGGATCGCCGACCAGGCTGGCGATGCGGGCTATGTCGGGTCCTTCACGCATAGTTCGTCCTTCATCGAAGCATTCTTGTCAGATAATCATTATTCTCGGCTCAGATCAAGGAACCGACGATGACCGCAAGAGCCGTTCCCAACGCCGTATCCGCTAGCCGCTTCGGCCGCCGGCCGTTCCCGTTCATCATCTTGCGCGGGGTGCATCTGCGGCTCTTGGCGCGGTGGTACGACCGCCATCTGCAGCGCCTCGACCTCGCCGAGATTGACGAGCACCTTTTGCGCGATCTTGGCAAGACGCCAGAAGACGTTCGCCGCGAATGCGCAAAGTCCTTCTGGCAAGCATGATCAGCGTGGAAATTGCCTAGCACATCGTTCCACGGAACGTTTCGACCCCGCTCGAACTGTCGGCGCAACGAATTCAGCAAGGAGACAAAAGATGACCATCACCTGCTTCATCCGCTACGAGATCGACCCGTTCGGCAAGGCGGCATTCGAGGAGTATGCCCGCAACTGGGGTCAGGCGATCCCGCGCTGCGGCGCCGATCTGATCGGCTATTTCGCGCCGCATGAGGGCTCGGCTACCACCGCCTACGCCGCCTACAACATCGACAGCCTTACCGCTTACGAGGCCTACCGTGTCAGGCTCGCGGCCGATCCGGCCGGCAGGGCGAATTACGAATTCGCCCGGCGTGAGAAATTCATCCTGAAGGAGGATCGCACGTTCCTGAAGCTCGCTTCCGGGCCGCACGCTTCTTTGGTGAAACCATGATCGCCGTCATCTTCGAGGTCGAGCCGGCAACGGGCAAGCGCGACGCCTATCTCGGTCTCGCAACCAACCTGCGCCCGCTGCTCGACGGCATCGATGGGTTTCTCACCATCGAGCGCTTTCAGAGCCTCACCGACCCGAACCGCATCCTGTCGCTGTCGTTCTGGCGCGACGAGGAGGCGGTGAAGGCCTGGCGCAACACGGAGGAACATAGGCAGGCGCAGAAGGCCGGCCGCGGCGGCATCTTTGCCGGCTATCGTCTGCGCATCGCCCATGTCGTGCGCGACTATGGCCTGACCGAACGTGCCGAGGCGCCTGAGGACAGTCGGGCGCTGCATGGGTAGGGATTGCTAAGCATTCCCGATCAGCACGCCCGCCGCGAACACCAACCCGCCGCCCAGCACCACCTGGAAGGCGGCGCGCCAGAACGGCGTCTGCATATAACGGTTCTGTACAAAGGCGATCGCCCACAGTTCGAAGAACACCACCACGACCGCGAGAATTGTCGCGGTCCAGAAATACGGAATGAGGTAAGGCAAGGCGTGACCGAGACCACCCAGCGCCGTCATGACGCCTGTGGTGATGCCGCGTTTCACCGGCGAACCGCGGCCCGACAGTTTGCCATCGTCGGAAGCCACCTCGGTGAAACCCATCGAGATGCCGGCGCCGATCGAGGCGGCAAGCCCGACCAGGAAGGTCTGGAACGTGTCGTGCGTGGCAAAGGCCGCGGCAAAGATCGGCGCCAGCGTCGACACCGATCCATCCATCAGCCCGGCCAGTCCCGGCTGCACATAGGTCAGGATGAACTGGCGCTGCTCGGCCGCTGCCTCCTCGTCCTTCACCGCACCCGGCACATGCTTTTGCTCCAGCCGCTGTGCCAGCGTCTCGTGACCCTGTTCGGCCACCGCCAGATTGTTGAGGAGCTTTCGCGTCGAGGCATCGCTGGTGCGTTTGGACGCCTCGACGTAGAACAGGTACGCCTGACGCTCCATCGACTCGGCCTGTTGGCGCACATGTTCGATGCCGAGCGGCCTGACCAGCCAGTCGGGCTTGCGCTCGTAATAGCCCTTCACATGCTCGCGCCGGATCAGCGGAATGCGTTCGCCGAAACGTTCGCGGTGAAGCTCGATCAGCGAGTCGCGATGGCCGTCCTCTTCTTCGGCCATCTCCTCGAACACTTTGGCCGAATGCGGAAAGCTATCCACCAGTCCGTCGGCATAGGCGCGGTAGATACGCCCGTCGTCTTCCTCGGAAGAGATGGCGAGCGCCAGGATCTCTTGCTCCGAGAGCGACTCGAAAGGACGGCGGCCAAAACCGAAAACACGGGAAAGCATGAGAAGTTCACCCTAGTTTAGAACGATTCTAAACTAGGGTTTGGCGCGCCATTGGTCAATCACGCCCGTTGGCCGGGCGTTAAAAATTAGGAACTCCGGGAATCCATTCTCTGCCCCTTAATTATTGGCGAATGTTCACCTATATAGCTGAACCTAAGCCAAGAGAAAGGAATCCGTAGATGCCGGCAAAACAGCCCGCCCATGCATTCGACCCGAAGCCCGTTCTCGACCTGATCGCCGGTATCGAGGCCGACCTGCAGCGCCTGAAAGGCCTGGTCGAGCAGCAGGTCGAAAAATTCGATCCGGCCAATCCGCACAATAAGGCCCCTGACGGCAAGCTGACGGAGGAGGGCGTCGAGTGCTGCTACCGCCTGTTCGACGAGGGCAAATCGCGCTATTCGGTTGCCCAGCAGATGAAGATTTCCTTCGCCGCCGCCACCCATCGCTTCAACAACTGGCGCAAGATGGGCGGCGCCAAACGGGAACGGACGCTTTTGGGGTGAGGAGCGGACGCGAAGCCGATCAATCGACAATGATTTGTCGATTGAAGCGACGAACGCCCGGAGCCATAGCGGAGGGCCGGGGAGGCGGTAGGTGACAGGCACACCGCCCTCTTCCTACCAGCGGGAATTTGTAACGGTCACATTTTTTCATTGGTGCGCCGCCTCCCTTTCCGGGCATCATGAGAGGTAACATGTCTTCCCACGGGACCACTTCATGATCGCACCGACGCCTCCCGCCATCGCCGATATCCACGCCGCAGCTGCGCGATTGTCCGGCCTGATCGTCGAAACGCCGCTGATCGAATCGCCGGAGCTGAACAAGCGCTTCGGTGCCAGGATCCTGTTCAAGCCGGAGACGCTGCAGCGCACCGGCTCGTTCAAGTTCCGCGGCGCCTATAACAAACTGTCGTCGCTGAGCGACGAGGAGCGCAGCCGTGGCGTTGTCGCCTTTTCGTCGGGCAATCACGCGCAAGGCGTCGCCGCGTCGGCGGCGATGTTCGGCGTCAAGGCGGTCATCGCCATGCCCACCGATGCGCCGGCGATGAAGGTCGGCAATGTCAGGAAAATGGGTGCGGAAGTGGTGCCGTTCGATCGTTTCCGCGATGACCGCATGACGGTGGTTCGCCCGTACGTGGAAAGGGGCATGGTCCTGGTCCCGCCATTCGACGATCCCGCCATCATCGCCGGTCAGGGGACGATCGGCCTCGAACTGATGGCGCAGGCGAAAGCGCTCGGCGTGAGCCTCGACGCCGTCGTCATTCCCTGCGGCGGCGGCGGCTTGAGCAGCGGCATCTCCATTGCGGTCAAGGACGCATCGCCGGCCACCGCCGTCTGGGCGGTGGAACCCGAGCATTTCGACGACACCTGTCGTTCACTGGCCAGAGGTGCGCGGGTTTCGATCGAACCCGGCCATATCTCGATCTGCGACGCGCTCCTCACCGCCGAGCCCGGCGCGATCACCTTCGAGATCAACCGCAAGAATCTCACCGGCGGCATTGCCGTTTCCGACAGAGCCGCGGCACAGGCAATGCGCGACGCCATGGCCCATCTCAAGCTGGTGGTCGAGCCCGGCGGCGGCGTCGGCCTGGCCGCGCTGTCGTCGGGCGAGATCGAGCTATCAGGCAAATGCGTCGCCGTGGTGCTGTCCGGCGGCAATGTCGATTTCAGCACCTATGCGGAGATCATGGCGGCGGCATAGGGTGGCGACCAGTTCCGGGTCACGCACGGTTCAAGTGTCAAAGCGCCCTTTGCGCGTCCGGTCGAACCAGCACCATTCAAAGGCTGACACGGAATGAAACTGCTCTTCAGCCGCAATCCCAATCCCCGCCTCGCGGTCGCGGTGGCACGCTATCTCAACGCGAAGGTCGAGTTTGAATTCGCCTCCCCCTTCGCTCCCGGGCAGGCGGAGCGATATCGCCCGCTGAATCCAAATCTTTCACTGCCCATACTCGTAGGCTCGGGAAAGAGCCTCTGGGAGGCCGATGCCATAGCCTGCCGGCTGTCACGCGGCGCGCATTCGGATCTCTGGCGCACCGGCGACGACGAACCCGAGATGATCCGATGGCTCAGTTGGAGCAAGGAGAACTTCGCGAGAGCCTGCGACGTCGTGCATTTCGAGCGCGGGACCAAACAGCGGTATGGGCTCGGCCCGATCGATCAGGACCGGGTTGAGGAGGGGCTGAGAGACTTCCGCACGGCTGCTGCAACACTTGAGGCCGCGCTTTCCGAGCGAGAATGGCTGGTCGAAAATTCGGTTTCCTATGCCGACTTTCGAATGGCGACGTTTCTGCCCTTCAACGATGTCGCCAGGTTGCCGCTCGACGATTACCCTTCGGTCAGCCGCTGGTATCGCCAGCTTGAAGAAATCGACGCCTGGCGCGATCCCTTCAAAGGCCTGGATGCGCCAGAATTGCCGCCGGTCCCGGGAAGCCGGCATGAACCTCGATCCGAATAATCCCGCGTATCGGCACAACCCAATGCGCTTTTCAAGCCGCGCTGCTTCACGCTATCAGCCAAGGCGAGGCTCCGCCCTTTTTCTGTTGATCAAAACGGGAAAACAACGCTAATTGGCTCCCGCGAGGGACCATGCTGACAGTTGGTGAAGTGGGAGCAATCCCGTTGTTTTCGGGTTTGCCGCCGGGCGAGCTCGAGCGCCTGGCGCGGACGGCCGCCGACCTTCATCTCAGCGCCGGAGAGTTCGCGGTTCATGAGGGTGGAGAGGCCGCGCTGTTTGCGGTTCTCGCCGGCAAGATCGAAGTCGTAAAGACCTTCGACGGCGTCGAGCGGACGCTCGGCTGGCGGCTGCCGGGAACGATATTCGGTGAGGTGCCGATTGCGCTCGGCTCGGGTTTTCCGGGCGGCTATCGCGCCACTGAGCCGTCCCGCGTCATGCGCCTCGAGGTTCAGCAATATTACTCCATCGCCGCGGTTTCAAAGGACGTAGCCCAAAAGGTCAGCGCGCTTGCCCGTGAGCGGATGGGCGGGCTGCAGAGCGTCACTGCCGAGCCGCAGAAGCCGCGCGTGACATTGGTCGGCCATCGCTGGGACACGGCGTGCGGTGATCTGCGCCGGTTTCTGGCCCGCAACCAGATCTCATTCACCTGGCTGTTGCCCGACACACCCGATGCCGAGGCTTTCTGGTCTGCCCTGGGCACGCCGGCTCTCGATGGTCCCGTTGCCCGGCTGGCGGACGGAGAGATCATGGAAAATCCCGCCGTGCGCGATCTTGCCATGCGTCTCGGGCTGCAGACGCGCCCGCGCGGCGCCGAATACGATGTCGCGATCATCGGCGGCGGGCCGGCCGGCCTTGCCGCAGCGGTCTACGGCGCATCCGAGGGGCTGCGCACGATCGTCGTCGAGCGCGAGGCGCCCGGCGGACAGGCGGGGACATCGTCGCGGATCGAGAACTATCTCGGCTTTCCCAGCGGAATCTCCGGCGACGAACTGGCCAGTCGTGCGCTCCAGCAGGCGAGACGGCTGGGTGCCGAAATCCTGGTCACCCGCTCCGTCGCCGGCATCGATCCGGCGACGCACCAGCTGTTTCTCGACGGTGACAATGCCGTGCGGGCGCGCAGCCTCATTCTTGCGACAGGCGTGACATGGCGTCGTCTCGCCGTACACGGGTTCGACCGGCTTATTGGTAAGGGCGTCTATTATGGAGCCGCGCGCAGCGAGGCAAGCACCACCCATGGACTGGACGTCTTCCTGATCGGCGCCGGCAACTCGGCCGGCCAGGCAGCACTGCATTTTTCGGGCCATGCGCGCAGCGTGACACTGCTCGTGCGCGGCCCGGCGCTTGCAGACAGCATGTCCCACTACCTGATCGAGCAGCTCAGGGCGAAATCGAACGTAAAAGTCCAGCTTCGGTCCGAAGTCCAGGCCGTGCACGGTGAGACTCATCTGACGGCGATCGACATTCTCGACAAGTCCACCAACGAGGTGAGCCGGCACGATTGCGGCGGGCTGTTCGTTTTCATTGGCGCCAACGCAGAGACCGGGTGGCTGCCAGCCGACGTGGTGCGCGATGCCCGCGGATACGTGCTGACCGGGGACGATGTGAAGAAGGCCGGGGGCTGGTCGCACGACCGCGACCCCTATCTGCTCGAAACCAGTGCGCCCGGCGTCTTTGCCTGCGGCGACGTACGCTTGAGCCCGGTCAAGCGGGTTGCCTCGGCTGTCGGCGAGGGCAGCATGGCGATTGCGTTCGTCCACCAGTATCTGGCGAATGAAGAGAAGGCCCACCGCAGCCAAAGCTAGACGGGGCTGGCAACGTCCGCGTCGGCCATTGAAGGCAGCCAGCCTGACTGAATTTTGAGCTAGTCCAGCGTCCGGCGGAATCGCACCAGTGCCACGCCGGCGAACAGCGCCACGAACACCACCAGCCAGCCGATTTCGGTTGCGACCGCCGGCAGGTCGGCGCCCTTCAGCATCACCGCGCGGATGATGCGCAGGAAATGCGTCAGCGGCAGGATCTCGCCGAAGATCTGCGCCCAGCCTGGCATGCCGCGATAGGGGAACATGAAGCCCGACAACAGGATCGACGGCAGAAAGAAGAAGAAGGTGAGCTGCAGTGCCTGCATCTGCGTGCGCGCCATCGTCGAGATGGTGTAGCCGAGCAGCACCAGCGCCAACACGAAGACCAGAACCGCCGCAAGCAGCAGTGACAACGACCCGGTGAAGGGAACGCCAAAGAGCAGCTTGGCCGCCGCCAGCACCACCACCACTTGCACGGCGCCGACCACCAGATAGGGCAGCACCTTGCCCAGCATGATCTCAAGGGGGCTGGAGGGCATCGCCAGCAGGTTTTCCATCGTGCCGCGCTCGGTCTCGCGCGTTAGCGCGATCGAGGTCATCATCACCATCGTCATCTGCAGGATGAGGCCGAGCAGGCCGGGCACGATGTTGTATTGCGAGATACCTTCCGGATTGTAGCGCCGGTGCACCACCACTTCGAGCTGGCCCCGGGCAGCTTCGGCGGCCGTCTCCTGCATGCCGCGTGCCCTGAGCAGCGCCTGGTTGGCGACGGTGCCGAGCGTCGAGATGGCGCCGCTGGCGACGGCCGGATCGGTGGCATCCGCTTCGATCAGGATCTGCGGCTGGTCGCCGCGCTCGACCCGCCGCGCAAAATCGGCGGGGATGGTGACGACGAAGGCGATGTCGCCACGCGCCATCAGGAATTCCGCCTCGGCGGCACTTTGTGCGACATGGTCGAACCTGTAATAACCGGTGGTCTGCAGTGCCGAAACCATGGCCCGCGTGTAATGATCGCTACTCATCGCCACCAGGGCTGCCGGCAGGCTCTTCGGATCGTTGTTGATGGCATAACCGAACAGCACCAGCTGCATCAGAGGCACGCCCAGCATCATGGCGAAGGTGATGCGGTCGCGCCGCATCTGGATGAACTCCTTGATCAGCAGCGCGCCGAGCCTGGCGAGGGAAAAGACGCTGTTTATCCCGTTTTTCATCCCATGTTGTCCTTCGAGCCGGACATGAACTGGATGAACACATCCTCCAGGCTGGTCTCGCCCGGCGTCACCCTGACGCCCTTGTGCTCTTTTTCGACATCGGCGAGCGCTGCCTGAAGCGCCTTCTTGTCGGAACCAACGACGTGCAGCGTCGCTCCGAACGGCGCCACCTGGTCGACCCCGGGGCGGCCGCTGAGTGCGGCAGCAACCCGATCGAGCTGCGGGCCTTGCACCACGAAGGTCGTCAGTCCGGCATTCCTGACCACCTCGTCGACCGTGCCGGTGGCCAGCATCTTGCCGTAGGAGATGTAGCCGATGCGGTGGCAGCGCTCGGCCTCGTCCATGTAATGGGTGGAGACCAGCACGGTCAGTCCGCCGCTGGCCAGCCGATGGATCTCGTCCCAGAATTCACGCCTGGCTTTCGGATCGACGCCCGCCGTCGGCTCATCGAGCAGCAGCAATCTGGGCTTGTGCATGATGCAGGCGGCCAGTGCCAGCCGCTGCTTCCAGCCACCGGACAGCGTACCGGCCAGCTGGTCCTTGCGCGAGGTGAGGCCAAGATCCTCCAGCGTCTTGCCGACATGCTCGTCAAGCGGCTTCAGCCCATAGAGCCGCGCCACGAATTCAAGGTTCTCGGCGATGGTCAGATCCTCGTAGAACGAGAATTTCTGCGTCATGTAGCCGACTTCGCGCTTGATCCTCAGACTGTCGGTGCGGATATCGAAGCCGAGCACCGTGCCTTCGCCCTCATCAGGCGTCAGCAGGCCGCACATGATGCGGATGGTCGTCGTCTTGCCCGAACCGTTCGGGCCGAGGAAGCCAACGATCTCGCCCTCGGCCACCGTCATTGTCACATGGTCGACGACGGTCTTGTCACCAAAACGCTTGACCAGGCCATGGACATCGATGGCATTCATTGGCCGATATCCGCCAGTTCGACATCGACGATCTGCCCCGGTTGCAGCGCGCCGGCATCGCCCTCCGGCCGCGCCTCGATCAGATAGACCAGCTTCTGCCGGGTCTCGAGCGAGTAGATCACCGGCGGCGTGAACTCCGGGTCCGGCGACACGTAGCTGACGCGAGCCTTCAAGTCCGGCCCGCAGCCGTCGCAATGGACGTTAAGCAGCGTGCCGACTTCCACCGACGAGAACGCGCTTTCCGGCACATAGACGCTGAGCTTTACCGCGCCATCCGGCAGAATCGAAATAACAGGCGCGGTCGGGCCGGCGGTGTCGCCCGGATTGCGGATCACGTCGTTGACGCGGCCGGGCGACGGAGCCGCCAGCACGCGCTTCGACAGCCGCCATCGCGCTTGCTCCAGCGCCGATTGCGCCTGGCTGACCTGATTCTCGGCGGCCTTGATCGTTTCCGGCCGTGCCGGCAGGCCGCCGACGGCGAGATTGGCCTCCGCCTGGCCGACCTGCGCGTTAGCTGTCTCCAGCGTGGCCGAGGCGGTGTCAAAATCGGCCTGCGTGCCGGTGCCGCGTTTGAACAGATCGCTGGCGCGGGTGTATCTGCGTTTGGCGTCGGCGGCCTGCGCCTTGGCCATGTCGACCTGCGCCTTGAGCACCTCAATCTCTTCCGGCCGTTTGCCGACCTGCAGGTCGGCAAGTTGCGCCTGGGCCTGGGCAAGGGCCGCCTCGGCTTGCGCGACGGCTATTTTTGCGTCGGCGCTTTCCAGCGTCACCACAGGCGTACCCGGCGCGACGCGGTCGCCGCGCTTGACCGAAATCGTCTCGACCTGCGCCACCTCGATCGGCGCGAGCAGCACATAGTCGCCCTCGACATAACCGACGGCGAGTGGTGCCGCCGGTGCACAGGCGCTGAAAAGCAGGGCGGCGAGCGGCACAGAGCAGAGGAAACTCATGACCTACCATCCTTTCGGGCGGCCAATATGGCGCCAAGGTTATCCGTCACCGCCGCCGCGATCTTGGTGGCCTCGGCATCGCCGATCCCGCGCCAGCCCATGCGGCGCACCACCGCC
The DNA here is from genome assembly GCF_040318115.1 of Mesorhizobium sp. M1312. Lineage (NCBI taxonomy): Bacteria > Pseudomonadati > Pseudomonadota > Alphaproteobacteria > Hyphomicrobiales > Phyllobacteriaceae > Mesorhizobium > Mesorhizobium sp. M1312. Next base: position 123,709 of record NZ_JAMYLQ010000015.1, on the reverse strand, counting down.
TCGCGGCCGATGCGGAAATAGACGACCTGGCCGATCAGCGTGAATACGGTAAGTCGGGTAGCCTCGCTTTCGGCCGGTTCGCCCGTCGCCTCCTCCCAGATTAGGCAGAGCCGGCGATGCGTCGGCTCGAACACGCCGTCATAGATGCGGTCGAGTGCCGCCGTCGGATGCGAAAGTTCACGCAGGACGAACTGCACGATCTCACCGGCCTCCGGCCTTGCCACGATGAAGGCCACCATCCGCTCCAGCGCGGTGAACAGTTGTGCCCGCGCCGCTTCGGGGTCGCCCGCTTCTGAATCGCCCCCTTTGGAATCGCTTGGCGTCTGCAGATTGCCGATCGCCTGGCCGGCAATGGTCTGGATGGTGTCGACGATATAATCGGCCGCGGCCGCGCGAAGCCCTTCCTTGCCGCCGAAATGATAGGCGATCGAGCCGATATTGGCCTTGGCCTCAGCCGCGATCTCGCGCGTCGAGGTGCCGTCAAAACCCTGCCGTCCGAACAGCGTCAGCGCCGCGCGGACAAGTGCTGTGCGCGTCATGTCGGCGGGAGATGTCTCGCGGCGCAGAATTTTGGCGTTTGTTGGCTTGCTCACACCGAGTATTTAATCAATCGAATGATTAAAGTCAATCCCCCTCCCCCATCTTGCCATCTCCAGCCGCACGCGCTTTTATTTGCGAAGCCATGGTCAAGGAAATCGAGCGCAAGTTCCTGGTCTCCGGCGCGCAGTGGCGGGATCTGGTCGAGGCGGACATCCGCATTCGCCAGTTCTATCTCGCCGCCGCACCCGACCGCTCGGTCCGCGTGCGCATCAGCGACGGCGCCTCGGCAAAGCTGACGCTCAAATTCGGCAGCAAGGCCTGCGAACGTGACGAATTCGAATATCCGATCCCTCTGGCGGAGGCGGAAGAGATGCTGGCCTTCGCGATCGGACGTGTCATCGAGAAGACACGCCACCATGTTAGGCATCGCGGCCATCTCTATGAAGTCGATGTCTTCGGCGGGACGCTTAAGGGTCTGGTGGTCGCCGAGCTTGAGACGCCCGAGGACGTGCAGGACGAAATGCTGCCAGATTGGCTCGGCCGCGAAGTCACCGGCGAGCAGAGATTCTACAACGCGTCGCTCGCCAATCGAGGGGGTTCCGGAGATCGCCGCATGAGCTATCGCATCGATCCGCGCCTGCCGTTGACCGGCGAGGTCAGGCGCATCCTCGCCGAGGAGATCGGCAAGGCGCTCGTCCATCTGGACGCGGCGTATGACAGGCCGGAGCAGGCGCTGCACAAATGCCGCAAGCGGCTGAAGAACGTGCGCGCCTTGCTGCGCCTGGTCCATTCCGGAGACGAAACATTTTTCGGGACCGAGAATCAGTGTTACCGAGACGTGGCTGCCCTGCTTGCCGGTCCGCGCGAGGCATCCGCGCTGGTTGAAACCATCGACCGGCTGGCAGCAAGCTTTCCCGAGCAAAGCGCCGGCGGCGGTCTCGATGCCGTTCGCGACACGCTCGTGGCGCGCCAGCACGAATTGCATGGGGGAGCCGGCCTCGGCGCAGCGATAGCTGCGGCGATTGCCGCTTGCGAGGAGGGCATCAGCCGGATCGATTTGCTGACCTTGCCCGACCAGCCCGAACAGGCCGCCGACGTGCTTGCCGAAGGCGCCCGCATCACGCTGCGTCGCGCCAGAAAGGCGCTGGACAAGGCAGGCTCCCGCGGTGAGGCCGACGATTTCCACGATCTGCGTAAGGCGGCAAAGACTCACGGCATGCACCTGTCGCTGCTCGGAAGGCTGTGGCCGACGCCGATCAAGGCCCGGCGCAAGGCGGTCGACGAACTCGGCGAAAGACTGGGCGAACTGCATGATGTGTTCGTTCTGCGTGCGCTTCTCGATGCCGACGACCGGCCGCTCGGCTCTCCCCAAGAAACGCGGCTCCTGAGCAAGCTGTTGAAGCGCTCGGAGAAAAGCCTGAAAAAAACCTGTCTCGCCGCGGCAGCCGATCTGTTCGGCGATAGCCCCAGGCGCTCGACAAGGAAACTCGCGCGCAAGGCGCGCGACGATCTGGCCGCCGCGCCGCGCGAAGACGCCGGCGCGCCCGGCGCCGCTGGCTGACGCGGTCCTTCGGTTCGGGATCATGGCCTAGTCCGCCGGCTTGTGGTAATCGCCGTCTGGCATGATCGAGACCGGCGACACGCTTCTGGACCGACTTGGCCGCTGGCTTGCCGGCCGGCTGCAGGAGGAATCTTCCGGCTACGAGCCTTACACGCCCTCCGATGCCGAAACGTTGCGCCGGACGCTCGAACCCGGCGACATCCTGCTCATCGAGGGCAACCAGAAGATCTCGGCGGCGATCAAATACCTGACCCAGTCGACTTGGTCGCATGCGGCCTTCTATGTTGGCGATGCCTTACCCGAACCGGCGGACGGATCGGAACGGCGGCGCCTTATCGAGGTCACGCTTGGCGATGGCTGCATCGCCGTGCCGCTATCGCGCTACCGCACCTACAACACGCGCATCTGCCGGGCGAGCGGCCTGGCGCCGGAAGATCGCGACGAGGTCGTTGCCTTCATGATCGGCAAGCTCGGCCTCAGATACGATCTCAAGAACATCTTCGACATGCTGCGTTATTTCTTCCCGACGCCGCCGGTACCGGTACGCTGGCGGCGCCGCATGCTGGCTTTCGGCTCCGGCGACCCGACCCGGGCCATCTGTTCCTCGCTGATTGCCGAGGCCTATGGCCAGATCCGCTATCCGGTCCTGCCCGAGATCACCCGGGCGCCCGGTCGTGCCTCGGCCCAGTCGAACTATTCGCGCAAGGAAATCCTCCACATCCGCCACCATTCGCTCTACACGCCGCGCGATTTCGACCTGTCGCCCTATTTCCGCATCGTCAAGCCGACGCTGGAATACGGGTTCGACTACCGGCAGATGCTCTGGGAGGATAAGATGATGGCTGTCGACCCGGGAACGAAGGCCGCCGAGTAGGCTCGCCTATGCCGGTAGCGGGTGTCCACCCTTCGCGCCAGCGGACCGGTCGCTCGCCCGCGCGCCGGCGTCGCGGGGATGCGGCCCGATCGGCATGATCGCCGGAATGGGTTTCGCGTCAAAGGCAAATGTCCATTTGTAGCCGGTGAGCCCGTCTTCGGGCGTCGTGTGCTGATCGTGATGGGCAAGCAATTTGGCGCGTTCTGCCAGCTCCTCCGCCTCGCGCTTCACCATCTCCGCCGTCTCCGGCCGCAGCCGCCTGGAGAAGCTGACGAAGGTCGCTTCGTTCTCGATGTGGGCGATGACCCAGCCGATGAAATTCTTGTTGGTCAGACCACCGCTATTAGTCTGCTCGTACCTTCCGGGTCTTGCTCTTCACAATAACCAAGGGCACTCTGCTTGACAGAATCTTTGGGGGGTGAGAGACAGTGGACAGCTTACGTGAAAAGCACTTTTCGTGCTTGGTCCGACGTTTCGTCAGACCTCAGTTGATTGATAGGTTTTATCCGGTGTGGAACAACGCGGTGCTTTACCGCCACAAGTGGCCGCTCCGCTCGGTAAAACTCCACGTTCTTCCACACCTCCAAGGGTAAGTGATAGCCGGGGTGACATAGTCGATCTCATTGATCGAATTGACACGGGCACGATACATGTGCGTGCCCCGAGCCCGCTTATATTTCTGTGCGGCGGTCAGACCGACATTAAGAATTCAAAGCCAATTTCTCTGCGCGAAGCATTCACGCGTATCTACACCAACCCAGGTCTCCGCTCGTATCACACCATTATGCCGGAAGATTTCAGGATCTTCCCTCCCCATGGTCAGTACAAGGACATTCTCAGCTTCGAGACGGAATTCGCTGAGATAGTGGATCTGGTCGTTCTGTTTTCGGAGAGCAATGGCAGCTTCACCGAACTCGGCGCCTTTTCGATGATCAAGGAGATAGCCGACCGGCTGCTCGTCGTGATTGATGACGAGAATTACAATGCCGATTCCTTTATCAGGCTCGGCCCGCTTCTCTTCCTTCAAAACAGCATTGGGCAATCATCGGTTTGTGTCGTCAACAGGAACGACCTCAATATCAAAAGCATCAAAGATGTCGGCGATCTCAACATCGGTGTCTTTGAAAGCCGGATCGTGGCTGCCATCAACGCACGTCGCAGTGAAGTGAAGGAGCCGACTACCTTTAACCCTGAGCGGCCCGGCCACATCATCAAGCTCATTGTCGGACTGATCCAGCACTACGGGGCGCTAACGATCGAGGAAATCGAGGCTTTGGTCGCCGACTTCGACGTGAAGCTTAAGCACGGCAAGTTGGCTGACTATCTGCTCTGCGCCATCAATGCCGAGTGGATACTGAAAGATAGACGCGGCTTTGTTGACTACTACTGCGCCATACCCAACAAGGCTGACGCGATCGAATATAAGCTTCGAAAGGCTAAAGAGGTTGAGCCTCGAGAAAGGTGGCGCGCTCAAATTAGCGAGTTCTGGAAGGCGAATGACGACGCGCGCTTCAGCGTGATTCAGGCAGCGTTCAAAGATGCGCTCAAATGAGCGATATAGTACGAATTCTAGCCATCGAAACCGGGATGGAGATGGGCCTCGTTGAGCGCATCATCCGAAAGGCGCCCATAAGGTATAAGACCTATCAAATTCCCAAGCGCTCTGGTGGGAACAGAACAATTTCTCAACCTGCTCGTGAGGTGAAACTACTCCAACGGGCCCTCATCGACGTACTGTTGCGCAAGCTCCCCGTGCATGAAGCCGCAACCGCGTATCGCGAGGGGATGTCAATAAAGGACAATGCGCTTCGTCATGTAGGTGATGGCCCTATCCTAAAGATGGATTTCAAGGACTTCTTTCCGTCGATCAAACCTCATGATTGGGCAGAGTTCTGCAAGGAAACTGGTGCGATCAGCGACCCAGTGGATGTCCAGCTAACGAGCTTGCTGATGTTTCAACGCCCGAAGGGAAGCTCGACTTTACGCCTGGCGATTGGAGCGCCTTCTTCGCCGTTTGTTTCGAACGCCCTTCTGTTCGAATCCGACAAACGCATTTCGGAGGCTGTGGCGAAAGATCACGTGATTTACACCCGCTACGCCGACGAACTTACCTTTTCCGCTCCGCGAACAGGTCATCTCGTCAATGTAGAGAAGATGGTACGATCTACCCTTAGAGGACTGGATTACCCGAAACTCACCGTGAACAATGAAAAGACAACGCGAGTTACTCGTAAGTATGGCCGCAAGGTCACGGGGCTAACGCTCACCAACGATGGGAAGGTCTCTGTAGGCCATGCTCGAAAGCGGCTCCTACACGCCACGGTGCATCGCGCATCTCAGGATAAATTGGACGCGACGGAACTGGGGCTTCTTAAGGGAATGTTGGGTTTCGTGAATAGCGTGGAGCCACAATTCATCGAGAAGCTGCGGGGGCGATATGGATCCGCGCTAATCGGTCATATCCAAGCGTTTGATATTCCAAAACGGAAATGGTGAAAGCTAAGAGACCTATAGTCGCCCCCTCAACTGCGCCCGCGCATCCCTGATCGAGGCGGCGTATGTCACAAGCGGCCGCTTGACGCCGTGGTTGATCAGCATGCGACGTGTCTGCGGCGAAGCGCCTGATATGATGAAGCGCACGCCGGCGCCCCTCGCCTTGTGGGCCGCGCCCTCGATGACGTTGGCTGCCGTCGAATCGAAGAACGGCACTGCGGAGCAGTCGAGGATGAAGTTCTGGCGCTGGTCGGCTATGCGGTCCAGCACCGTGGCGACGGTCGAGGCGGCGCCGAAGAAGAAGGCGCCCGAAATCCGGTAGACGACGGTGTCGGCATCGCTGGCTTCGCTGGAATCATATGCGTTGGCGGCGCCGGTTCTGTCGGCGACATCGTCCTGCACCAGTCTCTGGTCCGGCTCAACCGCAATGCTCTTGGCCATGCGGTCGATGAACAGGATCGAGCCCAGCGCGAAGCCGACGACGATGCTTTCGGTGAGGTCGGAAGATGTGTAGCCCTCGCGCAGCACCGTCACCACCTTCGGCGTGAACAGTTCGGAAAATGTCGGCTGCGCCGGTTGATGAATTGCCCGCCGGTTTCGATCCATGGACTGCCTTCCGCTGCTGACGCATGCCGCCCAAAAGTGCACAGCGGTTTGGGGCACGCATAAAAACCAAGGAGGCGGCGGGATCGTCGGCAGGACTGTCGGCGGTCGCCGTCGCGACTTTTGTCGGCTCAGCCGGGCGAGTTCTGCGGCACGACCGGCTTGAGGCGCACGCCCCTGCCGCCGCGCTCGCTGACCTGGTTCTCGCCAGTTCCACGCCGGCCTCATCGAGGGCCTGGATGACCTTCATCAGCGTGTCGACCACGCCCCTGACCACGCCGTCGCTCGCTTCCATGCGCTGGATGGTTGGAAGCGATACTCCGGCGCGCTCGGCGAGCGTCTTCTGATCGATGCCGGCCAGCGCCCTTGCGGCGCGCATCTGCGCGGCAGTGATCATCGGTTAAAACCCCTGTCTGAGTCTGCGCCACATGTATAATACCGCCATTATGATGGTTCAACCATCATAATGCATGTGTCAGGCGTGCACGGGCGCTTGCGTCCTGGGGAGCCCCGCGCGCTACGCGTCGTGTGTCAACAGTTTTCCTGCTGGCAGGTTGCGGGCGTAAGATCCTCAACACGCTGATTTGACCGCGCGCCGACCGACACAGCGCCGTCTGACCAGCCGGTTCAGCCGCCGACGGTCTGCCCGCGCCATCGCTGTAGCGCCCATGCGGCCAGCCAGCACAGCATCGCCCAGGCGAAGCCGGCGCACCAGCCGGCCAGCACGTCGGATGGCCAATGAACGCCGAGATAGACGCGGCTGATGCCGACCAGCAGGGTCGTCAGCACCGCCAGTGCCAGCACATAGACCTTGGTCGTTCGCCCAGGCAGGAAGCGCGACGCCAAGCTGCCCAGCGTCAAATATGTCACCGCCGACAGCATCGCGTGGCCGCTCGGAAACGAAAGCGTCGCCACGTCGGCGAGATGCGAGACAAGGTCGGGGCGCGGCCGGTCGATTCCGAGCTTCAGCGTGCTCGACAGGGCCTGCCCGCCCGCCACCGCGACGAAGACGAGAAACGCCGGTCCCGGCTTGTGGATCAGCAGCAGATAGACGATCACCGCCGCTGTCATCAGCACGAGTACGCTGGCGCTGCCGAGGCTGGTGATGTCGCGCATCGCCCCTTCCAGCCATGGCGGTCCGATCGGATTGTCGGGCTGGCCCGCTTCACGGAAGGCGAGCAGGATTTCCGTGTCGAAGGCGTGCGGCGTGGTGTCTCGCGCCACTTCCATCAGTTCCTCGAACCCCCACAGTCCGCCGGCGATGACCAGTCCGGCCAGTAGCACCGGGAATTCGATCCAGTTGAGCAGCTTGCTTGCGGTATTCTTCATCGGCCCAATCGTCCTACAGCGCCGCGCGTCCTTTTGAACGCGCAAAGGACGCTGTAGCACGTAACTTTTGCGCATGATCCTTTCCGAAAATCGATTCCGATTTCGGGGTCTGCGCGACTATAGCTTTTGCAGATAGGGCCCGAGCGTGATCAGCGCCACAGCTGCGACGGCGAGCACGATGCCGGTCGCCTGCAACGCATTGACGCGCTCGCCGAAGAACACCAGGGCCACCACGTTCACCGACACCAGCTGGATCACCGCCGACAGGCTGAACGACACCGACATGCCGAATTCACGGATCAGCCTCAGCATGATCAGATTGCCCGCCGAATAGAGCGCCAGCGTCAAAATGATCTTACCGAGACTCGGCGCCAGTCCCCATTGCTTGGCCGCCGTCGCCGCCAACAGGAAGATTACTGTCGAAATGCCGAGTTGCCCCAGTCCCCAGAAACTCACTTTTTGTCCCTCTCGATGCGGTTCCTTCCGCCTGCCGCAGATCTTGTTTCTGAAGCGCCGGTCGCGGTCAAGCGAGGCTGATCATGGACACGAAATCGGGGCTGGAAATTGGCCGGCAACGTCATCAAACTGTGATCTCCCGGCGATACGCGGTCAGTCAAGCAACACGCTCCAGCCATCCCAAGAAGCCAGAGGCAAGCCCCCATGACTGAACATCGCTCGACCGGACATCTTTCCCCAAACGCCCATTTCCGCACCAGCTTGCTTGAGGAAAACGATGGGCCAGGAGCCAATCCCACAGACAACCAGACGATGGGCGAGATCATCGCCGCGCGCTTCTCGCGCCGTGGTTTCCTGCAGGGATCGCTTGCGGCAACCGCCATCGCTGCCACCGTCAGCCCGCTCGCGCTGATCCTCGCCGACGATGCCCGCGCCGCCGCCGGCTCGGCCTTCGCCTTCGCCGAGGTCGAGGCAGGCGTCGATGACAAGCACCACGTCGCCGCCGGCTATGACGCCGACGTGCTGTTGCGCTGGGGCGATCCGCTGTTTGCTGATTCGCCGGAATTCGATCCGACAAAACAGTCGGCGCAGGCCCAGGAAAGACAGTTTGGCTACAATAACGACTATGTCGGCTATATCCCGATCGACGGCTCGGCCGAGCATGGCCTGCTGGTGGTCAACCACGAGTATACCAACCCGCATCTGATGTTCCCGGGCCTTGTCACTATCGTCGATGGCGAGGCCAAGCAGGCGCCGCTGAGCAAGGAACAGGTCGATATCGAGATGGCCGCGCATGGCGGCACCATCGTCGAAATCCGCAAGGTATCAGGCAAATGGCAGGTGGTGCGCGACGGCAAGCTCAATCGCCGCATCACCGCCAACACCGAGATGGCACTGTCCGGCCCCGTCGCCGGCCACGACCGGGTCAAGACCAGTGCCGATCCGACCGGCACGAAGGTCTTCGGCACCGTCAACAATTGTGCCGGGGGCGTCACGCCCTGGGGCACCTACGTCATGGCCGAGGAAAACATACACGGCTATTTCTCGGGCGAGTTGCCGGAAGGCCACAAGGAAGCCGCCAACTACAAGCGCCTGGGTATTCCCGAAGGCGCCTATGAATGGGCGGCGCACTACGACCGCTTCGACATCGGCAAGGAGCCGAACGAGCCGAATCGCTTCGGCTGGATCGTCGAGGTCGACGTCAGCGATCCGACCTCGGTGCCAAGGAAGCGCACTGCCATGGGCCGCTTCAAGCATGAGGGCGCTGAATCGATCGTCGCCAAGGATGGCCGTGTCGTCTTCTATCTCGGCGACGACGAGCGTTTCGACTATGTCTATAAATTCGTCACGGCCGGTAAGTTCAACGCCGAGCACCGCACCGCCAACATGGATCTTCTCGACGACGGCACGCTCTATGTCGCCAAATTCGCCGAGGACGGTTCGATCGAATGGCTTCCCATCGTCTTCGGCCAGGGCCCGCTGACGGCGGAGAACGGCTTTGCCAGCCAAGCCGACGTGCTCATCGAGACGCGCCGTGCCGCCGATCTGCTTGGCGCCACCAAGATGGACCGCCCCGAGGATATCCAGCCCAATCCGACGACAGGCAAAGTCTACGTCATGTTGACCAACAATTCTAAACGCAAGACGGACCAGGTCGATGCCGCCAACCCGCGCGCCGAAAACGCCTTCGGCCACATCATCGAGATCGTCGTGGACGGTGGTGATTTCACTGCCACCAAGGGCAAGTGGGAAGTGCTGCTGAAATGCGGTGATCCCGCTGTGGCCGAAGTCGGCGCCACCTTCTCGACCGCGACCACCGCCAATGGCTGGTTCGGCATGCCGGACAATTGCGCCATCGATGCGGCCGGCCGGCTTTGGGTCTCGACCGACGGCCAGGGCCCGAAGGCCACCGGTCGCACCGATGGCCTGTGGGCGGTCGACACCGAAGGCGAGGCACGGGCGACATCAAAGCTGTTCTTCCGCGTGCCGATCGGCGCTGAACTGTGCGGCCCGCTATTCACGCCCGACGACCAGACCGCCTTCGTCGCGGTTCAGCATCCGGCCGACGGCGGCGAAGACTGGGAGGCTTTTGGCCGTCCCTCTTACTATGAGGACCCGTCGACCCGCTGGCCCGACTTCAAGCCCGATATGCCGGTGCGGCCGTCGGTCGTCGCCATCACCAAACAGGGCGGTGGCAAGATCGCGGTCTAGAGATCATCGCGCTCCCAGGTCCACGCTGGTAAATCGTGAAAGAGGGGTTTTGGCTCGACCGAAGTCCCTCCTTTTTTATGCCCAATTGCCAATTTATGCCCAATTGCCAGGGGCTTCCGTTCAATTCTCGCTGCCACCAATGATTCGAAGCCCGCGGGCTTGCGGGCATCCCAATTCCGAAGCGCTGCACGCGGAATCTCGACCACGCCCTCCTTGCGCAATCATTTCGACCGCCTGATCGAGGGCGCCGCGCCCAAGGTCATCCGGCAGGAGCGGGCCCATGTCGAGCGCCTGGCTGGTCCGCCGGCATGGCGATTTCTCGCTCGCCTATTCGACCGCCGTCCAGGGGAATCTTTCAGGGGATGCCGGCCTAGCCCACGGCTCAGCGTGCTGTAAGCCGGTCAGTTCCGCAGCCGGTAGCCGGTCCTGAATATCCACGCGACGATCGCTATGCAGATAAGCAGGAAAACGACGGTCATGCCGAGGCTGATGCCGATCGAGACGTCGGACTTGCCGTAGAAACTCCAGCGAAAGCCGCTGACCAGATAGAGGACAGGGTTGAACAGCGTCACCGTGCGCCAGATGCCGGGCAGCATGTCGATCGAATAGAAGCTGCCGCCAAGGAAGGTCAGCGGCGTGATGATCAGCAGCGGCACCAGCTGCAGCTGCTCGAAGCTTCTCGCCCAGATGCCGATGATGAACCCGAACAGGCTGAAGGTCACCGCCGTCAGCACCAGGAAGGAGAGCATCCAGAACGGATGCTCGATAGTTAGCGGCACGAACAGCGACGCGGTCGCCAGGATGATCAGGCCGAGTATGATCGACTTGGTCGCCGCACCGCCGACATAGGCAATGATGATCTCCAGATAGGACACCGGCGCCGACAGTAATTCGTAGATCGAGCCGACGAATTTCGGGAAATAGATGGCGAAGGAGGCGTTGGAGATCGACTGTGTCAGCAGCGACAGCATGATCAGCCCCGGCACGATGAAGGCGCCGTAGCTGATGCCGTCGATCTCGGTGATGCGCGAGCCGATGGCCGAGCCGAAGACGACGAAATAGAGCGATGTCGAGATGACTGGCGAGACGATGCTCTGCAGCACGGTCCGAAAGGCGCGCGCCATCTCCATCTTGTAGATCGCCCAGACTGCTCGCAGGTTCATGCGTCCTTCCTCACCAGGTTGACGAAGATCTCCTCGAGCGAGCTGTTTTGCGTGTCGATATCGCGGAACTGGATGCCGGCCGTCTCGAGGTCGCGGAGCAGCGAGGCGACGCCCGGCCGTTCGCTCTGGTTGTCATAGGTGTACGTCAGTTGATTGCCGTCCGGCGAAAGCTCCAGCGCGTAGCGCGAAAACGTCTCGGGTATGGTGGCGAGCGGACTGCGCAGTTCCAGCAACAGCCTTTTGCGGCCGAGCGTGCGCATCAGTTGCACCTTGTCCTCAACCAGCACGATCTCACCGCGATTGATGACGCCGACGCGGTCGGCCATCGCCTCGGCCTCCTCGATATAGTGCGTGGTCAGGATGATGGTAACGCCATCCTCGCGCAACCGGCGCACCATAGCCCACATATCCTGACGCAGCTCGACGTCAACGCCGGCTGTCGGCTCGTCGAGGAACAGCACCCTCGGTTCGTGCGACAGCGCCTTGGCGATCATCAGCCGCCGCTTCATGCCGCCGGACAAGGTGATCGCCTTGGCGTCCTTCTTGTCCCACAACGACAGGTCGCGCAGCACTTTCTCGACGAAGGCGTGGTTGGCCGGCTTGCCGAACAGGCCGCGGCTGTAGTTGACCGTCGCCCACACGCTCTCGAACGCGTCGATGGTCAGTTCCTGCGGCACCAGCCCGATGAGGCTGCGTGCGGCGCGATAATCCCGGCTGATGTCGTGGCCGTCCACCGTGACCGTGCCCGACGAGCGGTTGACGATACCGCAGACGATCGAGATCAGCGTCGTCTTGCCGGCGCCGTTCGGCCCGAGCAGCGCAAAAATCTCGCCGCGTTCGATATCGAGATTGATCTCCTTCAGCGCCTTGAAACCGGTGGCGTAGGTCTTTGTGACCCCGGCAATGGAAATGATGGATGGCATGGCTGAAAAACGGCTGCTTGAAAGGAGAACTGTTAATTTTAGTCCGCTGAATGTCGGTGCGCGCAGCCGGAAGTCAATGGCACTCCTGACAGTTCTGGACATCGGCATGCGAAAGATGCATCCACCGCTGCCGCAGTCCTGCGGCGTTCCGCCTCGCGTGACGCCACGCCGCTTTGACCGCTTGGCGCATCCGGCCTATCTTCCCTGACATAGCAGCAGCCGGAGCCCACCATGGACCCGCTCATCCTTTCGCGCATCCAATTCGGCGCGAACATCTCGTTCCATATCTTGTTTCCGGCTATCACCATCGCGCTTGGCTGGGTGCTGCTGTTCTTCAAGCTTCGCTACAACGCCACAGGCGATTCCGCCTGGATGCGCGCCTATTTCACCTGGGTGAAGGTGTTCGCGCTGTCCTTTGCCATGGGCGTGGTTTCGGGCGTCACGATGAGCTTCCAGTTTGGCACCAACTGGCCGGGTTACATGGAGACCGTCGGCAACATCGCCGGCCCGCTGCTCGCCTATGAGATCCTCACCGCCTTCTTCCTTGAGGCGGCGTTCCTCGGCATCATGCTGTTCGGCTTCCGCCGCGTCTCCAATCGCATCCACACGCTGGCAACCGTGCTGGTGGCCGGCGGCACCACCCTGTCGGCCTTCTGGATCATCGCGCTCAATTCCTGGATGCAGACGCCGGTCGGCTTTGAGATGCGCAACGGCGTAGCGCACGCTACCGACTGGTGGGCGATCGTCTTCAACCCGTCGATGCCCTACCGGCTCGTCCACATGCTGCTTGCCTCCGGCCTGACGGTTTCGTTCCTGATCGCCGGCCTGTCGGCGCTGCGCTACCTCTATGGCGACCGCTCGGAATCGATGTGGAAGGCATTGCGCACCGGTGTTTTCACCGCGGCGATCCTGATCCCCATTCAGATCTTCGCAGGCGACCAGCATGGCCTCAACACGCTCGAGCATCAGCCGCAGAAGATCGCCGCCATGGAGGCCAACTGGAACACCGGCCCCAATGTCCCGCTCGTCCTTTTCGCGCTTCCCGACGAAGCGGCAAGGGAGAACAAATTCGAAGTCGCCATCCCCGACGGCGCCAGCCTCATCCTCAGGCACAGCGCCAGCGGCGTCGTGCCGGGGCTGAACGACTATGCCGGCAACCACCCGCCGGTCTTCCCGGTGTTCTGGGCTTTTCGCATCATGGTCGGCACCGGCGCCCTGATGCTCGTCGTCTCCTGGTCGGCCGCCTTTTTCCTCAAGCGACGCCACAGCCTGCCGAGACCGCTGGCGCTGGTGATGGTGCCGATGGCGCTGTCCGGCTGGCTGGCGACGCTGGCCGGCTGGTACACCACCGAGATCGGCCGCCAGCCCTGGCTGGTCACCGGCGTGCTCAAGACCGTCGATGCCGTCGGCCCGGTCGCCGGCGGCCAGGTCGCGCTGTCGCTTGCGGTCTATCTCATCCTCTACGCGCTGCTTCTGATCGCCTATCTCGGCGTGCTGGTCTATCTGGCGCTGAAGGCGGCGAAGGACGGCGATACCTCGCCGTTGCCGGGCGTTCTCGATGCGCCGCTGTCGCAACCGGCGGCGAAATAGGAGGATGGTGATGACCCTCGACTGGCCGACATTGCTCCCCCTCATCTTCGCCGGCCTGATGGGCCTTGCCATCCTGATCTACGTCATCCTCGACGGCTTCGATCTCGGCATCGGCATCCTGTTCGCGGCGGCCGAGGACGCCGAGCAGGACACGATGATCGCAGCAATAGGCCCGTTCTGGGACGCCAACGAGACCTGGCTGGTGCTGGCCGTCGGCCTGCTGCTGGTCGCCTTCCCGCTGGCGCACGGCACCATCCTCACCGCGCTCTACATTCCGGTCTTCCTGCTCCTTGTCGGCCTGATCCTGCGCGGCGTTGCCTTCGATTTCCGTGCCAAGGTGCCGGCCGGCCGGAAGCATCGCTGGAACCGCATCTTCTTCCTGGGCTCGGTCATCGCCTCGCTGGCGCAGGGCTACATGCTGGGAATCTATGTGCTGGGCCTGGATGTCGGCCTCGGCGGCATGGCCTTCGGCGCGCTGGTGGCGCTCTGCCTTGCCGCCGCCTATGCGGCGATGGGCGCGGCCTGGGTCATCTACAAGACGGAAGGTGAATTGCAGAAGAAGGCGGTGCTCTGGCTGCGCCGGGCGCTGGTGCTGACCGCGCTCGGCATGGTCGCCGTCTCGCTGGCCACGCCGCTCGCCAGTCCGCGCATCTTCGACAAATGGTTCGTCTGGCCCGCCATGCTCTATTTGTCGCCGCTGCCGATCCTGTCGGCGGTGCTGTTCGCCTGGCTGTGGCGGCAGACCTTCCATTTGCCTAAGGCGGACGACCGCCATGCGCTGACGCCATTCTTGACGCTGGCCGCCATCTTCACGCTGGGCTTTGCCGGGCTCGCCTGGTCGTTCTATCCCTTCGTCGTGCCTGACAGGCTGACCATCTGGCAGGCGGCGTCCGCGCCTGAAAGCCTCGCCATCATCCTGGCCGGCACGGTGGTCGTGCTGCCGATCATCATTTTCTATTCGTTTTATGCCTACCGCGTCTTCGGCGGCAAGGCGACGGATCTGACCTACGACTGACAGCAAATCTCCGCACTGCACAATATTTAGGCAGCCTGCTGGTCGGGCGGCATTGGGTCGTGAAGAATGCCGTCCCTATCCTATGAGAAAGCCCCATTCGCGCCGATTTCGATGGTTGGCATGTCTGTTGCTTTGCCCCGGCGACCAATCGGTTTTGTTCAGTCAAAGGGAAAAATAATGAACCGTCGCAATGTGTGCATGCTGGCCTTCGCCGCCGTGGCTGGAATCGCCATGGCTCCGTTTCCGCAGGCGCGGGCTGACGCCTTGAGCGACATCGGGGCGCGGGGCACCATCCGCATCGCCGTGCCACAGGATTTCCCGCCCTTCGGCAGTGTCGGCGCCGACATGACGCCGCAAGGCTACGACATCGATATCGCCAATCTGATTGGCGAAAAACTCGGCGCCAAGGTCGAGATCGTCCCGGTCACCAGCGCCAACCGCATTCCCTATCTTCAGACCAACAAGGTCGATCTGGTCATCTCCAGCCTCGGCAAGAATCCCGATCGCGAGAAGGTCATCGACTTCTCCGAAGCCTACGCCCCCTTCTACAATGGCGTGTTCGCCCCGGCGGATGTCGCGGTCGCAAAGGCGGAAGACCTCGCCGGCAAGACCATTGGCGTCACCCGCGGCGCGATCGAAGACCTCGAACTGACCAAAGTCGTGCCCGCGAGCGTCGAGATCAAGCGCTACGAGGACAACAACGGCACTATTTCCGCTTTCCTTTCGGGCCAGGTCGAGGTGATCGCGACCGGGAATGTCGTCGCCGCCGCCATCCTTGAAAAGAACCCGCCCAAGCGGCCGGAGCTCAAGTTCCTGATCAAGAACTCGCCTTGCTACATCGGCATGAGAAAGGAGGAGCCGGCGTTGATGGCCAAGGTCAACGGGATCATCGCCGCCGCCAGGTCCGACGGCGCCCTCAACGCGATTTCGCAAAAATGGCTGAAGGTGGACCTGCCGGCTGACTTGTGATCGCCGCCCGCCGCGTGTGGTTTAGGTAGCAAGCCATGACCTATCAGTTCGATTTTGGCTGGCTGATCGGTTCTCTGCCGGTGCTGCTCAAGGGCATCCGGATCACCGTGCAGCTCATCCTGATCGGCGCGGTGTTCGGTGTCGCATTAGGCATTGCCTGCGCCTGGGTGCGGGCGCTGGGGCCGAAATGGCTAAGACCCGTCGTCGCGACCTATGTCGAGCTGATCCGCAACACGCCCTTTCTCATCCAGCTGTTCTTCATCTTCTTCGGCCTGCCGTCGCTTGGCATCAGGATGTCGGAACTGAGCGCGGCCAACCTCGCCATGATCGTCAACCTCGGCGCCTACAGCTGCGAAATCATCCGCGCCGGCATCCAGGCCACGCCACGTGGCCAGTTCGAAGCCGGCGCGAGCCTCGCCATGACGCCGTTCCAGAGCTTCTGGTATGTGGTTCTGGTCCCGGCGCTGCAGCGCATCTGGCCTGCGCTGTCGTCCCAGATCGTCATCGTCATGCTGGGTTCGGCCGTCGTTTCGCAGATTGCCGCCGAGGACCTGACCTTCGCCGCCAACTTTATCCAGTCGCGCAATTTCAGGGCCTTCGAAACCTACATCGTCTCCACTTTGATCTACCTGGCCCTCGCCATCCTGCTGCGCCAGCTGCTGGCTGGCCTGGGCTGGATGCTGTTCCCGAGGAAGGCGTCGCGATGAGACAGGCGCCATGACCGAGTTCAGCTTCTGGGACATCCTGCGTAACCTGCTTCTGGCTGCCCGCTGGACCGTTGTCCTCTCGCTGGTTTCCTTCATAGGTGGCGGCATCGTCGGTGCGGCCCTGCTTTTCCTGCGCATCGGCGGCCGGCAGGGGCTGCGGCTTCTGTCACGCGGCTACATCCAGCTGTTCCAGGGCACGCCGCTCCTGATGCAGCTCTTTCTCGCTTTCTTCGGGCTTGGCCTGTTCGGCATCGACGTTCCCGCCTGGCTTGCCGCTTGTGTCGCGCTCATCCTATGGACCGCCGCGTTCCTCGCCGAGATCTGGCGCGGCTGCGTCGAGAGCATCGCCAAAGGCCAATGGGAGGCGTCCGCCAGCCTCGGCATGGGTTGTCTCCAGCAGATGCGCTACGTCATCCTGCCGCAGGCGCTGAAAGTGGCGGTGCCGCCGACCGTCGGCTTCTCGGTGCAGGTGGTGAAAGGCACCGCGCTCACCTCCATCATCGGCTTCGTCGAATTGTCGAAGGCCGGTTCGATCGTCACCAACGCGACGTTCCAGCCGTTTACCGTCTATGGCCTGGTCGCGCTCATCTACTTTGCTTTGTGCTGGCCGCTGTCGAAATCCAGCCAGCTCTTGGAAAGGAAGCTCAATGTCGCTCATCGCAATCACTGAGGTGAAGAAGCGCTTCGGCGACAACGAGGTGCTGAAGGGGATTTCCATCGACATTGCGCCGGGCGAGGTCGTCGCCATCATCGGCAAAAGCGGTTCGGGCAAGTCGACGCTGCTGCGTTGCATCAACGGGCTGGAGACCATCGATGAAGGCTCGATCGTCGTCGCCGGCGCCCAGTTCCTGCCCGACGAGGTTCATCTCAAGGCGCTGCGCCTGAAGGTCGGCATGATTTTTCAGCAGTTCAACCTGTTTCCGCATCTCACGACCGGCGGCAATGTCATGCTGTCGCAAATGGTGGTGAAGAAGACGCCGAAAAAGGACGCCGAGGCGGTCGCGCGAAAAATGCTCGAACGCGTCGGTCTCACCCACAAGTTCGACGCCTTGCCGGACGAATTGTCCGGCGGCCAGCAGCAGCGCGTGGCCATCGCCCGGGCGCTCGCCATGCAGCCGATCGCGCTGCTGTGCGACGAGATTACTTCGGCGCTCGACCCCGAACTCGTCGCCGAGGTGCTGGCCGTGGTCAGGGAATTGGCCGCGGAAGGGATGACGCTGGTGATGGTTACCCACGAGATGCGCTTCGCCCGCGACGTCTGCTCGCGCGTCGTCTTCATGCATCAGGGCCGCGTCCACGAGATCGGCGCCCCCGAGGACGTCTTCACCAACCCCAGGACGCCGGAGCTCAGGCAGTTTCTGGGCGTACAATAATCCATGTCGCCCAAAAGTGCGCAGCGGTTTTGGGATAACGACATGGATAAAACAAAAAACGCGTCGCATGAATCCCATCACGCGCGACGCGCTTTAAGCGGGGCATTGCTGCCCGCTCGCTGCCCTAAACGCGTCGCAAAAGATCAGCTCTTGTTGGCGGCCAGCACCAGCACCGGCTTGTCGCTGTAAAGATTGGGGAATAGCGTCTTCAAATTCTCGACCTTGGGCAGGTCGTTGTAGACGATGTAGGGGTAGGTCGGGTTCAGCGTCAAAAAGTCCTGGTGATAGTCTTCGGCCGGGTAGAACGTCTTTCCGGTCTCCAGCGTGGTCACGATCGGCTCTGGAAACACCTTGGCCTTGTCGAGCTGGGCGATGTAGTTCTCGGCGATCTTCTTCTGGGCGTCGTTTTCGGCAAAGATCGTCGAACGGTATTGCGGGCCGCGGTCCGGGCCCTGATAGTTCAGCTGCGTCGGGTTGTGTGCGACCGAGAAATACACCTGTAGCAACTGGCCGTAAGTGACTTTGGATGGCTCGTAGGTGATCTCGACGGCTTCGGCATGCCCGGTCCGTCCGGTGCCGACCGTCTCGTAGTCGGCGGTGTCCTCGGTCCCGCCGGCATAGCCGGAGACGGCGCTGGTCACGCCCTTGACGTGCTGGAACACGCCTTGCACGCCCCAGAAGCAGCCGCCGGCGAAGACCGCCTTGGCGGTGCCGGCGGCGGGTTTCTCGTCCACCGCCGGCGGCGGGATCACCACCGCCGCCTCGGCCGAGATCGCCGGCGTCTGCCACAAGGCGGCGCCGGCCGCCGCGAGCATCAGCGCCGCAAGCGCGCCCCTGGCGAAGTTCATCGACCACCTCGAAACGGGTTTTCGAATACCGGTCATGTCTGATCTCCCTTGATGGTGTTTTTACAATAGAACATATAGATCCGCCGGCGTTTCACATTGCCGTGCGTAGGCGCCGACCGCATCGGCATCGTCGCCGAAAACAGCGCCGCCGCGCCTGCGCGCGTCGCGCCCCTGCTGCGTTTGGCTTTTTGATCCAGTCATCGGCTGTCCTCCGCTGCGACGGACGTGGAGCGCCGGTCATGTCCACACTTCGCCGCCGCGGTGCGGTTCGTTACAGCCATCACCGCTTCGTGATCGTTCACCTAGTCACGTTGGCCTGCAGCAAAACGGTGGCTGACTGCGCTCAGCCCTGGCGCCACGTTTCCATGTAATGCCATAGGCCGGCCGCGGCGGCACCGACCACAATGCAAACGGCAATCCAGATCCCGGTGTTGCCGCCCAAATTGCCGAACGCGGCGCCTAGCACCACCCCACCGAGAATGCCCCAAACCAGCTTGCTCGCCATTGGTTTGTCCCTTCGTGAGTTTGGAAGGATTCGAGCCTTGCATAGCTGTGTGGTCATTTATCGACAGCGGACCGAGATCAGAAAATGGCCGGCCATGCACTGCCGATCAGCAAGCGATCTCGCACCGCAGTCTGACCGCTGTCGGATCAACCAGCACAAATAGCAACGCCGCCCTTCGGCGGCGCTGGGATGCATTCCTTCGTCGCAGATCGGCCCTTGCCGAGGCGCCCGCCGCAGCTGGCCAGCCTATTGCGTAAGCACTGTTTGCGAAGGCCGCTGATTGAAGTCGCACTTGCCGGTCACGGTGTAGAAAAAGTCGGCGTTGGACACCGGGGCCGGTACAGTCGTTCCGCCATCCTCCCAGGCCTGCTTGCTGGGTTGGCCGCACGGCACGGCGGTGAAGATGTCCACCAGTTTGCCGTTCGCGACTTCAACGCCGTCGATATACAACCGGTTCGATGTGTTCGCGTCGTTTGACTTGAGCTTGGGTGTTTGGGCCGACGGCACATCCATCTGCAGATACAGCACATCCATCAGGCTGACGTCGATCACCGCGCCGGCGCCGTTCGCGGGGGTCATGGTGTTGGTGCAGGTGGTCAGATATTTCTTGTTGCCGCTCGTCTGGGTAATCGCCCCGGTAGGCAGGCCGTTAAAGTTCTGCACCGTCTTGGTCGTGCATTTTTGCTCCTGGACCTTCGTGCTCGTCGCTCCATTGACCGTATACACTGTCGACGTGCCGTAGCCTTTCGGATCACCAAAGTTGTTGTAGACATAGGTGATCTTCATCAACGGATTGATCGCCGTCTCGCCGAATTTCGTGCCATAGAGCGTCATCGTCTTGTTCCAATGGCCCGAAACCAGGTCGACCTTGAACGTGGTCTGCACCAGCGCCGGCCGCTTGCGCACCGCCGACGCGACGCCGATCTGCACCGTGTCGACATGGGCGATCTGCATGAAGTTCGTCGGCATGGCAAACTTGGCCGAAGCATTGATGCTGGCGGTGCCGTCGGCGGCGACGACGAAGCTGTCGAGCTTGGCGGTGCCTTGCCCGCTATTGGCCGTAAACGACTCCTGCAGTTTCACCTGACGGTCCGCCAGTGACGTGCTGGTCGGCAGCGTCGTGATCGACAGCGTCGCGGCATCGAGCGCATTCTGCATCGATCCCTTGGTCGCAACGGCTGAGTTGTAGTCGATTGAAAAGCCCAGAGCGGCACACATCGGGATTAGCATGATGGCGAGTATCGGCGCGAGGGAGCCGCTCTCGGAATTGAGAAAATGACGTCCATATTGTAGCATTGCTTGGCCCCCCAAACGGTGACAGGTCGTGGGCCTGTCACGCAGGGCGCGGACTATGCCCTAATCTAATGGATCAAAGTTTAACGGCTTTGCGCCCGCCGGCGGCTTATGCGCCGCGCCCGCCGCCGCTTGCCCGGGCAAGCTGCCCCTGCTAAAGCGCGCGACATGACCACGCCGATCAAGAACATCCGCAATTTCTCCATCGTCGCCCATATCGACCATGGCAAATCCACGCTTGCCGACCGGCTGATCCAGTCCACCGGCGGGCTGGAGCTGCGCGACATGAAGGAGCAGGTGCTGGACTCGATGGACATCGAGCGCGAGCGCGGCATCACCATCAAGGCGCAGACCGTGCGGCTGAAATACCGCGCCAACAATGGCGAGGACTATATCCTCAACCTGATCGACACGCCCGGCCATGTCGACTTCGCCTACGAGGTGTCGCGGTCGCTGGCCGCCTGCGAGGGCTCGCTGCTGGTCGTCGATGCCAGCCAGGGCGTCGAGGCGCAGACGCTGGCCAATGTCTACCAGGCCATCGACAACAACCACGAGATCGTCGTGGTGCTGAACAAGGTCGACCTGCCTGCCGCCGAGCCAGAGCGCATCCGCGAGCAGGTCGAGGAGGTGATCGGCATTGATGCCTCCAACGCCGTGCTGATCTCGGCCAAGACCGGGCTCGGCATTCCCGACGTGCTGGAAGCGATCGTCAACGACTTGCCGCCGCCGCGCGAGGGCGACATCGCAGCCCCGCTGAAGGCGATGCTGGTCGACAGCTGGTACGACGCCTATCTCGGCGTCATCGTGCTGGTCCGCATCATCGACGGCGTGCTGAAGAAGGGCCAGACCATCCGCATGATGGGCACCGGCGCCAAATACCTCGTCGAGCGCACCGGCGTCTTCACGCCGGCCCGCATCAATGTCGACGAGCTTGGCCCCGGCGAGTTCGGCTTCTTCACCGGCTCGATCAAGGAAGTGGCCGACACCCGCGTCGGCGACACCATCACCGAGGACAAGCGCCAGACGGCAAAAGCCCTGCCCGGCTTCAAGCCGGCGCAGCCGGTGGTGTTCTGCGGGCTGTTCCCGGTCGACGCGGCCGATTTCGAGGATCTGCGCGCCGCGGTCGGCAAATTGCGCCTCAACGACGCTTCCTTCTCATACGAAATGGAAACCAGCGCCGCACTCGGCTTCGGCTATCGCTGCGGCTTCCTTGGCCTTTTGCATCTGGAAATCATCCAGGAGCGGCTGGAGCGCGAGTTCAACCTCGACCTCATCGCCACGGCGCCCTCGGTCGTCTATCGCTTGGCTCTGAACGACGGCACGACGAAGGAACTGCACAACCCGGCCGACATGCCCGACGTGGTCAAGATCCAGGCCATCGAGGAGCCGTGGATCCGGGCCACCATCCTGACGCCGGACGAATATCTCGGCGGCATCCTGAAACTCTGCCAGGATCGGCGCGGCATTCAGGCCGATCTGTCCTATGTCGGCAAGCGTGCCATGCTGACCTATGATCTGCCGCTCAACGAGGTCGTCTTCGATTTTTATGACCGGCTGAAGTCGATCTCCAAGGGCTACGCCTCCTTCGACTATCACCTGACCGACTATCGCGAGGGCGACCTGGTGAAGATGTCGATCCTGGTCAATGAGGAGCCGGTCGACGCGCTGTCGATGCTGGTCCACCGCACGGCGGCGGAAAAGCGCGGCCGCCAGATGTGCGAGAAGCTGAAGGAGCTGATCCCGCACCATCTGTTCAAGATCCCGATCCAGGCCGCGATCGGCGGCAAGGTCATCGCCCGCGAAACCATCTCGGCCTTGCGCAAGGACGTCACCGCCAAATGCTATGGCGGCGACGTCTCGCGCAAGCGCAAGCTGCTCGACAAGCAGAAAGAGGGCAAGAAGCGGATGCGGCAGTTCGGCAAAGTGGACATCCCGCAGGAGGCGTTTATCCAGGCGCTGAAGATGGGGGATTGAGAAGCCGTTTGGCGCGCGCAGCGTGCCAAGTCATCGATCCGGTTGATCGATGGCAGGCTTCTTCGAAAGCGGGGGAGCTGCCGGAGGCGGCAGGCCCCCGCCAGCGCGGCGCTGAAGCTGCACGGTGGAGATTATTGTCCGAGAGGTGATGCAGAAGATTCTTTGAGCGGCATATTGAACGCAAACGTCGTCGGAAAAGTGAGTCCGCTCAACGGGTTATGTAAAATGTCACTAAACGTTTGATTTGGCTTGATTTTTTAACATTTTGGCCTGATATTTATTTCGGCGGGGTACGCCGGAGTACCCTCGGGCGGTATCATAGATGCCGCAGTCGGACGGACGGTCGCCCACTGGATGGTGGCCTACAAGCCCCCGATGGCAACGAGGCCGGGACCCGCCGCTTTCATATGAAATAGCCGTAAAATCGAAACACTTTCTTTTGGGCGTCTGTGAGATTCAGTGTCCAGTTTCGCCATGGCAGAAGTGTCACGCCAAAGTTTGAGTAGCCGAATTTGTTAGAGGCAATTCGGGGCTTCAGGGCCTCGGCATATTCCGTGTTCCAACGTTTGTTACCAGCATTTGCTGCCTGAAAGAAAGAACTGGCCACCACGTCCGCGATTTGACAACCAGCGCTTTTGTTATGGTCTATCACTTCAATAAGCCGGTGATCGAGAACGCGGAAATCTGGCACCCTTGCAGTCTGATAAATGCGTCCTTGTGCAGACTGCTTCGCCAACAAATCAGTATAGGTGTCGACATGACGATATGAACGTCCGCCGCGACGGGAGAACACCAATTTGACGTGCTTCGGTTCCCCGGTCTCTAAGATGGATCTCGCAGCACACCACTCGCTCACACGCTCAAGCGCCACGCGAATGCAGTAGTTGTAGAACCAATTGTTCGGGTGCAGCGATACCGCCTCCGCCTGAGGGTTGCGGTATTTTCGCATGTTCTTTTTGTTTGAGACGACGACAAACAATCGAAGCTCCGAATCCGCTAGAGCCTCGCAGACGGTCTTCTTCTTGTGCTCAACGATGTTACGAAAATGAAGGTCAGGACTTTGCGTAGAATAGATTGAAGTCTTGATCGATCTGATGAGATCGACCAAGTTTGGCTCATTCGTTGCTCGAACCACTGCGCAGCCCACGGAAAACCATTCACTGGCCCCGCCCGGGTCGATAGGCGCAACTGTCTTTATGCCTGGATCCCCAGCCTCATCGAAATATGCAATAAAGTAGGGCTCCGTAGAACGTCCCCCGAAGTCATAGAACAATGCAATCTGCCAAAGCTGAAAAGAGTCAACGCTAAAATTTGAAGAGGCCGCCCGCGAACTAGAAATCGACCAGCCAGAGGGGGGGCGCTGTCCCGCCGGCATATCGATCAACGGCGCTGCGACCTTCGGTAATTATCGGTTGATCGACCCTGACACGTTGGCGATCCTTCACGCCCCCTCTGTCCTGCCGGACATCTCCCCCACGAGGGGGGAGATCGCTACTTGACGCCCTTCGCGCAGCAGCCTTAGCCTGCCTGCAACCCAGGAGACCTCACCCATGGCAAGCACGGTGGAAGGCGAGAAAATCGATGTCGGCTTTTCCAGCCGGCGCTGCATCCATTCGCGCAACTGCGTGCTTGGCGATCCACGTGTCTTCGTGCCCAACGCGCCCGGCCAGTGGATCCATCCCGAGGCGGCCAGCGTCGAGAAGATCGTGGCGATCGCCGAAAGCTGCCCGTCGGGCGCCATCACCTATGTCAGGAACCATGGCGGCCCGCAGGAACAGCCGCCAGTGGTCAACACCGTGCGCATTCGGGAAAACGGCCCGCTGGCGCTGCATGCCGAGATCGTGCTGGGCGACGAGACGTTTTTTCGCGCCACGTTGTGCCGCTGCGGCGCTTCGGAAAACAAGCCGTTCTGCGACGGCAGCCACAGCAAGTCAGGCTTCGCCGCCACGGGCGAGCCGGCGCTGAAGGACACGCCGGCGCTGGACGCGCGGAATGGCCTGCTGACGGTGACGCCGACCACCAACGGCCCGCTCAAGCTCGAGGGCAATCTCGAAATCGTCACCGGCACCGGCCACACGGTCGACCGCACGCAACGCACCTTCCTCTGCCGCTGCGGCCATTCCGCCAACAAGCCGTTCTGTGATGGGACGCATAAGAAGGTGGGGTTTGTGGGTTAGCTGGCGCTGGAATCTCCCCCCTTGAGGGGGAGATGGCCGCAGGCCAGAGGGGGTCGTCTCGCATCAAGCGCCGACTTCTTCTTTCGCCCTATAAGAGCTTGGCGCTCCACGCAAGGCGACCCCCTCTGTCGCCTTCGGCGACATCTCCCCCTCGAGGGTGGAGATTAGGCGCCGTGGCCCAGCGCTCGCGGCTTTATCGGCCGGCCGGTATCGGCTAAGGGCGGGGAAGCAAAACTCCGGACCCGCCAATGACCGCCAAGACCAAATCCCTGTTCCTCGGCATCGACACCGGCGGCACCTATACCGACGCAGTGCTGTGGTCCGAAGCCGGCGGGCCAAGCGGCAAAGTGCACGCCAAGGCCAAGGCGCTGACGACGCGCCACGATCTGGCGGTCGGCATATCGGGCGCGGTCGATGCGGTGCTGCAGAAAGCCGGCACCGACCCTGCAGCGATAAAACTGGTGTCGATGTCGACGACGCTCGCCACCAATGCACTGGTCGAAGGGCAGGGTGGCCGCGTCGCGTTGGTGATGATCGGCTTTTCCGAAGGCGACCTCGCCCGCGACGGGCTGAAGGCGGCGCTCGGCAGCGACCCTGTGGTGTTCTGCCCCGGCGGCCATGACGTCCACGGCAATGCGGCAAAACTCGACCTGTCCGGGCTGGAGGCCGCGCTGCCGGAACTCGGCGCCTCGGTGTCGGGCTTTGCCGTCTGCGCCTATTTCGCCACCCGCAACCCGGCGCATGAGCTCGCCGCCCGCGACCTGATCCGCGAAAAGACCGGCCTGCCGGTCACCGCCAGTCACGAGCTCTCGGCCAAACTCGGCGGTCCGCGCCGGGCGCTGACGACGCTGCTCAACGCCAGGCTGATCTCGATGATCGACCGGCTGGTGGCGGCGACCGAAGGGTTTTTGGCCGCCCGCAAGATTGCCGCCCCGTTGATGGTGGTGCGCGGCGACGGCGCGCTGGTCTCGGCGGCGTTCGCCCGCCAGCGGCCGATCGAGACGATTCTTTCAGGCCCGGCCGCCAGCCTGGTTGGCGCCCGCCACATGACCGGCCTCGACAACGCTGTCGTCTCCGACATCGGCGGCACCACCACCGACGTTGCCGTGCTCGACGGGGGCCGTCCCAGGCTCGATCCGGAAGGCGCCACCGTCGGCGGCTTCCGTACCATGGTCGAGGCGGTGGCCATGCGCACTTTTGGGCTCGGCGGCGATTCTGAAGTGACGCTGGAGGACGGCGCGCTCAACCCAAAGATTCTGCTCGGACCGCGCCGCCTGGTGCCGCTGGCGCTGGCGGGCATGGTGCATGGCGAGGCCGTGACTGTCGAACTGGAACGCCAGCTGCGGGCGCCTAACCCCGGCCGCATGGATGGCCGCCTGGCGGTCAGGACCGGCGTGCCGGAGCGGCTGGCGGCCGGCCTCACTGCTCCGGAAGCGAGGCTATATGAGGCGATTGGCAGCGTGCCGCTCGCCCTCGACAGGCTGCTCACCTCGAACGCCCAGAACGCCACCTTGAACCGGCTGGTGTCGCGCGGCCTGGTGCATATTTCGGGTTTTACGCCCTCGGATGCCGCCCATGTTCTGGGCAAGCAGGCCAATTGGGATGCGGCAACGGCAAGGCTCGGCGCCGAGTTGTTCACGCGCAAGCGCGACGGCCGCGGCCAGTTCATCGCCGCCTCGCCGGAAGCGCTCTCGGAGCGGGTGCTGCTGACGCTGACGCGCTGGTCGGCGGAAGTCATCCTCGAAACCGCCTTTGCCGAGGACGGGTTGGATGGCGCGGCGACCGTGGCGCACGCGCTGGTGCAGCGCGCCGTCGATTCCCATCCGGGCATCGCCCGGCTCAGCGTCGCGCTCGACCGTCCGGTCATCGGCCTCGGCGCCTCGGCGCCGCTGCATTATGCCGGCTTGCCTCCGCTCATCGGCAACGACTGCGTTGTACCGGAGGATACCGATGTCGCCAACGCGCTCGGCGCCGTCGTCGGCCAGGTCAGGGTCTCGGCGGAGGCGCGCGTCAGCCAGCCCCAGGAAGGGCTGTTTCGCGTCGCTTCAGGCGAAAGCGTGCGCGATTTCAAAGACGAGGCGGCGGCGATCGCCGCGGCGGAAACCGATGTCCGCGCCATTGCCGCCGGACGGGCCAGGGAAGCCGGCACCGACAGCGCCGAGATCGAGGTCGCCACCGAATTCCGCGTCTCGACCGTCGAAGCCCAGCGCATGTTCATCGAGGCGCATGTCGTGGCGGTGGCGTCGGGCAGGCCAAGGATTGCGGTGTAATTCCCTGCGCCTTCGTCATCCTAGGGAGGAGCGAACGCGAAGCGGAGCGCAGACCCTAGGATCCATGCCGTTACCTCAGCCGAAGAATGCAGCGGCTCGGAACGGCGCTGGTATCCGCAACAGAGCTGGGGACACTGCGCTGCCCGCCGGTGCGAAGAAGCACTCGATTCTGGTCCCCCGGAGCACTGCCGCCAGAATAACGGCATGGATCCCAGGGTCTCCACGACGTCGCTTCGCTCCTGCTCCGCCCTGGGATGACGAAGGGAAATGCCCTACGTTCACCTTAAGCGGAATTGACCCTGCAACCATGGCATGTCAAACGCCCCGGGCCGGCAACCCAGCCAAAGCCTTGGAGAAGCCCTGATGACCGATCGCGTCGAAATCGCCGGATTGCGGATTGCCCGCGAGCTTTATGATTTCGTCGTGAACGAGGCGCTGCGGGGCACCGGCGTTGCAGCCAACGCGTTCTGGACCGGCTTTGCGGCCATCGTGCACGATCTTTCGCCGAAGAACCGGGCGCTGCTCGCAAAGCGCGACGCGCTGCAGGACCAGATCGACCGCTGGTACCGCGACAACGGCGCGCCCAGCGACATGGAAGCCTACAAGGGGTTCCTCGAGGAGATCGGCTATCTCGTGCCGGATGGGCCGGCCTTTTCGGTGACGACCGAAAATGTTGACCCGGAGATTTCCGTGGTCGCCGGGCCTCAGCTGGTGGTGCCGGTGATGAACGCGCGCTATGCGCTGAATGCCGCCAACGCGCGCTGGGGCTCGCTCTATGACGCGCTCTACGGCACCGACGCCATTCCAGAGACAGACAGCGCCGAGAAGGGCGAGAGGTTCAATCCCGTGCGCGGCGCCAAGGTGATTGCCTGGGCGAAGGATTTTCTCGACGAGTCGGTGCCGGTCACGACGGGCAAATGGGCAGGGGTGAACGGGCTTTCGGTTGCCAACGGCATGTTGCGGCTGGGCGAGGGCGCCGGCGCTACCACGCTTGCCGACCCAAAACAGTTTGCCGGCTATCGTGGTGATGCCACCAACCCCGAGGCCGTCCTGCTCACCAGGAATGGTCTGCACATCGAGATCGTCATCGACCGCAGCAACCAGATCGGCAAGACCGATCCGGCCGGCATCGCCGACGTCGTGCTGGAATCGGCGCTGACCACCATCCAGGACTGCGAGGATTCGGTCGCGGCGGTCGATGCGCAGGATAAGGTCGTGGTCTACCGCAACTGGCTCGGCCTGATGAAGGGCGACCTTGCCGAGGAGATCACCAAGGGCGGCAAGACGTTTACGCGGAAACTCAATCCCGACCGCGCCTACACCGCGCCTGATGGCGGCGCGCTGACGCTGCCCGGCCGCTCGCTGATGCTGGTCAGGAATGTCGGCCACCTGATGACCAATCCGGCGATAACGGACCGCGACGGCAACGAGGTGCCCGAAGGCATCTTGGATGCCGCGATGACGGCGCTGATCGCGCTGCACGATGTCGGGCCGAACGGGCGACGCGCCAATTCCCGGGCCGGCTCGATGTATATCGTAAAGCCCAAGATGCACGGGCCGGAAGAGGTCGCCTTCGCCGTCGAGATCTTCGACCGCGTCGAAGCGTTGCTCGGTATGGCGAAAAACACCATCAAGATGGGCATCATGGACGAGGAGCGGCGCACCACCGTCAACCTCAAGGAGGCGATCCGCGCCGCCAAAGACCGCGTCGTCTTCATAAACACCGGCTTCCTCGACCGCACCGGCGACGAGATCCACACCTCGATGGAAGCCGGCCCGATGATCCGCAAGGGCGACATGAAGCAGGCTGTCTGGATTGCCGCCTACGAAGCCTGGAACGTCGACACCGGGCTGGAATGCGGGCTGGCCGGCCGCGCCCAGATCGGCAAGGGCATGTGGGCAATGCCCGATCTGATGGCGGCGATGCTGGCCGAAAAGATCGCCCACCCCAAGGCCGGCGCCAACACCGCCTGGGTGCCGTCGCCGACGGCGGCGACGCTGCACGCCACCCATTATCACAAGGTCGACGTCCATGCCGTCCAGGCGGCGCTGAAGAGCCGGCCGAAGGCCAAGCTCGACGACATCTTGTCGGTGCCGGTAGCGGTGCGGCCGAACTGGTCTCAAGAGGAAATCCAGAAGGAGCTCGACAACAATGCGCAAGGCATGCTCGGCTATGTCGTGCGCTGGATCGATCAGGGCGTCGGCTGCTCGAAAGTGCCCGACATCAACGATGTCGGCCTGATGGAGGACCGCGCCACGCTGCGTATCTCCTCGCAGCACATCGCTAACTGGCTGCATCATGGCGTCTGCACCTCAGACCAGGTGATGGAGACGATGAAGCGCATGGCCGGCGTCGTCGACCGCCAGAACGCAGGCGATCCGCTCTACCGGCCGATGGCGCCCGACTTCGACAAGTCGATCGCCTTCCTCGCTGCTTGCGATTTGGTCTTCAAAGGCCGCGTTCAGCCCAACGGCTACACCGAGCCGGTGCTGCACGCGCGGCGGCTGGAGCTCAAGGCGAAGGAAAGCGCTGGATAGCAGGCCGCCGTTGCCAAGGCGCAGTCTCACCATACGACGCGGCGAAATAGAGAATAGTCCGATGCCGCATGTTTGAGATGCCCGGTGTGAATCACCCGACGGATATTAGCCATCGCTAAACAGCATTGTCCCGGTGCATGCCATCTGCTAGAATTTTGACCACCGACAAACGGCTCTGGGAGGCCGTGCGTCCGACATCATGCACAAGATCAACTCAAAAAAACCGGAGAACGGCCATGAAACGGCTTCTGACGGTCGCTGCCCTTTCGGCGGCGGGCAGTTTGTCTGCAATGCAAGGTGCAGCCGCCGACGACGCTGCGATGATCAAGAGCGCTGAATCCGCCGCACCCCCGGCTGTAGCAAGCGGCGCCACGATCCACGCCATGGATGAGAAGGGATCGATGCGCACGCTGCGCGAGGGCACAAACGGCTTCTGGTGCATGCCGGACAATCCGGCCACGCCTGGCCCGGATCCAATGTGTGGCGATGCCAACTCGATGGAATGGGCGGTGGCGTGGATGGGAAAAAAGGAACCGCCCAAGGGCAAGGTCGGCTTCATGTATATGCTGGCCGGCGGCACCGACGGCAGCAACACCGATCCTTATGCGACGAAGCCCGAGGAAGGCAACAATTGGGTGGAGACCGGACCGCACGTGATGATCGTCAACGCAATGGATATGATGCACGGCTATCCGGCAGACCCTAAGCCGGACACGTCCAGGCCATATGTGATGTGGGCGGGCACGCCCTACGCGCATCTGATGATCCCGGTTAAGTAGCTGCCGCGGAATGATTGGCATAGTGATCGGGGCTGCGTAGCATCAGACTGTCGAGTTCCTGCGGGCCGGACCGCTTCCGGCCCGCAGGCTGACCGGACGCCAATCTGCGCGCATTGTGGGTCAACCGGTTCCAGGCCCGCTTCGAACGGCACCGCGCAACCGATGGCGACATGCGCCACGCAATCGTCAGGCTGGCTGCCGACGGCATCTGGTTGGCCGAGTTGGCGACGATGGCTCTTCCCGACAGGCAGCAACTGCGCGCCGAGCTCATCGAGATGACCCGGCGGCCCAGCTGAACCGGTGCAAAGGCTTGGCGACTGGCTCGGCGGTCAAGCCTTCCGGCGCCCGAACGTTACACTCTACGCCGCTTGCGCCATCCGCTCCGAGCTCATGCGGTAGGAAATCGCCTCGGCCAGATGGATACGGCCGACTGTCTCGCTGGCCTCGAGATCGGCCAGCGTTCGCGCCACTTTCAAAACGCGGTGGTAGGCCCTCGCGGAAAAGCCGAGTTTCTCGCTGGCATCCCTGAGCAGCGACAGGCCTGATGCATCCGGCATGGCGATCTCCTCGATGACCGAAGGCGAGCAATGCGCGTTGGTGGTGGCGGAGGTTGCGCCGAGCCGTTCGAAACGCTCGCGCTGGATCGTCCGCGCGCGGGCCACGCGCAGCGCCACCGCGGCACTCTTCTCCGCCCGGTCCGGCCGGATCAGATCGCTGGCCGAGACCGCCGGCACCTCGATCCTGAGATCGATGCGGTCGAGCAGCGGGCCAGAAATGCGCGCCTGGTAATCGGTGCGGCAACGGTCGCCGCGCAGGCAGCGATAGCCCGGCTCGCCAGCCATGCCGCAGCGGCACGGGTTCATCGCCGCGACCAGCTGGATGCGCGCCGGATAGGTGACGCGATGATTGGCGCGGGCGATCATGCAATCGCCGGTTTCCAGCGGCTGGCGCAGCGCATCGAGCGCCTGCGGCGAGAATTCGGGAAACTCGTCGAGGAACAGCACGCCGTGATGGGCAAGCGACGCCTCGCCCGGTCGCACGCGCAGGCCACCGCCGACCATCGCCGCCATCGAAGCCGAATGGTGCGGTGCGCGAAACGGCCGCCGGTCGGTCAGTTTTCCTTCGCCGAGTTCGCCGGCCACCGACGCTATCATCGAGACTTCGAGCAATTCCCTGGGCGCCAGCGGCGGCAGGATCGACGGCAACCGCTGCGCCAGCATTGATTTTCCCGACCCCGGGGGTCCGATCATCAGGAGATTGTGCCCGCTGCCGCCACCACCAGCTCCCGCTTGCCGCTTTCCTGGCCCTTGATGTCGGCAAGGTCGGGCAGGTCGCGCGCCGCGAGCTGGACGCCGGCCTCGGGCCTGGACAGCACCTGGGTGCCACGTAAATGGTTGGCGATCGCGATCAGGCTGCGCGGCGCCAGAATGTCGAAATCCTTGCCGGCCCATGCCGACCTTGCCTGAAGGAGCTTTTGATTAAATCTCCAAGGCCGAAGCGTATGTCGGCCGGATTTATTTGAGGCTTTGAGCTGGCTAGCACTGGACGCCGCCAACCTCCTGCAGTTATTGTTCAACTTTGAGGGGGACTCTTTTCTATCAGGGATCAATGGAGACGACACACTATGTCGATACTCAAGCGTGACCCATACAAGAGCATCTCAACAACAATCGTCACATCGCTTTTTACGGGAGCGCTGATGGCCATGGGTACAATCGCGCCCCATGCTTATGCAATGAGCGTTGACGATGCCCTAAAGCTATGCAATGCCGGGGTTAGTTCAGAGGTTTCAGCAAGCGTTTCCGCCGACGTAGCAAATATACTGAAGGGAACCGGAGCCCTTACCGCTGAGGCCAAGAAGAAAATTGAAGGTATATTTCTCAATGGCGACAAAGTAAATCCGGAAAACGCGCAACAAATTTATACAGTATACATAACATGCCTCGAAAAATTCGCCCCTAGTAATTAGGCGGACAAATGAAAGCGTTTAGCAAGCGTCTTGCGGTGCTTGTTGCAATGGCGCCATTCCTGGCGCTAAACACACTGGCGATACCGGCCGTCTCACAAGCCCTTGCCACGGAAATAAGCGAGGCGATGTCAGTCTGCAATGCGGGAATGAGCGACATTAGCTCACAAAGTCTTTCGGATGTCGAAGATGCCCTTTCAGGGGCGAAGACATTAACTTCTGAGGCGAGAAACGAGATACGTGGCCTGTTTCTGAATGGGGCGAAAGTTAGTGAGTCTCAAGCGTTGGAACTGTATCGTGAATATGTGAGGTGTCTAAGTAAGTATGTCCCAACTACCGAGCAATGCCTTTCCCGTTGTGAAGGTCGTTTCGTCGCTGGCGGCGCCGCCATAGATAGAAGAATGAAAGCATGCATGGCGGATGCGCGTCGCCATTGCATGGATGAATGTATCGATAGATGGAACCACGACCCGACCCAATGCGTGCGGTCTTATTGCCACCCCAAAAATCCAGTTAACGCTGCGCTGTGGGTCCCAAAATGCAATGATCGATTAGAAGGAACACGGGCTAGGCTTGAAGATCAAAATGCCTCATGTTTAAGGTCGTGCGAATAGCCTAATAGCATAGGTCATTGGTAACCGCTGCCTTCTCGCCCGTTGGAGTAGCCCGTCTTTGCATCACCAAGATTGACTAAGAAGGCGTTGGACAAGAGAATTTGTGGGATTTGGATTGGAGGGGCGTATGTTTCCGGTAGACGGCAATTTCATTCTGCGCGTCGCGCCACAGTTTACTGGAAAGAAGTTGGAGGCACAATCTGCTATTGTGGGGGCTATTTCGCCGTTTTTCGCAGCGATATTAGATTCCTACGAAATAAACACTCGGCTGCGGATCGCTCATTTCATGGGCCAAGTCGCACACGAATGCGCGGGTTTCCGCACTACAGAAGAATTCGCATCCGGAGCAGCCTATGAGAACCGTTCAGACCTCGGCAACAACAAGCCAGGAGATGGGAGACGCTATAAGGGCCGTGGCCTGCTGCAACTTACCGGCCGCGACAACTATCGGAGAATGGGTGAAAGCCTGCATCTCGAACTTGAGGATAACCCCAAGCTAGCAGCCGACCCGGTGGTGTCATTGAAAATTGCTTGCGAGTATTGGAAAGTCCGCATGATCAACGCGCCTGCGGACAACGACAATTTGGTCAAGGTTACAATGCTCGTGAATGGCGGTCTTAATGGACTAAAAGATCGCGGCAATTATCTGCGCAAGGCGAAAACGCTGCTCGCTGAAATGCAGGGAATCCTTCGGTCAGCTGCGGAAGGGGGTTCCACCATCGTGTTGCGCCGGGGCAACAACAACAACGCGGTTGGCGAACTCCAAGAACTTTTGCGAAAAATGGGGTTCCTTGTCGCGGTAGATAATGATTTCGGACCCGCCACCGAGACGGCAGTTCTGAGTTTCCAAGCTCGCGCCAAAATTGAAACCGACGGCATTGTAGGTGCCAAGACCTGGGAGGCTTTACGGGCCTAAATAGCAACAATGGGACGCCCAGGGTTGGTCCGACACCTTTCGTCATTGGGGTCGGCCTTCCGATACGTCATAAGGTAATCATCTCCCACATCGCGGCAGATCGTCCCCACGATGCTTGTAGGCATCGGAATCGCCCTTAGGGGCTCCCGGATTCGCGCCGCTGTGCATCCCACGTCGCCGGGCCCTTCCGACGCTCCGTTTAATTAGCCACAATGTTAGCAGATTGTGGCCGCCGGCCGCCACTTCGAGCGCCCGCTTGGCGGTCTCCTGGCCCTTGATGTCGGCCAGATCAGGCAGGTCGCGCGCCGAGGCATGGATGCCGGCTTCCGGCCGCGACAGAACCTGCGTGCCGCGAAAATGATTGGCGATGGCGATCAGGCTGCGCGGTGCCAGGATGTCGAAATCCTTGCCGGCCCACGCCGCTTCCGGGCCGCAGGCGAAAGGGCAGATCAGGCCCTTGCCTTCGGCATTGGCGCCGATCGCCGCCGGCAGCGCGCCGGCCACCGCTGCGATGGTGCCGTCGAGCGACAGCTCGCCAAGCACGACATAGCCGGCCAGCATGTCGCCCGGAATGGCCCCCAATGCCGCCATCAGGCCGAGCGCGATCGGCAAATCGTAGTGGCTGCCTTCCTTGGGCAGGTCGGCGGGCGCCAGATTTACCGTGACCTTCTTCGACGGCATCGACAGGCCCGACGCATGCAGGGCCGCCTGCACCCGCTCACGGCTTTCGGCCACCGCCTTGTCGCCGAGGCCGACGATGTGCATGTTGACCTTGCCGGGCGCGATCATCACCTGCACGTCGACCGGCACGGCCTCGATGCCCTGGAAAGCGACCGTGCGGACCCGCGCAACCATTTTTTCTGCCCCCAGATACGGGCTCGCCCGAAGCCCATGCGATCATACCGCGAACGGCTTCACCGGAGACAACCACAGATTTCGGGCGAAGGCAAGAACATTACGGGAACAATTGGACGTTGCGCTCTGATCGCGTTGCGTCGCCAAACGGATCGGAAAAACGCTGTTCCGCCAAGTAAGGGCGCTACTTGCGTTTGTCCTCGACCGCGTCCCAGAACAGGCTGGCGATGTCGGCGCCGCCGAAGCGCTGCACCTCGCGCACGCCGGTCGGCGACGTCACGTTGATCTCGGTCATGTAGTCGCCGATCACGTCGATGCCGACGAGGATAAAACCGCGCTCTTTCAGCGACGGGCCGATTCGGGCGCAGATCTCGCGTTCGCGCTCCGTCAATTCGGTTTTTTCGGCGCGGCCGCCGACATGCATGTTGGAGCGCGAATCATGCTCGGCCGGCACCCGGTTGATGGCCCCGACCGGCTCGCCGTCGATCAGGATGATGCGCTTGTCGCCGGCGCGCACCTCCTTCAGATAGCGCTGCACGATGTAAGGCTCGCGGAACAATTGGCCGAACATTTCGAGCAGCGAGGCAAGGTTGCGATCGGCCTCGTGCAGGTGGAAGATGCCGGCGCCGCCATTGCCGTAGAGAGGTTTGACGATGATGTCGCCGAACTCCTTGCGGAAGGCGGCAACCTCCAGCGGGTCTTTGGTGATCAGCGTTTCCGGCATCAGGTCGGGAAATTCGGTGACGAAGATCTTTTCCGGGCTGTTGCGCACACAGGCCGGGTCGTTGATCACCAGCGTCTTCGGATGGATACGCTCGAGGACATGCGTGGAGGTGATGTAGTTCATGTCGAAGGGCGGATCCTGCCTGAGCAGGATGACGTCCATCTCCGACAGGTCGGTGCGGACTTCTTCGCCGAGCGAATAGTGATTGCCCTTTTCGTCGCGGACCTGCATTTCCTCGATGCGGGCAAACACCTTGCCGCCGCGCAGCGACAGCCGGTCGGGCGTATAATGGAACAGCTGGTGGCCGCGCCACTGCGCTTCCAGCGACAGCGCGAAAGACGTGTCGCCGACAATCGAGACGGTGGAGATGTGGTCCATCTGGACGGCGATTTTCAGAGGCATGGCGGATCTCCGGCGGATCGGATGGGCAGCTGTGCTTGCCTGTACAACCTCGCCGGTCATCTGCCAATCGCGACATTTTGAGGATTGCCTGCTGCAAGCGGTGCGTCTGTCGGTCAGCTGGAGACCAAGCGAGGCTGTGCGTGCGTTCGATGCTTCGTGGGGTTGGTCGCTGCGAGGACGCGTAGTGGGGCGTGATCGTCTTTTTGTCTGACATAAGCCTCGGGAATCGGTTTTTCTCCCTTGCTCCCCCGACCGGGCTGGCTAGGATGCGCGCCGACTGAGCCTACAGCGCCGCGCGTCCTTTTGGACGCGCAAAGGACGCTGTAGCATTTTGATTTTGCGCATGATCCTTTCCGAAAATCGAAACCGATTTTCGGGATCGTGCGCAGGGAGAAAAAAATGATGCCATCGGCGCGCTTTGCCGACCTTGAAGGTGCCTCGGTGCTGATCACCGGGGGCGGCTCCGGCATCGGCGCGGCGCTGACTGAGGGCTTTGCCCGCCAGGGAGCGAAGGTCGCCTTCATCGACATCGCCGATGGCCCGAGCCTGGCGCTGGCCGACCGCATCGAGAAGGATCTCGGCCGGCGACCCCTCTATCTCAAGACAGACATACGCGACATCGATGCGCTGCGGGCTTCAGCCGCCAAGGCGGCCGAAGCGCATGGCGACGTGACCGTGCTGGTCAATAATGCCGCGCAGGACGATCGCCACGCGGTGGAAGACGTCACGGTGGAATTCTGGGACAACAACCAAGCCATCAATCTGCGTCCGCATTTCTTCTCCGCCCAGGCGGTGGCGCCGGGCATGAAGAGGGCCGGCGGCGGCTCGGTCATTAACTTCACGTCGACGTCGTTTCTCATCAATCACCCCGACATGCCGGCCTATACCGCCGCCAAGGCCGGCATCCTCGGCCTGACCAAGGGCCTTGCCGGCAAGCTTGGCGTCGACGGCATTCGCGTCAATGCGATCGCACCCGGCTGGGTGATCACCCAGCGGCAGAAGGAGCTCTGGGTCACCGAACAGGCGCTCGCCGCCCACATTGCCAAGCAATGCATCAAGCGGGTGATG
Organism: Mesorhizobium sp. M1312; assembly: GCF_040318115.1. Taxonomy (NCBI): domain Bacteria; kingdom Pseudomonadati; phylum Pseudomonadota; class Alphaproteobacteria; order Hyphomicrobiales; family Phyllobacteriaceae; genus Mesorhizobium; species Mesorhizobium sp. M1312. The sequence continues at coordinate 86,973 of NZ_JAMYLQ010000015.1, read as the reverse complement.
CAGCCGGAAGACATTGTCGGCACGGTGCTGTTCCTGGCGTCGGACGCTTCACGGATGCTGACCGCACAGATGCTGATCGTCGATGGGGGCTTCCTGTGAGCCTAGGATTTCCGAGCAAGGCGCCTTCCGTTGCCGCCGTCGACTGGGGCACCACCCGTCTCAGGATCTGGCTGATCGATGAGGCCGGAAACGTCCTTGCCGAGCGCCGCGGCGATGACGGGCTGATCACCGCGCAAGCCGCCGGGTTTTCGACCATTCTCGAAGGACATCTGGCGGCGATGGGCGCGCCGGAAGCGATGCCCGTCATCATCTGCGGCATGGCCGGCTCGCGCCAGGGCTGGCTCGAAGCGCCCTATGTCACCGTGCCGGCGCCCATAGGCGCCATCCTTGCCGGTGCTGCGCGCATCCCCGGCCAGCGCCGCGACATCCGCATCGTGCCGGGCCTTGCCCAGCGCCAGGCCGACGCGCCCGACGTCATGCGCGGCGAGGAAACGCAGCTTGCCGGCGCTGGTTTGCCGGCAAAGGGCCGTCATCTCGTCTGCATGCCCGGCACCCATTCGAAATGGGTTTTGGTCGAGGACGGCGCCGTTGCCGGTTTCGGCACGTGGCCGACCGGCGAGCTGTTTTCGGTGCTGGCGGCGCATTCGATCCTTCGCCATTCGCTGGGCGAGCAGCCCCAGCCGGTTGCACCAGGCAATCCGTTTTTCCGGCGCTGGTGCGAGACCGCGCTGGCCGAGGGCGGCGATGTCACGCCGAGACTGTTCTCGATCCGCGCCGCGGGCCTGCTGCACGATCTTAAACCCGACGATGCCGCTGCTTGCCTGTCAGGCCTGCTGATCGGCGGCGAGATCGCCTCGGCCAGCCGCCGCTATGGGAATGGCCCAGCGTCCGTCGTGCTGATTGCTTCCGGCGCGCTCGGCGCGCTCTACACTGAGGCGCTCGGCCTTGCTGAACTTGCGGTTCGGACTGTCAACGCCGACGAGGCGGTGCGTGCCGGCCTGATCGAGGCGGCGCGCGAAAATGGCATGATCGCCGGAAGCGGAGTTGTAGCATGACCGAGACCGCACCATTTCCGAAGCTCGAGCGCGGCCTTGTCGCCATCCTGCGCGGCCTCAAGCCGAACGAGGCGGTGGCCATTGGCCGGGCGATCTTCGAGGCCGGCATCGACGCGATCGAAGTGCCGCTCAATTCGCCGGACCCTTTTGCCTCGATCGCAAGGATCGTGGAGGCGCTTCCGGCGACGGCACTGGTCGGCGCCGGCACTGTGCTGACCGCGGCCGATGTCGACGGATTGCACAAGGCCGGCGGGCGGCTGCTCGTCAGCCCTAACATCGACGCCGAGGTCATGGGCCGCGCCATGAATTACGGCATGGTGACGATGCCCGGCGTGTTCACGCCGACCGAGGCATTTCAGGCCATCCGGCTCGGCGCCTCGGCGTTGAAATTCTTCCCGGCAAGCGTGCTCGGCGCGGCCGGCATCGCGGCGATGCGCGCGGTTTTGCCGGCCGAGACGCTGGTCGGCGCGGTCGGTGGTGTGTCGGAAAAGGACTTTGCCGGCTACAAGGCGGCCGGCGTCAGCGTCTTCGGTCTCGGCTCCAGCCTGTTCAAGCCTGGTATGAGAGCCGATGAGGTGGCGACGCGCGCGCAGGCCGCAGTCGCGGCCTGGGACGAGGCGTTTGGAGCAGTGCGATGAACGAAGCCATCGTTTCTGTTTTTTCCGACCATGTCTGCCAGCTCGGCGAAGGCCCGAGCTATGACCCCGCCACTGATACGCTCTACTGGTTCGACATCATCAACGGCCAGCTTCTGGAAAAGCGCTTTTCCGGCGGCGCGGTCAAAATCCACGAGCTTGGCCAGATGGCCAGCGCCATCGCCGTCATCGATGACAAAAGACAGCTGATCGCCACCGAAACCGGCCTGCATGTCCGCGACGTGGCGACCGGCAAGATGACGCTGCACACGGCGATCGAGGCCGACAATCCGGTCACACGATCGAACGATTCGCGCGTCCACCCCTGCGGCGCCTTTTGGATCGGCACGATGGGCAAGGGTGAGGAAAAGGCCGCAGGCTCGATCTACTGGTTCTCTAGGGGAGAGTTGCGCCGGCTTTATTCCGACATCACGGTGTCGAACTCGATCTGCTTTTCCGAAGATGGAACGGTCGCCTATTACACCGATACCAGCACCGGTCTGTTGATGCGGGTAGGCTGCGATCCGGCGACTGGCCTGCCGTCCGGCGAGCCGAAGATCTTCGTCGATCACCGCAAGGCCAAGGGCTATATCGACGGTTCTGTGCTCGATCGCGACGGTGTCCTGTGGAACGCCTGCTGGGGCGGCGGCGTCGTTGAGGCTTATGGGCCTGACGGCAAGCTCGTCCGTTCGGTCGCGATGCCGGTGACGCAACCCTCCTGCCCGGCCTTTGTCGGCAGGAATGCCGACCGGCTGGCGGTGACCTCCGCCTGGTCGGGCAAGGATGAGAAACAGCGCCTGCTGGACCCGCAAGCCGGGATGACGTTTCTGCTCGACATTCCGGTCAACGGCCGCCTCGAGCCGCGCGTGCTGATCGCCTAGACCATGGGTCCCGAACACTGGTTCGGAAAAGATCATGGTCAAACGCGAAGATAGCGCCAGCACTGTCGTGCAGGCGTCCGGCTGACGTCGATTCCGCGAAAGCCGAATACATTTGTCGTGCGATGGTAGGCAATCGCGCTGCCAGGACCCCATCCATCCCCGGGAATCGTTCATCTCATGTCGGGCCGCAAGCCGAAGCTGATCCTAGTCTACGAGCCGGAAGAGGCCTGCTTCGACCGGCTCGTCGCCGATGGTCACGTGCCGGCGCGCGCCACCGAAATCGCCTCCTATCTGGCGCAATCGACCGACATCGCCTCTGAGTTCGACGCGCTGGCCGCGGCATGCCTGACGCGCGGCCTGTCCTTCGCGCCGGTGGCGCTCGACGAAGCCGCAAACGTGTTCACCGGCGAGGACCCGGACACGACGCTGGTCTGGACGTCGACCGACGGCATCGCCTATTTCCGCGGTGGTGCGGCACCGGCTCTGGCAAGGCTGAACGGCCTGAAGACGATCGGCGCCGACGACGCGCTGTTTGCGCTCTGCCAGGACAAATTCCGCTCCGGCGCCGTGCTCGGCGCACTCGGCCTGCCGGTGCCGCAATCCGGTTTGGCCCGCGACGGTCACTGGCTGGTCGAGCCACCGGCTTCGCCAACCGGCTGGTTCGTCAAACCGAACCGGCTCGGCGCCAAAATCGGCATCTGGCCGGATTCGCGCAGCAGCGATCTCGGCCACGCGCTGGAGCTTAGCCGGCGCGTGTTCGCCGCCTATCGCGACGACGTCGTCGTGCAGCCCTATGTCGCCGGGCGCAACGCGCGCGCCAGTTTTCTGGGTCTGAAGCCGGACACCGGCGTCGAGGCGCTCGGCATCGCCTTTGTCGATTCGGGCGGTGATTTCCAGACCATGGCGGACAGCCTGGCGCTTTACGGCGACACCGGCGAGGCCGCCAGGGCGGCGGGGACATACATCGAGCCGGTGTTGCTGCCGGTCGGTGCGAGCCAGCCGCGAGCCGATTCAACCATCCGCCAAATCGCGCAAAGGCTGATGGTCGGGCTCGGCCTGCGGGACGTGTTTTCCATCGACTTCCGGGTCGAAGCTGACGACAGCATCCATCTCATCGAATTCGAGGTCTGCCCCGGCCTGCCCTGCTTCGATTTCCGCGCCTATTGCCGTACGCAATGGGAGATGGGTCTCGCCGATGCAATGGCCGAGATCGCCGCGAACCGTTTTTTTGCCTCGCCAAAGAGGTGAGCAGCGCCCGCGTACGCAGCTGCGCCGACGCCCCTGGGCCGTCCCCTCGACAAATGGCTTGCGTTCCGACATTCCACTTAATAAGGTGTTAAGTGAAGGAGGCACTCGGTGAAAGTCGACCCTGCGACACACCCGGAGATGACCGCGCTGGCGGCGACGGAAGCGGGCAAGGCAAAGCATGTCGGTGGGCGGATCAAGGCCATTCGCACGGCCCGGCGCATTTCGCTTCGCCAACTGGCCGACATGGTCGGAACGACGGCGAGCTTCATCAGCCAGCTCGAGCGCAATCTGAGCGGCGCCAGCGCCAGCACCCTGATGCGGATCGCGGCTGCGTTGGATCTCGGCATCAACGACCTGTTCGAGCAAACTGAGGGCGGGTTCCACAAGGTGCTCACCAGAGCCGAACGCCCCCTGCTGCCGATCAGCCACGGTTGTCGAAAGACGTTGCTGTCGCGGCGGCCGATCCATGAATTCGAGGTCTATTCGGGGGATTTCGACGTCGGCGGCTCGACCGGCAACGACGCTTACACACATGGCGGCAAGCACGAGATGTTCGTCGTCCTGAAGGGGACGGTCGAGCTGACGCTGGCAGGCGAGCGTTTCGTCATGAACGAGGGCGACAGCATCGAATACGCAACCTCGACGCCGCATCGCACGGCAAACATCGGCGAGACGCCGGCGCAGGTGCTCTGGATCATCGCGCCCCCGACCAGCGGCGCGGCGGAACTCAATCGATACACGCCCGGACAAGGCCCGCAGCCGGGCGAACCGAACTAATGCGGGTGCACATAAATGGGAGATAAAACTATGAAGACCAAGATCGGACAGGTGGCCGCACTCGGGCTGCTGATGATCACGACCGCAGCGCTTGCGCAGAGCAAGCCCGTGGCAGGCGAGGTGGCCGAAGGCTCGCTGAAGGGCAAGACGCTTACCTTCGTCTCGTATGGAGGCATTTACCAGGATGGTCAGATCGCCGCGCTAAAAGAGTTCGTCGACAAATCAGGCGTGACGCTGCTCAGCGACGGGCCAACTGAAATCTCGAAACTGAAGGCGCAGGTCGAGTCCGGCAATGTCACCTGGGACGTTGTCGATACCGGCGATTTCCCGCCCTACGTCTATTGCGGCAAGCTGTTCCAGAAGCTGGATTTCTCGAAGATCGACACGTCCAACATTCCGGAGGGCCAGATCAGCGAATGCAGTGTGCCGGCCATGAACTATGGCGTGGTGCTGATGTACAACACCGAAAAATACAAGGATAACCCGCCCAAGAGCTGGAGGGATTTCTTCGACATCGAGAAGTTCCCAGGCTCGCGCGCACTGGAGGGCAGCGGCGATCTGTCCGGCGGAATGATCGAGCAGGCGCTGCTCGCAGCCGGTGGGTCGGTCGAAAACATGACGGTTGCCGATATCGACAAGGCTATCGAGAAGGTGAAGTCGCTCGGTCCGGACACGATCTTCTGGAAGACCGGCGCCGATTCCCAGCAGCTCGCCGAATCCGGCGAAGCCGACATGATCGCGATGTGGACCGGACGTGCCATGACTGCGGTGAAGAACGGCGCGAAGTACACGCCGGCGTGGCAGGACTGGCTGGTCGTCATGGACCAGATGACCATTCCGATGGGCGTCAAAGACCCCGACGCGGCGCATGCGCTGATCAACGCCTATGTCGGGAAGAGCGCGCAGGAGACGCTTGCAAAAACCACCTCGTATACCCCGATCCACAAGGACGCGAAACCCGAAGTGGACGAGGTCACTGCGGCGTTCATGACCAACACGCCGGACAAGCTGAAGCTTGGCTACCAGCAGAACATCAAGTTCTGGGTGGAGAACTTCGAGGTGGCGAACGAAAAGTGGAACGCGTTGATGGCGGGCAACTAGGTCCGCCACCGTGGCAACGAGAGCAATCGACAGCCGGGACACTGTTCCGGCTGTCGCGGCAGATGACCGGCGGCGCTGGTTTCGTGGACAGGCTTTCTGGCTCGTCGCGCCGGCGCTGCTGCTGCTCGTCATCTGCCTGGGCCTGCCGCTCGCCATCGTGACCTTGCGCAGCTTTTCCGAGCCGCAATGGGGATGGCAGAACTATGCCTGGTTCTTCGGCACACCGGTCAACTTGACCGTACTTCAGCGGACCTTCGCGATCTCAGCCTGGGTGACGTTGGTATGTCTCATCGCCGGCTATCCCTATGCCTATGTGATGACCGCCGTCGGACCCAAGATACGGCTCATCCTCATCCTGTGCGTGCTGGTGCCGTTCTGGGTAAGCGGCGTGGTGCGCACGCTGGCATGGGTCATCCTGTTGCAGGATTCGGGCGTGATAAACTCCGTCATCCGGGCAGTCGGCTTGAGTCCGGTCAAGCTGATCCGCACGCAGACAGGCGTGGTGATCGGCATGGCGCAGGTGCTGTTGCCGTTCATGATCCTGCCGCTCTATTCGGTGATGAAGACGATCGACCTGCGGCTCATGCAGGCGGCACGGAGCCTCGGCGCGAGCCCGGCGCGTGCATTTGCCCAGGTCTATCTGCCGCTCTCGCTTCCCGGCGTCTACGCAGGCGCCATCATCGTGTTCATTCTTGCGCTCGGGTTCTACATCACGCCCGCGCTGCTCGGCGGTCCGCGTTCGACCATGCTCTCGACCCTGATCCAGAACCAGGTGCTCAGCCTGCTCAACTGGGGCCGCGGCGGCGCGATGGGTGTGGTGCTGTTGATTGCGACCTTCGTCTTGCTCGCGCTTGCAGCACCGCTGTCGCGCCAACCGTACAAGACGGGCTCGAGACGCTGATGAAACAGCCCGGTCGAATCCTGCTCGGTCTGTACTGCCTGCTCGTCGCGGTCTGGCTGGTCGCACCGACAATCGTCGTGGTGCCGATGTCCTTCAACGAAAAGAAGTCGCTGGCCTTTCCGCCATCCGGCTTTTCCTGGCAGTGGTACCAGAACTTTTTCACCAGCCCCGAATGGTCTGCGAGCCTGATCGGTTCGCTCAAGGTTGCCGTCGTCACAGCGGTGTTCGCCACCGTCATCGGCACGCTGGCGGCGTTCGGCCTCGATCGCATGAAAAGCCGCGTCAGCGGCGTGCTGCGTGCACTGCTGATCACGCCGATGGTCGTGCCGGGAGTGGTGCTCGCCGTCGGAATCTACGCGGTCTATCTCGATACGCGGCTGGTCGGCACCATGACCGGCTTCGTGTTGGCCCACACGATGCTCGCCGTCCCTTTCGTCATCATCGCCGTCTCCGCCAGTCTGGAAGTCTTCGACAAACGGCTGGAGACGGCTGCGGCCAGCCTTGGCGCGACCCGGCTGACGGCGTTCAGGACGGTGACGTTGCCGCTGATCGCGCCGGGCATCCTGTCGGGGCTGCTGTTTGCGTTCGTAACCTCGTTCGACGAGATCATCGTCGCGCTGTTCATCACCAGCCCTTACCTCAAAACACTGCCGGTCCAGATCTTCTCCAGCATTACCCGGGACGCCGACCCCACCGTTGCGGCGGTGGGCACGCTGCTCTTCATCACGACGTCGCTGGTGATCGGGGCGGGGCTGCTGATCGGTTCGAGACAGGGAAAACGTTGACATGGCTTCATCATCGACCCGCGGCGCAGCCATCGATCTCAGATCTGTCAGCAAACACTATGGCAGTTTCATCGCTCTCGATAAGGTCTCGCTGCACATCGAGCCAGGGGAGTTCATGACGCTGCTCGGGCCCAGCGGTTCGGGCAAGACCACCACGCTCAACGTCATCGCCGGCTTCACCGAAGTCAGCTCGGGTTCGCTTGATGTCGGCGGCAAGAGCGTCATCGGCGTACCGGCGCACAAACGCAACATCGGCGTGGTGTTTCAGCACTACGCGCTGTTTCCGCACATGACGGTGAGCAGGAACGTCGCATACCCGCTGACCTTGCGCGGCATCGCCAATCCCGATCGCGCGGCACGGATGCGCAAGGCGCTGGACATGGTGAAGATGGCGGATTTCGGCCACCGCTTCCCCAGCGAGCTCTCCGGCGGGCAGCAGCAGCGCGTCGCGCTGGCGCGCGCCATCGTGTTCGACCCGCCACTGCTCCTGATGGACGAGCCGCTCGGCGCGCTTGACAAGAAGTTGCGTGAATGGCTGCAGCTCGAGATCAAACGGATCCACCGGGAACTGGGCACTACCTTCGTTTACGTCACGCACGACCAGGAGGAGGCTCTGGTCCTCTCGGACCGCATCGCCGTGTTCAACCAGGGACGCATCGAGCAGATCGGCACCGGTCGCCAGCTCTACGACGAGCCCGAGACCTTGTTCGTCGGAAAATTCGTCGGCGACTCGACGATACTGCGTGGCGCAGCCTCCACCTCCGGGAACGAGACCGCCCTCGAGATAGAAGGACGGAAAGTGGCTGCCGCCAAACGCCTTCCCAATGGCGCCAAACCCGTGATGCTGCTGCGGCCGGAGAAGCTGAGCCTCGCCAGGCGGGGGAAGGGCGGACAGGATCGAAACACCCTGCCTGGGCGTATCGGCGAGGCCATCTATCTCGGATCGGGCTCCAAATACGAAGTCGTGCTGGCCGACACCTCCAAGGCGATCGTGCGCTCGACGCTGGACGCCGAGACCTTCGCCATCGGCGACGAGGTCGACCTCGTATTCGCGGGCAGCGACGTGAAGCTGTTGGCGGATGACGAAAACGCCGATTTCACGCTGACCTGAATCCTATCTGGGAAAATCTCGACAATGGACGTGAAGAAGAACGGCGACGTTTCATTCTGGTATGCCGACATCGGCGGCGTGCCCGACTATCGGCCGCCACTGCGGGGCGATATCGTGGCCGACGTCTGCATCGTCGGGGCTGGCTACACCGGCCTTTGGACCGCCTATTATCTGAAGCAGGCAGCGCCCCACCTCAACATTGTCATCGTCGAGAAGGAGTTCGCCGGCTTCGGTGCTTCGGGACGCAATGGCGGCTGGCTGTCCGGCGGGTTCTCGTGGTCGCGGGAAAAATATGAGAAGGCAACCTCGCGCGCTGGAGTCATCGCCATGCAGGCGGCAATGACGGGTACGGTGAACGAGATCATATCGGTTGCGGAAACCGAAGGCATCGACGCCGACATTCGCCGTACCGACGAACTGCTGGTCGCAACCAACGAGGCGCAGGAGCAGCGCGCCAAGGCGATGTATGCCGATGCCAGGTCCTGGGAGCTGACCGACGAACGCGTCGGGTATATCGATGCCGCGGAGATGCGCCGGCGCATAGCGGTGCACAACGCGCGCGGCGCCTTCGTCATCAAGAAAGTTGCGCGGGTTCAGCCCGCAAAGCTGGTGCAGGGGCTCGCCAAGGCAGTGGAGCGCCTCGGTGTCCCGATCTACGAACAGACCACCGCGCTGTCGATCGAAAAAGGCAAGGTCGTAACCAACCGGGGCGTGCTGCGCGCCGAAAAGATCGTGCGGGCGACCGAGGGTTTTACTGCGGGAATTGCCGGCCACGAGCGGCTGTGGTTGGCGCTCAACAGTGCCATCGTGGTCACCGAGCCGTTGTCCGAAAAGCTGTGGAGCGAAATTGGCTGGGATGGCTACGAGGTGCTCGGCGACGCCGCACATACATACTGCTACGCCCAGCGCACGAGGGAAGGCCGCATTGCCATGGGCGGGCGCGGGGTGCCATATCGGTTCGGCTCGAAGACCGACATTCGAGGCGTCACCCAGCAGGCGACGATCGATAAGCTGCACAAGATCCTGACGACGCTTCTGCCGCAGACCAAGGGACTAAAGCTCGACCATGCGTGGTGTGGTACGCTGGGCGTGCCGCGCGACTGGTGCACGACGGTGGGCTTTGACAGGCAGACCGGAATAGGATGGGCAGGCGGCTATGTAGGCCTCGGCGTGTCCACCTCGAACCTCTCGGGACGCACTCTGAGGGATCTTCTGCTGGACAACGACACCGAGCTGACGCGGCTTCCCTGGGTCAATCGGACCGTGCGCAAATGGGAGCCAGAGCCGCTGCGCTGGCTCGGCGTCCATTCGATGTATCAGCTCTATCGAATTGCCGACGAGCGGGAAGCAAAGGGGCTGCCGCGCACATCGCGGCTGGCGGCCCTGGCCGATCGCATTACCGGCCACTGAACCGCATTATCTCGAGGATTTAGGAATGATCGATTTCAAGACTTTCGCCCACCTTGCGCATATCAACCTCGGTGAGCCCCAGACGAAACCGACCTCGGTGGAGGGCGATCAGATGGAAGCAGCCAACACGCTCTGGACTTCGGATGATGGCAAGATCGAGGTCGGTGTATGGGAATGTTCGCAGGGCCGGTTCACCGCGCGCCGAGACACGAATTCCGAGATTTGCCACATCGTCTCCGGCCGCGTGACGCTGCACGGTCCTGGTGGCGCAGCCAAAGATGTCGGACCCGGCGAATTGCTTGTCCTGCCGCTTGGCTGGGAGGGCGAATGGACCATCCACGAGAAAACGCGCAAGCTTTACATCCTGCATTCGGTCTGACCGACGCAGCGGTTGCCGCTGAACTAAAGCCCTTCGACCAGCACGATCTCGCCGTCGGCTACTTTCTGGCGGATCGCGACCGCCCGCTGATACTCCGGCGAGTGATAGCAGTCATGCGCCGCAGCCAACGACGGAAATTCGATGATGACATTGCGGTCACGACCGGGCCCCTCGGCTTTTTCATGTGTGCCGCCGCGTGCCAGGAATTTTACATCGAAACGGTCGAAGGCAAGCTTGGCGGCGGCGACATAGTCCTTGTAGCCTTCCGCATCGCGCACATCGACGCGGGCAATCCAATATCCCTTGGGCATGCTTTTTCTCCGAAGTTGTTCCTGGGCAGCTATGCCGAGCGCATTTCATCAAGGATAGCTTCCGCGACCGCCCGCCTGTCTGCGGCGCTGACGATGGGCCGGCCGACGACGAGATGGCTGGAGCCGTTGCGGATCGCCTGCGCCGGCGTGACCACGCGTTTCTGGTCGCCATGGTCGCTGCCCTTGGGGCGTATTCCCGGCGTGACGACGGCCATGTTGGGGCCGACGATCCGGCGCACCGCTTCCGCTTCCTCGGCCGAGCAGACGATGCCGCCCATGCCGGCATGCAGCGCCTGTTCGGAGCGCCTCAGCACCAGCGTATGCGGGTCATACTCATAGCCGGCGTCGATCACGTCCTGTTCGTCCATCGAAGTCAGCACGGTGACCCCAAGCAGGCAGAGATTGCTGCCCCTGGCGGCCTCGACCGCTGCCTCCATCGTCTTCGGATAAGCGTGCAGCGTCAGCATGGTCATGCCCATCCTGGCAATGGCCTCGACACCCTTGGCCACCGTGTTGTCGATGTCGAGCAGCTTCATGTCGAGGAAGATCCTGGTGCCGCCGCTGGCGAGCTCGCGGGCGAAATCGAGGCCGCCGGCGAAGGCAAGCTGATAGCCGATCTTGTAGAAGGAGACGACCCCGTCGAGTTCGCGCACCGCCTTCTCGGCGTCCTTCAGCGTCGGCACGTCGAGGCCGACGATCAGCCTGTCTTGCATGGTTTCGGCGCGCTCCTGAATCACGCCTCGATCCGCGTCGACAGCATGCGCGAGGTTTCGATCAGCGTGCGGCATAGGTGCTCCATCGAACTGTGCAGTCTCTCGTCCCTGAAATTTCCGTCCTCGTCGAAGGCGATGCCGCCCTCCGGCACCGAGCATTCCGGCGTCACCACCTCCATCTTGCAGCGCACCAGCACGGCGCGCAGATGGTTGATGCAGCGTACCCCGGCAAAGTGTCCTTTGGAAGACGAACAAAGGCCGGCGGGCTTGCCGGCGAAGGGGCGGAACGACCGCCCCCCATCCGTGCGCACCCGGCTCACCCAGTCGATGGTGTTCTTGAGCAGCGGCGGGATGGAGCCATTATATTCGGGCGTCGCGATCAGCAGCCCATCATGGGCGGCGATCTGCCGGGCAAGCTTGATGGCGTTTTCGGGAATGCCTTTCTCCTTTTCCAGGTCCTCGTCGAGGATCGGCAGCGGATAGTCGGCAAGCGAGATGCGGGTCACCTCGGCGCCCTGCAGAGCAAGTTCCTTCTGCGCCACATCGGCGGTCCTGCCGCTAAAGGCGCCAGTGCGAATCGAGCCCGCGAAGACGAGAATTTTCGGGATCACTGCCATCGGCCACCTTTGTCAGCGGACAGATATAGGCCAGGCACGCCTCAAATCCCAAATACTGATCAATGCGCCCCGCGCCGGTAGATCCACAGCTGCGTTGGCGGGATGTTGCGGATGACGAAATGGAAATGCTCGACCGTGTAGTCGCCGCGGCCGGGCGGGATCGGCGACAGCGGGCCGTAGGTCAGCTGCACGATCGGGCGGCCTGTCGGGATGCGGTCGAGAAGGCTTTCGACATAGGCGATGCGCTGGGCGACTGGGAAATTGAGCAATGGCACGCCGGAGACGACCGAATCGAAGGTCAGGCCGCTCTTGTCGCCGAGTGTCGCATCGAGATTGAAGGCGTCGCCCTCAATGACGTTGACGCCGGGATAAAGCTGGCGGAGATGGCGCACGAAATCGGTGGAGTATTCGACCGCATAGAGGTTTTCAGGCTTTACGCCCTGGGCGAGGATGGCTCGGGTGATGACGCCGGTGCCGGGCCCGACTTCGAGCACCGGCAGGCCCGAGTTCGGGTTGACGACGGAGGCCATCTTGCGGGCTGTGGTGGAACTGGTCGGCACGATCGAACCGACCGCCTTCGGCTTGTCGATCCAGCCCTTGAAGAACTTCAGTTCGTCGTCGAACTTTTCCGCCAGCGCCTTTCGCAGTCCGGGACCATGTGCCATGCAAGTTCTCCTGAACGCTCCCCCGAGAGGCTACTTAGCAGCTGCGGGGTCCAAGGCAAGGCGGATGCCGGTATAAGATGTTGATGACGCTTGGGAACCTTCCGCTTAATTGCACTCTACACCCGATTGGCGAGAATAGGCATCAGCGCTCGCCGAAGGTTTCGAAAAAGTCCTTCATGCGGGCGAAAAAGCCGCTCGACTGCGGCGAATTATCCTTCGAGGAAAGCTGTTCGAACTCCTCCAGCAACTCGCGTTGGCGGCGGGAAAGGTTCTGCGGCGTCTCGACCGCGGTCTGGATATAGAGGTCGCCGACGTTGTGCTGGCGCAGCACCGGCATGCCCTTGCCCTTGAGGCGGAACTGGCGGCCGTTCTGGGTACCTTCCGGCACCTTCACTTTCGTCTGGGTGCCGTCCAGCGTCGCCACCTCGAAGGAGCCGCCAAGGGCAGCCGTCGTCATCGAGATCGGCACCTTGCAGTAGAGATCGGCGCCGTCGCGCTGGAAGAATTCGTGCGGCTTGACCGCAAGGAAAATATAGAGATCGCCCGACGGGCCGCCGCGCAGGCCGGCTTCGCCCTCATTGGCAAGGCGGATGCGGGTGCCGTCCTCGATGCCGGCCGGAATGTTGACCGACAGCGAGCGCTCCTCGGTGACGCGGCCCTGGCCGGCGCACTTCGGGCACGGCTCCTTGATGGTCTGGCCACGCCCCTGGCATTGCGGACAGGTGCGCTCGATCGAGAAGAACCCCTGCGTGGCGCGCACCTTGCCGTGGCCGTTGCACATCGAGCAGGTGACGGGCTGGGTGCCGGGCTTGGCGCCGCTGCCGGAGCATTCCGTGCAGGAGATCGACGCCGGCACGTGAATCTGCGCTGTCTTGCCGGTAAACGCCTCCTCCAGCGTGATTTCCATATTGTAGCGCAGGTCGGCGCCGCGCTCGCGCCCGCCTGAGGATCGGCGCTGGCGCCCGCCCATCATGTCGCCGAAAATATCCTCGAAGATGTCGGCGAAGCCGCCGGCGCCGAAGCCTTGTGCGCCGCCATTCATGCCGCCCTGTTCGAAGGCAGCGTGGCCGAAACGATCGTAGGCCGCGCGTTTCTGCGGGTCTTTCAGCGTCTCGTAGGCTTCGTTGATTTCCTTGAACTTGTGCTCGCAGGAATGGTCGCCGGGATTGCGATCGGGATGGAACTGCATGGCCAGCTTGCGGAAAGCGCTCTTGAGCTCCTTCTCGTCGGCCCCCTTTTGCACGCCCAGCGTTTCGTAGAAATCAGCTTTCATCTTTTCCCGCAGTCCGGATATTCAACGTCTTGAAGCATTTCGCGTCGTTCGCCGGCACGCTGTTCCGATTTAGGTGCGATGGCGCCGGGATGCCAGTGTCGATGCGGGCTTGCCTGCATTTTTTCGACCAGGCCCGCACTTTTTCGGCCAGAGTTGCAAAAAAGCCCGGCTTTGCGCGCCGGGCTTTTCCGCTTTTACCTGCCATCATGCGGTTCAGGCCGACTTCTTCTTGTCGTCGTCCTCGTTGATTTCCTCGAAGTCGGCATCGACCACGTCGCTGTCCTTGGCGGCGTCCGCCTTGGCGTCAGCTTCCGCGGCTTCCTTCTGCGAAGCCTCATACATGGCCTGGCCGAGCTTCATCGAGGTTTCGGCGAGCGCCTGGGTCTTGGCTTCGATCTCGGCCGCGTCGTCGCCTTCGGCAGCGGTCTTCAGCGCCGCGATCGCATCGGCGATCGCCGTGCGGTCGGCCTCGGAAACCTTCTCGCCATATTCCTTCAGCGACTTCTCCGAGGAATGCACCAGCGCCTCGGCCTGGTTGCGGGCCTCGACCAGCGCGCGCCGCTTCTTGTCGGCCTCGGCATTGGCTTCGGCGTCCTTCACCATCTTCTCGATGTCGGCGTCCGAAAGGCCGCCAGACGCCTGGATGCGGATCTGGTGCTCCTTGCCGGTGCCCTTGTCCTTGGCCGAGACATTGACGATGCCGTTGGCGTCGATGTCGAAAGTGACCTCGATCTGCGGCACGCCACGGGGCGCCGGCGGGATGCCGACCAGGTCGAACTGGCCGAGCGCCTTGTTGTCGGCGGCCATTTCACGCTCACCCTGGAAGACGCGGATGGTCACGGCCGACTGTGAATCCTCGGCCGTCGAGAACACCTGGCTCTTCTTGGTCGGGATCGTCGTGTTGCGCTCGATCAGCCGCGTGAACACACCACCCAGCGTCTCGATGCCAAGCGACAGCGGCGTCACGTCGAGCAGCAGCACGTCCTTGACGTCGCCCTGCAGCACGCCGGCCTGGATGGCGGCGCCCAATGCGACGACCTCATCCGGGTTGACGCCCTTGTGCGGCTCCTTGCCGAAGAATTGCTTCACGATCTCCTGGATCTTGGGCATGCGGGTCATGCCGCCGACCAGGACGACCTCGTCGATTTCGCCCGCCTTCAGGCCGGCATCCTTGAGCGCCGCCTTGCAGGGGTCGATCGTGCGCTGGACGAGATCCTCGACCAAGCTCTCGAACTTCGCCCGCGTCAGCTTCAGCGTCAGGTGCTTGGGACCGGTGGCATCGGCAGTGATGAAGGGCAGGTTGATCTCGGTCTGCGTGGTGGACGACAGCTCGATCTTGGCCTTTTCAGCCGCTTCCTTGAGGCGCTGAAGGGCGAGCTTGTCGCTCCGCAGGTCGATGCCCTGTTCCTTCTTGAACTCGGCCGCCAGATATTCGACCAGACGCATGTCGAAATCCTCGCCGCCGAGGAAGGTGTCGCCATTGGTCGACTTCACCTCGAAGACGCCGTCGCCGATCTCGAGCACCGAAATGTCGAAGGTGCCGCCGCCAAGGTCATAGACGGCAATGGTCTTGCCTTCCTTCTTATCGAGGCCATAGGCAAGCGCGGCCGCGGTCGGCTCGTTGATGATGCGCAGCACTTCGAGGCCGGCGATCTTGCCGGCATCCTTAGTCGCCTGGCGCTGGGCGTCGTTGAAATAGGCGGGAACGGTGATGACCGCCTTCTCGACCTTCTCGCCGAGATAGGCTTCGGCCGTTTCCTTCATCTTCTGCAGGATCATCGCCGAGATCTGGCTGGGTGACTGCTTCTTGCCGCCGGCCTCGACCCAGGCGTCGCCATTGTCGCCCTTGACGATCTTGTAGGGGACAAGCTTCTTGTCCTTTTCCGTAACCGGATCGTCATAGCGGCGGCCGATCAGGCGCTTGACCGCGAAGATAGTGTTTTCAGGATTCGTGACCGCCTGGCGCTTGGCCGGCTGTCCGACGAGGCGCTCGCCGTCGCTGCTGATGGCGACGATGGAAGGGGTCGTGCGCGCGCCTTCCGCATTCTCGATGACCTTCGATTCCTTGCCGTCCATGATGGCGACGCAAGAGTTGGTGGTCCCCAGATCGATACCGATTACTTTTGCCATTTTTCTAATCTCTCCGCTAAGCAAGCTCTCAGGACCCGTACAGGCGTTCCGACGAAAGCCCCTGTTCACAAGAAATTCCGCTTCGGCAACCGGCATTCCGGCGTCGAACGGCTTGGCGGGTATATAAGAACAGGCTGCGCGGCGCGCAAGCATTCTGCGCAAGGCTTCCAACATCCTTTTCTCGGGCGGCCGGGTCCTCCGGCCATGGCTCCCATGAACCTTTCCGCCTCGGTTCGCGACTGACACCCAGATGCGCCGCGTGGTGCGGCCCTGGAAAGGAAAGGCTATGACTGGAAATCCAGAGGCTCCGTGGTCTCCGGGAACTCAGCGCGACCACCGCTTTCGGGGTGGAGCCGATATGCCAGGCTTTCCGCTGATTCCGTTGACCATGCGTAAGCGCCGGCATATCGTGACTACGAGGAAAGCAGACAATTCGATCAGGGAAAAACGTGCCGGAACGCCGCGCCTTGCCCTGATTTGCGCGGAAACGCCGGATGTTTCTCCCGTCGCCCGCGGGGGGGCAACTCTATGTCTTGCGACCACGGCGCGTTCGTGCGCTCTCGTGCTGGCCGTTTGCGCGGTGCGATGCAACTAACCAGCGGCTTTCGGGCGCTGGCGCTCGCCACCACCCTGTGGCTTGGCGGTGCCGTCCAGGCGCAGGAAACGCAGATCATCTATCCTGCTCGATGGCGGTGACTGGATTTTCCGGCACCGCCATTCCCAATTTCGGACAGGATCCCAATTTCGACGAGGCCCCCAATTTCGAAGAAGGCCTGCCGCCCGGCGTCGACCCTGTCGACGAAACCTTCATCGACACGACGCGCGCAACCTTGCGCGTTTTCGATGTTCAAGGCTGGGCGGGCCGGCTTCCGGCCAACTCGTCTTCACGCCGCCGCCCTTCGAAGTGGCGGCCGGGCAGATCGGCCAGGTGTTCGCGATCACCTACGACGACGGCGTCCGCGACGGCGCTCCCTCAGGCATTCCGAACCTCTATGCCGGCGCCACCTCGCTGCACGGCATCCACATCGTCACGTCAGACGAAGATGCGGATGGTCGTCCCGAGCGGCAGCGTCGCGGTGCTGCCGGCGCCACCTTCATGGATGGCCAATTCGGCACCGAGAACGGTGGCGGACCGGGCACCATCTGGAAGATCGACGGGATCACCGGCGCCGTTTCGAAATTCGCCGATATCGACACCAACAGCGGTCCCGGCATCGGCGACGTGACCTTCGACAATAACCACCGTCAGATCTTCGCCAGCGACCTCGACACCGGTCTTATCCATCGCATCGATGTCAACGGCGCCTGGTCGACACGTTCGACCACGGCGCTGCCGGGCGTCCGGCGCGCGGGCTGGCCCCGCTTGCCGACAATGGCTCGGTGATGGACATCGAGAGCGCTGCCTTCGACAGCGAAGACCCCGACAGCTGGGGCTACGCTCAGGACGAGCGCCGCGTCTGGTCCGTCGCCTATCATGGCGGCCGGCTCTATTATTCGGTCGGTGAAAAAGCCGAGATCTGGTCGGTGGGCGTTGCCCGCGACGGCAGCTTTGCCGTCGACCCGCGCTGGGAACTTACGGTCAAGGCCGACAGGGACCACGCGGTCACCGACATCGCTTTCGATATCAGCGGCTTCATGTACCTGGCCCAGCGCGACCCGATGGAAAACCGCTACGACTACAGCCAGTTCGCCGATTCCGGCAAAGGCGAGGTCATCCGCTATTGGCGCGAAAACCCGGACGATCCGGCGACGGAATCAATCTGGGTGGAAATGCCGCAGGAATATGCGGTCGGTTTCCCCGGGGACAGCCGGCAGTCGGCCGGCGGCCTCGACCTGCAGTATGGTTATGATTCCGACGGCAATCTCGACACATCAGTCTGCACCGACACGCTGGTCAAGTCAGGCGACAAATTGCGTGATAACCCGGCGCTTGCCGAACAGCTTGCCGGCGGCGGGCCGCTGGCCGTGCACGGCGTGCAGATCACGCCGGCGGCGCTGGTCAAGCCGGCCAACGTGCCGCCTTTCGGCTCGTGGTTTGTCGACTTCGACGGCTATTTCGAAGACTCCGAGGTTGAAGGTCATGTCGGCGACGTCGAGGTCTGGCGCCCCTGCGAAGGCCGTGCCGGCTATTACGAGCAGATACCGGGCGGCGGTTACATGCCACCTTTCTATCCGCCTGATTTTCCGCCCCCGGCGGCGTGCCTTCTTGCCTCGACGTCGAGGATGTCAGGTACTTCTGCACGCCCTCCGGATTGGAAGCCGAGCTCTATCTCCGCGACCCTGCCGGCTTTGGCGGCGATTCGATTAAGGCTCTGTCCAGGACATCAGGCGTTGGGATGACTTCACCCCTCTCGCATGCTCCCGGCGCGCCCTACACGATCGGCATCACCGGCCACTATCCTGGCGACACGGTCGACGTCGGGCTCTGCCTCTACCGGCAGTCCGACCGCGACAAGGGCGGCTACTTCCCTTGCTGCAAGATGACCGTGCCGCTCAGAACCCCAGCCGTCAGCTGCGAACATTGAGGAGGGGAAGATGAGCATTTCAGCATTTTCCCCGCTTGCGACGATCATGAAGCCGCTGTCACTCGCCAGGCGCGGCGCGCGCTGGCTGGTGGCGGCCGGGATCGCGGTCGCCATGCTGGCCCCGGTGCAAGGCTTCGCCCAGGACCTTGTTCCGGCCCAGACCAGCCAGACCAGCCAGACCGATATCGACAAGCCTGCCGATCCCGGTCCGCTCGAAACCGCCGATCCGGATTTCGGGCTCGACCTCGACAACCCGCGCATCGTCAATCCGCGGCCGGGCCGGGTCGTGCCTTTCTTCACAAAGAAAGGCAGGCAACGAGGCTGCGACTATGTCGTATATTCCCTGAGCTTCGGCCTGCGCGGCAACCCGCAAGCCTTTGCTAGCCCAGGCCTCGCGACTGCGCTGGAAAAGACCAGGATCGACTTCAAGGACCAGCTTCCGCATGGTCTGCGGATCGTCGACGTGCATGTGTCCGGCGACGGCACGGATGCGTCCGGCGGATCGCTGCCCGGAGCCTCGATCAGCACGTCGGCAGACCCGAACGACACGGCTGATGTTTCCGACTTCCGGATTTCCGCCAGCGATCTCGACGGCATTCGGCGCTCCAAACGAACGCGTCATCACCTTCCAGATCACCGCCAAGATCGACCATGCGGCGTTTGCCTCGCCGGCGATCATCGACAATCAGGGCCTGATCGAGATAACCGTCGGGCCCGGCACCGGGACCATCATCCCGTCGCAGGACCCAGGCAAGCCGGACGACGGCAACATCCTCACCGGCGAAAAGACCTCGATCAAGATCGACCTGACCAAGTGCAACCCGCCGCCTCCACCTCCCGGCAAGGAATGCTTCAAAGTGGAACGCGGCACGGTCGATTGCGTGCCCGGCGGCGGCGCCTTCATCTACCATATGCCGGTCGGCCCCGAGATGGCCGGCAAGTGGGTGCAGCTCTCGACGACGACACCCGGCATCACCATCATCCCCGACACGCAATTGGTGCCGGCGGGCGGCGGTGTGCTCAACTGGAAGATCGTCGGTGCGTCACCCGGAGACGTCATCCACCTCGTCGTCACCGGCATCGAAACCTATGCCGGCCCGGAGGAGGGCTGGGGCTTGTGCTGCACGCAGACGATCGAAATCGTCATTCCGCGCGACCAGAGGTGTCGCCCAAGGACAGGGAACCGGATCTGAAAGTCGAAAAACGCGCCGACGTTCCGCGTTGTACGATGGGCGGCGGCTGCGACTTCACCATCAAGGTCACCGTCGGCGACGGGCCGTATCACGGCAAGATCGTTCTCGACGAAGTGACCTTGCCGGCCGGCTCCACCCTCGATTCAGGACCGAATGCGCCCTGGGCCTGTGCGCCGGCGGCCGGCCCGATGACATGCACCCATCCGGTGACCACGCTCAACCCGGGTGCCTCTGTCGACCTCAAGCTCGGCTTCAAGCCTGCCGGCGGCTGGCAAGGTCGCGTCTTGCGCAACTGCGCCGCGTATGGCGCCAGCGGCAAGCCGCTGTTCGGCAGCCAGCAAAACGACCGCGGCTGCGCCTCGATCCCAATCTGCCGGCGTGGCGACCGTGACCGCGACTGCCGGCCGCCGGTGGAACAGAAGGTCGATCTGATCCTGAAGAAGCGTGCCCGCACCCCGGTCTGCACGGCCGATCGCGTCTGCACCTTCGTGATCGATATCATCAACAACGGCAGCGTCCTCTACGACGGGCCGCTGACGGTCACCGACACCTATCCGGGCGGCGCGCCGGCATCGTCGACCTTCGGCCCGACCCCGCCATGGACATGCGGACCGAACGGTCCCGGCCAGTTCCGCTGCGATAATGCCGGCATCGTGCTCTCGCCGGGCGCCTCGGCGCCGATCTTCGTCAAGGCGGTGATGCCGGCCGGTTACCGGCCGGACGCCGTCGAGAACTGCGCCGAGGTGAAGGCCATCCCCGGTGAGAGCGACCTCACCAACAACCGGGCCTGCGCCAAGCAACGCATCCGTCATCCCGACGGCGGCAAGCCGGCCCTGCGCATCACCAAGCTGTGCAGCGGCTCGCTGGCCGGTGCTGCGGCCGTCACCTGCCGCATCACCGTCATCAGCACCGGCACCACTGCCCCAACTGGTCCGGTGTGGGTCAACGATGCCGCCACGCTGGTGGCCGGCGGCGCGCCCGTGCAAATCCAGACCGTCACCCCTGACGGCGCGGAATGGGCGTGCGGACCGGTCCCGGCCAATACGCTGTTGTGCCAGATTCCCGGCGCCGTCATGACACCCGGAACCAGCCGCCACTTCGATGTGACGGTTGGCGCGAATGGCGTGTTTGAGAACTGCGCACGAGGCTCCTACGGCCCCGCGCCCGGAGATGACATCGTCTATCCCATCGGCAGGGCCTGCGCCAAAGGCGGCGGCCGTGCCACAATCCGTGTCGAGAAGATCGGCGATGCCGAGTGCCGGATCAGTCAGCCCTGCTCGTTCGAGCTCACCATCGCGAACGACGGGCAAAACGCCTTCTCGGGTCCGGTTCGCATCGGTGATGCGATCGGCGTCGAAGGCCTTGGCCGGCTGGAAGGCGTTGCGATCACCTCGATCGCCCCGCCCTTCGGCTGCGAACCGGAACCGGCGACCTTGCCTCTATCCTGCATCGCCAACTTGACGCTCGGCGCCGGGGAAAGCCACGTTCACCGTGTAACCGTGATCATCCCCGACGACGGCCGCCTGGCCAATCTGCAGGGCACCGTCAGCGGCCAGAACTGCGTCGGCGTGCTGTCCCCCGACACGCCGGTGCGAGGTGCGGGCGAAGTGCTCTCCCGCGACCCGGCCAATGTGCAGGGCGATCGCGGCAAGGCCTATGCCTGCCATCCCTTCACCATCAAGCGTGACGTGAAGAAGGAGTGCTCGGCAGATCTCGTCATGAACGACGCCGGCCGGTGTGTCTGCCCGGAAGGCACCACTTTCCGCAACGGCGAGTGCTCGTCGGGTGGCGGCACGGTCATCATACCGAAGCCGAAGGAGCGCTGCCTGCTGCTCAGGGGCCAGATACGGACCTCCGCCGGGCGTTGTATTTGCCCGCGCGGATCCAAGCTGGAGAACCGCAGGTGCGTGTCGACCGACGAGCCGCCGGCACGCCTGTGCAAGCTGCTGCCCGGTCAGATACGCGTCCAAGAACGGCGACTGCGTCTGCCCGAGACGGACGGAACTGAGGGGCCGGGCCTGTGTGCCGATCATCAAGAAGCCGACTGTTGAACAGTGCACCATCCGCGGCCAGGTTCACAACAAGCGCGGCGCCTGTGTCTGCCCGCGCGGGACCGAGGTGATCAGAGGCGCATGCCGCCGGGCGCAGGTGGAGTGCGCGCCTGGCTCACGGCTGATCAACGGCCGGTGCCAGCCGATCATCAACCGGCGCTGCCCGGTCGGGACGGTCGGACAGTATCCGGAATGCACCCCGATCCGCAGGGCGCCGACGCTGCAGACCAATCCGAACCTGTTGCTGAACCCGAACATCCTGCAGCAGCCAAGGGCGTAGGCCGCGGGCTCTCCAGTAGGGGATCCGGCGCGCAACAGTCCGTAATCGTCGACCGCAACACCAAAACTCTGCCGGAGCATCCGGCGGGGTTTTTCGTTGGGTCGATGGAAAAAGAACGCGCCACGGTCATGCTCGCTCACGCCGGAACACGCCTGCTGATCTCTACAAGTCACCCTTAGGACAAACCGGCTTCCACTTTTCGGGATCATGGTCTACGCAGTCGATGAAGAAAGAGTGCCCGGAAGCATTCTTGAAGGCCGCATCATGAGCAAAAAGACCTTGATCGCGCCATCGGTGCTGGCGTCGGATTTTTCGAAGCTGGGCAACGAGGTCGAGGCGGTGGCGGCGGCCGGCGCCGACTGGATCCATCTCGACGTCATGGACGGGCACTTTGTGCCCAACATCACTTTCGGCCCGCCGGTGATCAAGGCGATCCGCAACCGCACCAAGGCCTTCTTCGACTGCCATCTGATGATCGCGCCGGCCGACCCCTATCTGGAGGCCTTCGCTGAAGCCGGCTGCGACGGCATGACGGTGCATGCCGAAGCCGGGCCGCATCTCGACCGTTCGCTGCAGACGATCAGGAATCTCGGCAAGAAGGCGGGCGTATCGCTCAACCCGGCAACGCCGGAAACGGCGATCGAATATGTGCTCGACCGGCTCGATCTGATCCTGATCATGACCGTCAATCCGGGTTTTGGCGGCCAGGCGTTCATCCCGGGGATCGTCGACAAGGTGAAGCGTGTCAAGGCGCTGATCGGCAGCCGGCCGATCCGGATCGAGATCGACGGCGGCATCTCGCCCGAAACCGCGCCCCTGGTCACCGCCGCCGGCGCCAGCGTGTTGGTCGCTGGTGCAGCCATCTTCAAGGGCGGCAGCATCGAAGCCTATCGGGCGAACATCGAGGCAATCAGGACAGCGGCCGACCGGGTGGCCGGCTGACGCTGCGGCTGCCGGCGCGCCGTCACCAGCACGCGCCGTCTCTTCAGCCGGTCAGGAATTCGTTGGCCGACGCCGGTGCGCTTGTGCTCGTGACATGCGGTCCCATATTCTCTGTCTCACCCTCATGCCTCTCCCGCAGGCTCCTCTTCGACGGTCGGATCGATGAACCGCAGCCCTTTCTTCGCTGACCTGCTGAACACCATCGCCGATCGCGGCAGGATGATGCTGAACCTCGTTCGCGGTGACGAGCCGGTCTCGGCCGACAGTCTGGCGCGTCTGTGCGCCCGCCTGCTCTCCAGCCAAGGCGAGGCATCGGGCGTCGCCTATGCAAGGGAAATCCTGGAGCGCTGGCGCACCCTCGGCGCCGACGGAAGGCTGGCTTTCCTACATGTGCTGCGCGATCGTTTCGGCACTGATCATGCCAGGCTTGCCGCCGCAGTGGATGCCTATCGCGCCGCGCCCGACGATCGCTCGGCACTTGCCCTGCACGACGCCGCCGAGCCGGCCAGGCAGGAGCTTCTGCGCCGCCTGAACCTGGCGCCCGGCGGCATCGAGACGCTGGTGCGCATGCGCCAGGATCTGCTTGCCCGGCTGAGCACATCGCCTGATCTCGCCATCGTCGATGCCGACTTCACGCACCTCTTGTCGTCATGGTTCAACCGCGGCTTCCTGGTGCTGCGGCGAATCGACTGGTCGACGCCGGCCAACATCCTGGAAAAGATTATCCGCTACGAGGCGGTGCACGCCATCCACACCTGGGACGATCTGCGCCGCCGGATCGAACCCGACGACCGGCTCTGCTATGCGTTCTTTCATCCGCAGCTCGGTGACGAGCCGCTGATCTTCGTCGAGGTCGCGCTCACCCGGGCGATGCCGACGACAATCGCCGAGCTGCTTGCCGACGAGCGGCCGCTGGTGCAGCCACGGCAGGCCACGACGGCAGTGTTCTATTCCATCTCCAACTGCCAGGAGGGGTTGCGCGGCATCTCGTTCGGCAACTTTCTGATCAAGCAGGTGGTCGAGGATCTGCGCCGCGACCTTCCCGGCCTGACCGATTTCGTCACGCTGTCCCCGGTGCCGGGCTTTGCCCGCTGGCTGGCCGAGCAGACCGGTCCCTCCGCCGCCGAAGTGCTGGACCTCGTCGCCAACCAGGGCTGGCATGCGGACGCTGCCGTGCGCGACCGCGCGGGCCAGGCCCTGCTTCCTCTTGCAGCACAGTATTTCCTCGAAGCCCGCACCGCCTCCGGCAAGGTGATCGACCCGGTCGCCCGGTTCCATCTCGGCAATGGCGCGCGGCTGGAGCGGATCGACCTTTTCGGCGATCTGTCGCCCCGCGCCTTGCGTCAGGCGCATGGCCTGATGGTCAATTATCGTTACAAGCTCGACGACATCGAGAAGAACCACGAGCTGTTCGCCGCCAGGAACGATGTGGCGACCGCGCCCGCCGTGCGCCGCCTGCTGCCGAAACCGGCGAGACCGGCCGCGCCGCGGCTTCCGGCGCCTGCCCATACTCAGAGGGATGCATGAGCAACCATATGTTCGACGCTTTTCGCGCCGGGATGCCGACGCCCGAGCGTCTGTTGATGGAGGCGGATGACGGGCGCTCGATCACCTATGGCGATATGCTGGCGCGGTCGGCGCAACTGGCCCACGCGCTTCTGCAATTGGGCGTCAAGGCTGGCGACCGTGTCGCCGTCCAGGTCGAGAAGAGCCCGGAGGTGGTCCTGCTCTATCTCGCCTGCCTGCGCGCCGGTGCGGTCTTCCTGCCGCTCAACACCGCTTACACGATGACCGAGCTCGAATACTTCTTCGGTGATGCCGAGCCGCGGCTGGTCGTCTGCGATCCGGCACGGGCAGCCGACATCGGGGCCTTGGTGGAAAGATCGGGCGCTATCGCAGTCACGCTCGGTGGCAATGGCGAAGGCTCGTTGATGGATCAGGCCTCGCGGCAGTCTTCGGATTTCAGCGATGTGGTGCGCGGACCGGACGATCTTGCGGCGATCCTCTACACGTCGGGGACCACCGGCCGCTCGAAGGGCGCTATGCTCAGCCATGAGAACCTTGCCTCGAATGCGCGGGTGCTGGTCGACCACTGGCGCTTCACTGACGCAGACGTCTTGATCCACGCGCTGCCGATCTTCCACACGCATGGCCTTTTCGTCGCCACCAATGTCGTCCTGATGGCCGGCGCCTCGATGCTGTTCGAAACCAAATTCGACCCGGCCCGCGTCGTCTCGCTGCTGCCGCGCGCCACCGCGCTGATGGGCGTGCCGACCTTCTATGTGCGCCTGCTGCAGCAGGATGGCTTGAACCGCCAAGCGGCAAGAAACATCCGCCTGTTCGTTTCCGGCTCGGCACCGCTGCTGGCCGAGACGCACAAGGCCTGGCGCGAGCGCACCGGCCACGCGATCATCGAGCGCTACGGCATGACCGAGACCAACATGAACACGTCGAACCCCTATGATGGCGAGCGGCGCGCCGGTACGGTCGGCTTGCCCTTGCCCGGTGTCGCCCTGCGCATCGCCGACCCCGAGAACGGCGCGACACTTGCTCAGGGCGAGGTCGGCATGATCGAGGTGAAGGGTCCGAATGTGTTTTCCGGCTATTGGCGCATGCCGGAAAAGACCAAAGCTGAATTCCGTGCCGACGGTTTCTTCATCACCGGCGACCTCGGCCTGATCGACGCTGACGGCTATGTCCATATCGTCGGGCGCGGCAAGGATCTGATCATTTCCGGCGGCTACAACATCTATCCGAAGGAGGTCGAGAGCGAGATCGACACGCTGCCCGGTGTCGCCGAAAGTGCTGTGATCGGCGTTTCCCATCCGGATTTCGGCGAAGGCGTCACGGCGATCGTGGTGCGTGCGCCTGCCTCAACCATCACCGGTGCCGAGATCGTCGGTGCCATCGCCGGGCGGCTGGCGAAATACAAGCACCCGAAGCGGGTGATCTTCGTCGACGAACTGCCGCGCAACACGATGGGCAAGGTGCAGAAAAACCTGCTGCGCGAGACTTACAAGGATCTCTATGCGCCGGCCAAAGCCGGCTGACGCCCGGGATTTGCATTCAGCTGGTGCCGAAAACTCTTTCCCCGCCGATCCAGACGCTCTTGACGTCCAATTCGTCCGACAACGAAACAATATCGGCGGCGGTGCCGTTGGCGAACCGCCCGAGCCGGTGTGATTGGCCGATCGCTTGCGCCGGATAGAGCGAAGCCATGCGCAGCGCCTCCGACAGGTCCAGTCCGACGACACGGTGGACGAAGCGCACGGCGGCGATCATGTCGAGGTCGGCGCCGGCCAGCGTCCCGTCGGCAAGCCGCAGGCTGCCGTCCCTGCGGTAGATGGTGCGGCCGTTCAGCGTAAACGACGTCATGTCGGTGCCGATCGTCGCCATCGCGTCGGTGACCAGGAAAATTTTTGCCGGACCCTGCTTGGCGCGCAAAGCGATGGCCATGGTGGCGGGATCGACATGGATGCCGTCGGCGATGATGCCGGCAAACAATGTGCCGGTATCGATGGCGGCACCCGCCAACCCCGGCTCGCGGTTGCCGATCTGGCTCATGGCGTTGAGCAGATGGGTGACCATTGTTGCGCCGGCATCGGCGAACGCGCGCGCCTTGGCATAGCCGGTGTCGGAATGGCCGAGGCTGACGATAATGCCAGCCTCGACGAGCGCCGAAATGCGCACGGTGTCGACGGACTCCGGCGCTATAGTGGTCAGCAGCACCGGCAGGGTTTTCCGCGCCGCAATCAGCATCGCCTGGTCGGCATCCAGCATCGGCCGGATCAGCGCTGGGTCATGCGCGCCCTTGCGGGCGATCGACAGATGCGGGCCTTCGAGATGCAGGCCCGAAAAGCCCGGCATCTTCTGCTGCGCGGCCTTTGCACCGGCGGCAACCGCCGCCGAGGTGATCTCAGGCGTGTCGGTGATCAGCGTCGGCAGCAGCGCCGTCGTGCCGAACGGTGCGTGCGCCCGGCAGATGGTTTCGATCGAGGCGACATCGGGATGGTCGTTGAGCATGACACCGCCGCCGCCATTGACCTGCAGGTCGACGAAGCCCGGAGCCAGCATGCCGCCGCCGGTTTCGATACGCTCGACACCAGAGGGAACGGCGCCGGCGGCAACGATGGCCTCGACGAGGCCCTCACGCACGACAAGGGCGGCGTTGTCATGCCAGTCGCCGCCATCGAATATCCGGGCGCCAGTCAGGGCAAAACGGTCGCTCATAGGGTTTCCGTCACCTTGCGCAGATTGGGCGGCGTGTCGGGATCGAGGCCGCGATGGCGGGCAAAGGCCTCGACGAAGCCATAGAAGGACACGATCAGTGCCAACGGGTCGGTCAGCGGATGGCCGGTGGCGACATGCGGCAGGCGCGCAGCGCTCTTTGCCCTGTCCGAGGTCACAAAGACGGCGGCGCCCTTGGCTGCCAGGCTGTCGGCCGCCCCGGCAACCGAGGGTTCGGAAGCATCGCGGGCGGCGAGCGCCAGCACCGGAAAATCAGGCCCGACCAGCGCCAGCGGGCCATGCATGACTTCGGCAGCACTATAGGCTTCGGCGTGCATGGCGCAGGTTTCCTTGAATTTCAGCGCCGCCTCATTGGCGATCGCCGCGGACGGACCACGACCGAGGATGAACAGCGATTTCTGCGTCTCAAGGGCGCTGGCCAGCGCCATCCAGTCGCAGGCGATCGCTTTGCGGAAATGCTCCGGCAAGCGGGCAAGTGCTGCCAGAAGCTTATCGTCGCCGGTAGAATGCGCCATCAAGGCGAGGCCAGCGACGGCCGAATTGACGAAGGTCTTCGTCGCCGCAACGCTGCGTTCCGGGCCGGCCAGGATGTCGATCGCATAATCGGAGGCGCGCGCCAGCGGCGAATCGGCGGTGTTGGTGATGGCGACGGTCAGGGCACCGCCGGCTCTCGCGGCTTGCGCCATCGCAACGATGTCCGGGCTCTTGCCCGACTGCGAGATCGCCAGGCAAGCCGAGCCGGCCAGCTTGAGCTTGGCGCCATAGATCGAAGCGATCGACGGACCGACCGAAGCGACGGCGAGGCCGGCGGTCAGCTCGACGGCATATTTCATGAAGGTGGCGGCATGGTCGGAGGAGCCGCGCGCCACGGTGACGATGAAATGCGGATCGCGCTCGCGAATGCCGCGCCCGGCCTCGGTCAGCACCGCTGCCGAACCGTCGAGCAGGCGGGCGGTGGCTTCCGGGATCTCCTCGATCTCGCGCCGCATATGGGTACCACCCTTTTGGCTACTCGTCGCGCTCATGGCCGGCCCTCTTCGCTCAGCCGGAGTTCGGCGACGAAATCATAGGCGTCGCCCCTGTAGATGGAGCGGGTGAATTCGATCACTTTGCCGCTCGCCAGATAGGAAATACGCTCGATGTGCAGGCCGGCAATGCCTGGCGGCACTTCGAGCAGGCGCGCGTCGTCGTCGCCGAGATTGGCGGCGGAAATGCGCTGCACCGCCCGCACCGGCCGATGGCCGGTCGTTTCCAGCGCGGCGTAGAGCGAGGACCCAATTCCTGCCGGCTCGGGCAGTACGCTGGCCGACAGTGCCGCGCGCTCGATCGCCAGCGGCGTGTCGTTGGCAATGCGCAGGCGCGCCACCCGCGCCACCAATTCGTTCGACGACAGGCCGAGCACCATCATCTCGTCCGGCGAGGGCGCATAGAGGCCGCGGTCGAGCCAGGCCGAACGCACAGCCATGCCGCGCCGCGCCATATCCTCGGTGAAGGACGTCAGCCGCGACAGCGACTGCTCGACACGCTCCATCCGCGGCGCGACGAAGGTCCCGGAGCCGTGGCGCTGGACGAGGATGCCGCCCTTCACCAGATCCTGCACCGCCTTGCGCACGGTGACGCGCGAAATGTCGGCCTTGCTGGCGATGTCGCGCTCGGACGGCAGCGCATCGCCCGGCCCGATCAGGCCGCGATTGACCGCGTCCTCGATGCTCTTCCTGAGCTGCAGATAGAGCGGCGCGCCGCTTTGCGCCGACTGTTTCAGCGTGGCGAAGATCTGGTCGGCGGCTTCGCTCATCGCGCTGCCTCCGCAGTGCTCGAGAAGACACGAAGCGCCATCTGCACCGCGCCGCCCAGCGCATCGTCGAGCGGCGGCTTCAGCAGCGCCCGGTAGCGCGCCGACAGGCGTGGTGCATAGAGCGGCGCCAGCCCGCCAAGCAGGCAGAGCGGATCGTCGCTGCCGAGATCGAGCACGCCAAGTGCGGCCTCGACGTCGGCGACCGCCTTGTCGAGGATCCAGTTTGCGACGACATCACCCTTTTCGGCATGGTCGAAGACCTTGGGCGCGAAGCCGCCGAAGTCGCCGGGCTTGGCGTTGGTGGTGAACTCGACCAAATCCTCGGGATTGTCGCGGAAGATGGCGAGCATGGCTTGCGTCAGCGGCGAACCTTCGCAGATGCCGTCAAAGGCGAGCAGCGTCTGCTCGAGCAGGTCGCGGCCGATGCGGGCGCCGCTGCCCTGGTCGCCGACCTGGAATCCCCAGCCGCCGATGGCGCGCGACTTGCCTCGTCTGCGCGCCATATAGGCGGTGCCGGTGCCGAGGATGGCCATGGCGCCGTCACCCGAGCCGACGGCGCCTTCCAGCGCGATCTCGGCATCGGTCTCGACACGGCTGACGCTGAACGGCAGGATCGCTTCGAGCTGCTGCCTGTAGGTGCCGACATTGGCGCCGGCGAGGCCGAGTATGGCCGGGGTCTGCGGGATCAGTTCGGGGTCCTGTCCGGCGGCGACAAAGGCCTGCCTTGCCGCCTCGACGATGTTGGCCCTGGCGCCGGTGAGATCGGTGCGGATGTTCGCCGCACCGCTCTTGGCGCGGCCGACGACCGTGCCGTCCACTGTTGCAAGGGCCGCCCTGCAGCTGGTGCCGCCGCCATCGATGCCAAGCACGAAATTCACACGATTTCTCCTCCGGCCAGATAATACCAATAAAATACCAATAGCCAAGGGATTAATTTCGTTTTCAAAAAGATTAAGGCGTATTTAATTGAAAAACCTGCGCATTTTGCCAGAACGGCGATTTCAGGGCAGGGAAGTTGCTAATGCGTGTGGACAAGTGGTATTTTTTTGGTATTGTTTTCTGGATTGGAGGGAAAGCGGATGGCCGAAACGCGCACCGAAGCGCTTCACCAGAATGCCGAGGGGCTGGACATCCAGGCTCCGGACGCCATCCTTTCCTCTTTGGCCAACGCGCAGATCGAGGCCGCCAAGGCGGTGCGCGGCGCCATTCCTGCCATCGCCAAAGCAGCCGAGATCATCGCCAGCCGGCTGAACAGCGGCGGCAAACTCGCTTACGCGGCAGCCGGCAGCTCCGGTCTGATGGCGCTGGCTGATGCGCTGGAACTGCCGGGCACCTTCGGCATTCAGCGCGACCGCATCGCCATCCTGATCGCCGGCGGCGACGATGCCTTCAAGACACTGGCCGGCGGGCCAGAGGACGACACCGCCGAAGCCTCGGCAGCGGTTGCCGCTGCCGGCATCGGCGAGGGCGACTGCCTGATCGCGGTCTCGGCCAGCGGCTCGACGCCCTATGCGGTCAGGGCGATCGAGGAAGCCAGGCGTCGGGGCGCGGCGACCATCGCCATCGCCAACAACAAGGATGCGCCGCTGCTTCGGCTGGCCGGCATCGCCATATTGCTCGAAACGCCGCCTGAGCTGATCGCCGGCTCGACGCGCATGGGCGCCGGCACCGCCCAGAAGATCGCGCTCAACATGCTGTCGACGCTGGCCGCCATCCATCTCGGCCATGTCCATGACGGCTACATGGTCAATCTCATGGCCGACAACATCAAGCTGCGCGACCGCGCGGCGCGCATCGTCGCCGCGATCAGTGGGCGCGACAGGGACGATGCGGCAAAGCTGCTTGAGAACAGCGGCGGCGTCGTCAAGACCGCCATTCTGCTCGCTGCCGGCGCCGCCAGCGCCGATGCGGCCGAGAAGATACTGGAAGGAACCGGCCAGAAGCTGCGCCCGGCCCTTTCCGCGATCGAGGGGAGCATGGGGCGGAAAGCCTCTGTTCTCAAAACCGAACCTGAAAAAGGTCAACAGGGAGACTGAGCATGACAACGAAACTACTGACGGCACTGCTTCTCGGCACCAGCATTCTCGGCTCGGCCGGAATGGCCTATGCCCAGGACGTAACGCTCAACATCGAAAGCTGGCGCGGCGACGACCTTGCCATCTGGAAGGACAAGCTGATCCCGGCTTTTGAGGCCAAGAACCCGGGCATCAAGGTGGTGTTCGCGCCGTCGGCGCCGACCGAATATGACGCAGCACTTGGCGCCAAGCTCGCCGCCGGCTCAGCCGGCGACCTGATCACCTGCCGCCCGTTCGACAAGTCGCTGGAACTGTTCAAGAAGGGCAATCTCGCTGATATCTCGACGCTGCCCGGCATGGAGAATTTTTCCGACGTCGCCAAGGCCGCCTGGCGGACCGACGACGGCAAGTCGAGCTTCTGCGTGCCGATGGCTTCGGTCATCCACGGCTTCATCTACAACAAGGACGCCTTCGACCAGCTCGGCATCAAGGTGCCAACCACCAATGAAGAATTCTACGCCGCGCTCGATAAGATCAAGACCGATGGCACCTACATCCCGATGGCGATGGGCACCAAGGATCTCTGGGAAGCCGCGACCATGGGCTACCAGAACATCGGCCCGAACTACTGGAAGGGCGAAGAAGGCCGTTTGGCGCTGATCAAGGGCGAGCAGAAGCTGACTTACCCGCAGTGGGTCGAGCCTTTCAAGGAACTGGCGAAATGGAAGCCGTATCTCGGCGACGGCTTCGAGGCGCAGACCTATCCCGACAGCCAGAACCTGTTCACGCTCGGCCGCGCCGCCATCTACCCGGCCGGCTCGTGGGAAATCGGCCTGTTCAACACGCAGGCGCAGTTCAAGATGGGCGCGTTCCCGCCGCCGGTGCCGAAAGCCGGCGACACCTGCTACATCTCCGACCACACCGACATCGGCATGGGCCTCAATGCGGCGTCGAAGAATGCGGATGCGGCCAAGACCTTCCTGAGCTGGGTCGCCTCGCCGGATTTTGCCACCATCTACGCCAACGCGCTGCCGGGCTTCTTCAGCCTGAACAACACTCCGGTGAAGATGGAAGACCCGCTGGCCCAGGAATTCGTCTCCTGGCGCGACAAGTGCAAGTCGACGATCCGCTCGACCTATCAGATCCTGTCGCGCGGCACGCCGAACCTCGAGAACGAGACGTGGGTTGAATCGGCCAACGTCATAAACGGCACCGTCACGCCGGAAGCTGCCGCCAAGAAGCTGCAGGACGGCCTCGACAGCTGGTACAAGCCGGCGAAGTAAAAGCCTGGCGGAGCGCGTCTATCTCCCCCCTCGAGGGGGAGATGTCGCCGAAGGCGACAGAGGGGGTTGGTGGAGGCAGGCTGCGGCTTGATCGTTGCTGGAAAGCGCGGTCGAAACCACGATGGCGCACTGCCTCGGCCGACCCCACCCGCCTCGCTTCGCGAGGCACCCTCCCCTCGAGGGGGAGGGAGGCGCCGCGCCTTTTTGGCGGCAATCGCAACAACCTGATCGGCGGGAACCGAACGCATGGCCGCAGCACCGAAACGACCGTTCCGCTGGCACATCGTCGTCTTCCTGGCGCCGGCGGTGCTGGTCTATACGGCGATCATGATCCTGCCGCTGGCCGGCACGTTGCAGCTCTCGCTGTTCCGCAACATCGAGCAGGCTCAGGTCTTCGTCGGGTTCGAAAACTTCCGCAAGCTGTTCGGCGATCCCAACTGGTCGGTCAATTTCTGGAACGCGCTGCGGAACAACGTATGGTTCTTCATCATCCACATGGTCGTGCAGAATCCGATCGGCGTCCTGCTGGCCGCACTGCTGTCCAGCCCGCGGCTGAGATTCTCCGCCTTCTACCGTACGGCGATCTTCGTGCCGACCATCCTGTCCTTCGTCATCGTCGGCTTCGCCTGGAAGCTGATCCTGTCGCCGTTGTGGGGCGTGGCGCCGAATCTCATGGACCTCGTCGGCCTGAAAAGTCTGTTCACGCCGTGGCTGGGCAAGGAGCAATATGCGCTGACGACGCTCAGCCTGATCTCGGTGTGGCAGTTCGTCGGCATTCCGATGATGCTGATCTATGCGGCATTGCTGTCGATCCCTGAGGAGGTGATCGAAGCGGCCGAATGCGACGGCATCACCGGCATGTCGCAGTTCTGGAAGATCAAGCTGCCGCTGATCCTGCCGTCGATCGGCATCATCTCGATTCTGACCTTCGTCGGCAATTTCAACGCCTTCGACCTGATCTACACCGCGCAAGGCGCGCTGGCCGGGCCGAACTATTCGACCGATATTCTAGGCACCTTCCTCTACCGCGCCTTCTTCGGTTTTCAGCTGCAGGTCGGCGATCCCAACATGGGCGCGGCGATCGCCACGATGATGTTCCTGATCATCCTTGGCGGCGTCTGCGTCTACCTGTTCCTCGTCCAGACGCGCTTGCGTCGCTATCAGTTCTGAGGCGCCAGACATGAGCACGGCAACCAGCTCCCTGCCCCGCACCATCGGTGCCCATGCGGTGCTGTTGACCTACACGGCGATCGCACTGTTTCCGGTGATCATCGTCATCGTCAATTCGTTCAAGTCGCGCGCGGCGATCTTCGGCGCGCCGCTGGCGCCGCCGACGCCGAAAACCTTCGACCTGATCGGCTACACCACGGTGATCGGGCAGGGTGATTTCATCCACTATTTCCAGAACAGCCTTGTCGTCACCGTCGCCTCGCTGTTCTTCGTGCTGCTGTTCGGCGCGATGGCCGCCTTCGCGCTGTCGGAATACCGCTTCCGCGGCAATTCGCTGATGGGGCTTTACCTGGCGCTCGGCATCATGATCCCGATCCGCCTCGGCACCGTCGCCATCCTGCAGCTGATGGTGGCGAGCGGGCTGGTCAACACGCTGACGGCGCTGATCCTGGTTTACACGGCGCAAGGCCTGCCGCTCGCCGTCTTCATCCTGTCGGAATTCATGAAGCAGGTGTCCGACGACCTGAAGAATGCCGGGCGTATCGACGGTCTGTCCGAATACACCATCTTTTTCCGGCTGGTGCTGCCGCTGGTCAGGCCATCGATGGCGACGGTCGCCGTCTTCACCATGATCCCGATCTGGAACGATCTGTGGTTCCCGCTGATCCTGGCGCCGTCGGAAGAGACCAAGACGGTGACGCTGGGCGCGCAGCTGTTCCTCGGCCAGTTCGTCACCAACTGGAACGCGATCCTGGCGGCACTTTCGCTGGCGATCATGCCGGTGCTGATCCTCTACGTCATCTTCTCGCGGCAGCTGATCCGCGGCATCACCTCGGGAGCGGTCAAGTGAGCTCCGAAAAACCCTTTCGCGTCGTCGTCGCCGGTTTGGGCAATATGGGCCGCAGCCATGCGCTGGCCTATCACATTAATCCGGGGTTCGAGATAGCTGCACTGGTCAACCGTTCCAACGTGCCGCTGGCGGCCGGGCTTTCCGGCTATGGTATCAGGCGCTCCTTCGACGAGGCGCTGCACGATGAAAGGCCTGATGTCGCCTGCATCGCCACCTATTCCGACAGCCACGCCGACTATGCGGTCAAGGCGTTCGAGGCCGGCTGCCATGTCTTCGTCGAAAAGCCGCTGGCGACGACGGTGGCGGATGCCAAACGCGTGGTTGCGGCAGCCAAGGCCAACGGCAAAAAGCTGGTGATCGGCTACATCCTTCGCCATCACCCGTCCTGGATCCGGCTGATCGCCGAGGCGCGCAAGCTCGGCGGCCCTTACGTGTTTCGCATGAACCTTAACCAGCAATCCTCAGGCCATAGCTGGGAGACGCACAAGCAATTGATGCAGACGACGTCGCCGATCGTCGATTGCGGCGTGCACTATCTCGACGTGATGCTGCAGATCACCGACGCCAGGCCGGTCGAGGTGCGCGGCATGGGGCTGAGACTGACCGACGAGATTGCGCCCACGATGTACAATTACGGTCATCTTCAGGTGCTGTTCGACGACGGTTCGGTCGGCTGGTACGAGGCCGGCTGGGGGCCAATGATCTCGGAGACCGCTTTCTTCGTGAAGGACGTGATCTCGCCCAATGGCTTCGTTTCGATCGTCATGAAGGAGGGCGTCAAATCCGACGACATCGACACCCATACCAAGACCTCGACCATCCGCCTGCACAGTGCAGCGACCGGCGCGGACGGCAAGTTCGCCAAGGCGGATGAGATGTTGTCGATGGAGGGTGAGCCCGGCCATCAGGATCTCTGCGATCTCGAACAGGCTTTTCTGCTCAGAGCGGTCCGCGAGGATCT
The DNA here is from genome assembly GCF_040318115.1 of Mesorhizobium sp. M1312. NCBI lineage: Bacteria > Pseudomonadati > Pseudomonadota > Alphaproteobacteria > Hyphomicrobiales > Phyllobacteriaceae > Mesorhizobium > Mesorhizobium sp. M1312. Next base: position 51,668 of record NZ_JAMYLQ010000015.1, on the reverse strand, counting down.
GGACCTCACCCGCCATATGGACGACGCGGTGAAATCGCTGGCCGTCTGCCTTGCCGCCGACGAGAGCGTTCGCAGCGGCGCCCCAATCAGACTCTAGACCAGTCAAACTCTAGAACAGGGACGAAGCCGTGGGTTCACTGAACATCGAGAATGTGAAGAAGGCCTTTGGGCCGGTCGAGGTGCTGAAGGGCATCAACCTCGAAGTGACCGATGGCGAATTCGTCGTCTTCGTCGGCCCCTCCGGCTGTGGCAAGTCGACTTTGCTCAGGGTCATCGCCGGGCTGGAGGATTCGACCTCGGGCCGCGTGGTCATCGACGGGGCGGACGTCTCCGCAACGCCACCGGCCAAACGCGGCATCGCCATGGTGTTCCAGACCTATGCGCTCTACCCGCATCTGACGGTGAAGAACAATATGGGCCTCGGCCTCAAGCAGGCGGGCACGCCGGCGGCCGAGATCGACCGCCGCATCGGCATCGCCTCCTCCATGCTGTCGCTGGAGCCCTATCTCGCAAGGCGGCCGGCCGAGCTTTCCGGCGGTCAGCGCCAGCGCGTCGCCATCGGCCGCGCCGTGGTGCGTGAGCCCAAGCTTTTCCTGTTCGACGAGCCGCTGTCCAACCTTGACGCCGCGCTGCGCGTCAACACCAGGCTGGAGATTGCGCAACTGCATCGCCGGCTGAAGGCGACGATGATCTATGTCACCCACGACCAGGTCGAGGCGATGACGCTGGCCGACAAGATCGTCGTGCTCAACGCCGGAAAGATCGAGCAGATCGGCGGGCCGATGGAGCTTTATAATTCGCCGGCGAATGAATTCGTTGCCGGCTTCATCGGCTCACCGAAGATGAATTTCGTTGACGGCGCCAGGCTTGGCGAAACGGCCAAGACCATCGGCGTCCGCCCAGAGCACCTGACCGTGGATGCGAAATCCGGCGCCTGGAAAGGCACGGTCGTCCATGCCGAGCATCTCGGCGCCGACACCAACCTCTATCTCGACTGCGAGAAGGCCGGCCTGATCACCGTGCGCATCTTCGGCGTCTACAATGCCGAACCTGGTGCTACGCTCTACGCGACGCCGGATCCGGCAAAGACGTACCGGTTTGGAGCCGATGGGAGGGTGCTGAAGTAGCGCCTCTCTCCCTTCTCCCCCTGTGGTAGAAGGTGGCCGAGCGAAGCTCGGTCGGATGAGGGGTGTTGGAAGGATCGCCACGCTGAAGGCGTAAAAGCTTCAATTCGTTTGATATTTCAAAGCAGCGTTCTTCCAGAACCCCTCATCCGGCTCGGCGCTGCGCGCCGATCCACCTTCTCCCACAAGGGGAGAAGGGGAGGATCTCTGCGCCTACAAATCCGCCTTGAACGTCTGCTTCTGCATGCCCAGCCCTTCGATGCCGAGCTCGACGACGTCGCCGGGTTTCAGGAACACCGGCGGCTTCATGCCGAGGCCGACGCCGGGCGGCGTGCCGGTCGAGATGATGTCGCCCGGATGCAGCGACATGAACTGGCTGAGATAGGAGACGAGGTAGGCGACGCCATAGACCATGGTCTTGGTCGAGCCGTTCTGCATCGTCTTGCCGTTGACCTTCAGCCACATCGGAATGTTCTGCGGGTCCTTGACCTCGTCCTTGGTCACCAGCCACGGGCCGATCGGCCCGAACGTGTCGCAGGACTTGCCCTTGGTCCACTGGCCCTGACGTTCGGCCTGGAAGGCGCGCTCGGAAACGTCATGAGCGACGCAGTAGCCGGCGACATAATCCAGCGCCTCGGCTTCGGTGACATATTTCGCGGTTTTGCCGATGACCACGCCAAGCTCGACTTCCCAGTCGGTCTTGACCGAGCCGCGCGGGATCAGCACGTCGTCATCAGGCCCGACGATGGCCGAGCTCGCCTTCATGAAGATGATCGGCTCCGGCGGCACGGTGGCGCCGGTCTCGGCGGCGTGGTCGGAATAGTTGAGGCCGATGCAGATGAATTTGCCGGTGCCGGCGACGCAGGCGCCGATGCGCGGCTTACCGGAAACCGCCGGCAGCGATTTCGGATCGAGCTTCGACAATGTCTCAAGCGATGCCGGGTCGAGCGCCTTGCCGGCAATGTCGGCGACATGAGCGGAGAGATCACGGATCGTCCCATCCGCATCGAGCATGCCGGGGCGCTCGCTCCCCACTTCGCCATAGCGCAGCAGTTTCATGCAATTTTTCTCCCAGTTGCGACCAGAGGCCGTTTGCAAACTCGCTCCTAGATCGACCAGCCACCGTCGATATTATAAGCCTGCCCCGACGTATAGGTGGCGCCGGCCAGATAGACGGCGAGATCGGCGATTTCCTCGGGCGTGCCGAGGCGGCCCATTGGCTGGCGGGCGATGAAGGCGGCGCGGGCCGCCTCGTAGTCGCCCTGCGCATGCATGCGGTCCTCCAGCGACGGGCTTTCGACCGTGCCCGGGCAGATGGCGTTGCAGCGTATGCCCTTGCCGACATAGTCGGCGGCAACCGATTTGGTCAGGCCGATGACGGCCGCCTTGGTCAGCCCGTAGACGAAGCGGTTGGGCACGCCCTTGGTCGAGCCCGCCAGCGACGCCATGTTGATGATCGAGCCGTCGCCGCGCTCCAGCATGCCGGGCAGCACGGCGCGGATGGTGCGGATCATCGAGCGAACGTTGAGATCCAAAGCAAAGTCGAGATCGGCGTCCTTCATCTCGAGGATCGAGCCCGAATGGACGAAGCCGGCGCAGTTGAACAGCACATCGACGGCGCCGATCTCGGCAAAGGCGGTTAAAACCGCCTCGTCGTTCAGCACGTCGAGCTTGCGCGTCCTGATATCTGCCGTCTTGCCTAAGTCGGCGAGCAGCACCTCATTGATGTCGGTGGCATGCACGACAGCGCCCGCCTTGGCGAAAGCCAGCGCGCTCGCCCGGCCGATGCCTTGTGCCGCCGCTGTGACGACAACGATCTTGCCTGCCAGATCCGCCATGCTTTTCTCCTCTGTGGCCGCCCGGTTTTTACGGGCACGCGGCCAAGGCGCAATGTGCCAGATAGGCACTATCATGCCGCCTGTATCGCTGTTCGCTTAAGGGAAAATGTTTTTTCTCGGTAAAGAACATCTTTTCTGCCGTCAAGCCCGAACGCTTCTCGTCCGATATCGCGCGAAAGGGCGACCGTTCAATCGCCGTAGGGCACCCAGACGTTCTTAACCTCGACGGCACGGCGCAGGAAGGCATCGCCGGCGGCCTCGACCGACGCCCAGTCGAGGCTGCGGCCGTTGCCGGTCCAGACGCGCTTGAGATTGCCGACAGAGTCGGCTTCCGCCCTGGCGCAGGTCTCGGCATCGGCGAAAACCCAGAGCCCGTCGACATCGTCATGCTTGGCCAGCACGCCGGCGAGTTCGGCGGTGCGGCCGGTGACGATGTTGATGGCGCCGGCCGGAACGTCGGAATATTCGATGACCTGATAGAGATCGGTGGCGAGTAGCGGATATTTTTCCGAAGGCACCGCGACCACTGTGTTGCCCATCGCGAGCGCCGGCGCCACCAGCGAGATCAGGCCGAGCAGGGGCGCATTGTCTGGCGCCACGATGCCGACGACGCCGACCGGCTCGTGCAGTGCCAGCGTGACGGCGCGGGCCGGCGGCTGGTGGACGCGGCCCTCGAACTTGTCGGCCAGGCCGGCATAGAGGAACAGCCGCTCGATCGACAGCTCCACCTCTTCGCGCGCCGCCTTTCCGGTGGCGCCGGTAAGCTGGGTGAGACGCGCCGCAAATTCATCGGCACGGCCGGACAGGTTTTCGGCCAGATAGTAAAGCACCTGGCTGCGGTTATAGGCGGTCGCTTCCGGCCAGGCTTTGCAGGCACGTGCAGCAGCGACAGCGTCGCGGATATCCTTGCGGCTGCCCAGACCGACCTCGCCGGCAAGCTTGCCCTTGGGGGTGGCGACGGCAATCGAATAATTGCCGTCCGGCCTGACCTGCTTGCCGCCGATGAACAACTTTGCCGTGCGATCGATGGCGTCGCCTTCCGCGTGCTCGACAGGCTGGGCCGTAGCCGTTTCCGGCTTGATGGCCGGGCCGAGCGGCAGTTTTGCCGAGAGATATTCGAACATGCCCTCGCGCCCGCCTTCGCGGCCAAAGCCGCTCTCGCGATAGCCGCCGAAGCCGCAGGCGGCGTCGAACATATTGGTGCCGTTGACCCAGACGACGCCGGCCTTCAATTGCGGCGCGACGTGCAGGGCGAGGTTGACGTTCTCGCTCCACACCGAGGCGGCCAAGCCGTAGCGCGTGTTGTTGGCGAGCTCGATCGCCTCCTCGGTGTTGCGGAAGGTCATGGTGGCGAGCACCGGCCCGAACACCTCCTCCTGCGCCAGGATGTTGGCAGGCGAAACGCCCGTTGCTAGCGTCGGCAGATGGTAATAGCCGGAGGACGGCAGCGCCACGTCCGGCTGCCAGCAGACGGCGCCCTGCTTGGCGCCTTCGGCGACCAGGCCCTTGACGCGATCGAGCTGGGTCAGGTCGACCAGCGGTCCGATATCGGTGTTCTTGTCGAGGGGGCTGCCGACGCGCAGCCGGCTCATCCGCGTCTTGACCTTGGCGATGAACGCTTCGGCGATGCCTTCCTGCACCAAAAGGCGGGAGCCGGCGCAGCAGACCTGGCCCTGGTTGAACCAAATGCCGTCGACCAGACCTTCGACGGCGCTGTCGAGATCGGCGTCCTCGAAGACGACGAAGGCCGATTTGCCGCCAAGTTCCAGCGATATTTTTTTCCCTGATCCGGCAGTGGCCTTCCTGATGATCTTGCCGACCTCGGACGAGCCGGTGAAGGCAATCTTCTGGATTCCGGGATGGTTGACGATGGACGCGCCCGCTTCGGGTCCGCCCTGGACGATGTTGACGACGCCCTTAGGCACGCCGGATCGTTCGCATATCTCGGCGAACAGGATGGCGGTAAGCGGCGTGAACTCGGCCGGCTTGAGCACTATCGCGCAGCCGGCGGCGAGCGCCGGCGCGATCTTCCAGGCCAGCATCAAAAGCGGGAAGTTCCACGGGATGATCTGGCCGACGACGCCGACACCCTTATGGCCGGCGAAATCCCTGTCCAGCGCCTGCGCCCAGCCGGCATGATGGATGAAATGGCGGATGGCCAGCGGCACGTCGATGTCGCGGCTTTCGCGGATCGGCTTGCCGTTATCGATTGATTCAAGCACCGCGAACAGCCGCTGGTGGCGCTGCATGGCGCGGCCGATGGCATAGAGCACTTTGGCTCGGCTGTAGCCGGAGCTGGCGCTCCATTTCGGCAGCGCCTTGGCGGCCGCCGAAACCGCCGCGTCGATATCGGCAGCACCGGCATCCGAGACCTTGGCCAGCAGTTTTCCCGAAGACGGGTCGCAGGTGTCGAAGGTCTTGCCGCCGCTGGCTGCCTTCCAGTCACCGCCGATGAACAGGGCTTTGGAAAAATCGCGCGCGGCAAGCCAGGCATCGGCCTCGTTGCGGGCTTCCGGCGCCGGACCGTATTCCATGGCGTGATAGCGTTCGAGAATGTTCATCAGGCGCTCCGAAATCACGCCATCGCGTGGCGATGATTGGCCGAATAATGCCCGGTCAGATGGTGTTCGAGCTGGCGCTCGATGTCGGTCAAAAGGCTCGACGCACCGAAGCGGAACAGGTCTGGCTCCAGCCACCGCCGGCCAAGCTCTTCCTTCATCAGCACCAGCCAATCGAGCGAAGCCTTTGCCGTGGAAATGCCGCCGGCCGGCTTGAAGCCGATGAGGTAGCCGGTTTCCTCGAAATAGGCGCGGATGGCGCGCACCATGGCAAGGCCGACCGGCAATGTCGCGTTGACGCTTTCCTTGCCGGTTGAGGTCTTGATGAAATCGGCGCCCGCCATCATCGCCACCATCGAGGCGAGCATGACGTTGCGCAGCGTGGCGAGGTCGCCGGTGCCGAGGATCACCTTGAGATGCGCCTCGCCGCAGGCGGCGCGCATCGAGACGATTTCGTTATAGAGTTCCTGCCACTTCGCCCCGAATACCAGGCCGCGCGGAATGACGACGTCGATCTCGTCGGCGCCGTCGCTCACCGAGGCTTCGACCTCCTGCAGGCGCGTCGACAGCGGGGTGAGGCCGTGCGGGAACGCGGTGGATACGGCGGCGACATGGATGCCGGTGCCGCGCAGCGCATCGACGGCGGTGGCGACGAAGGGATGATAGACGCAGACCGCCGCCGGGCGGATCTTTTCACCCGTAATGCCGAGGCCTTCGACGATGTCGCGGCGGAACGGATTGACCGCCTTGGCGCAGAGCCGGCGCACACGCTCTTCGGTGTCGTTCGAGTTAAGCGTCGTCAGGTCCATGCAGGCAACGGCGCGCAGCAGCCAGGCTGCCTGGTTGTCGGCCTTGATCGAGCGCCGTTTGGTCAGGCTGGCGACACGCCGTTCTAGCGCCGAGCGGTTGACGCTGCGCATTGATTCCATGAAGCCGAGATCGAGCCTCATGCCGGGATTGCGAGCAATGCCGTGCGCTTGCAACGCCGGCGCATTGGCGGCGGTGCGCGCCGGCAGCGGCGTGATCTTGGAAGGTCCCAATCTGTCGGCACCAAGATCGGCTCCGCGGATTGTGCTGCTCATCTCCTGCCCTTTCATTCGACGACTTATGCCGAAGATAGCCCGTGAAGCAGCGCTTCACGAGTCCTTCAGGCGGTCATAACGGAAAAAGCCTGCTGTGGCATCAGCCGAACAGCGCGGCGACGTAGAATGAAAGCAGTAGCGATCCTTCGCGCCCCCGGGGCATCAAAAAGGCTGCAACATTTGCGATTAGCCATAAGCCCCCGCGCCTTCGTCATCCTAGGGTCTGCGCCGCGTCGCTTCGCTCCTTGCTCCGCCCTAGGATGACGAAGTGGAGGGATGGTTCGGCTAAATTTCCATGGCCTACGATTCGTCTCAGCCGACGAAGGCGCGCTCGACGACGAAGCTTGCCGGATGATGCAGCGAACCTTCCTGGAAGCCGAGGCCTTCTGCCAGCTCCTTGACGTCCCTGAGCATATGTATCGAGCCGCAGATCATGATGCGGTCGGTCTCAGGGTCGAGCTTGTCGATGTCGAGATCGGTATAGAATTTTCCGGAGCCGATCAGCGCTGTGATGCGGCCCATGCGCGCGGAGGTTTCGCGCGTCGTCGAATTGTAGAGCGTGACGCGGCCGCCGGTCAGCTCGCCGATCAGCGGGTCGTTTTCCAGCTCTGCAACCAACTCCTGGCCGTAGGTGAGTTCGGCATTGTCGCGGCAGGTGTGGGTCAGGACGACCTGCTCGAATTTCTCAAAAGTGTCGGGGTCGCGCAGCAGGCTGGCGAAGGGCGCGATGCCGGTGCCGGTCGAGATCATGAACAGGCGCTTGGCCGGGGTCAACGCGTCGACCACCAGCGTGCCGGTCGACTTCTGCCGCATGATGACGGTGTCGCCGATCTCGATTTTCTGCAGCTGCGAGGTCAGCGGGCCGTCCGGCACCTTGATCGAGAAGAATTCCAGCTCGTCGTCCCAGGCAGGGCTGGCGATCGAATAGGCGCGGAACACCGGCTTCTCGGCGTTGGGCAGGCCGATCATGACGAACTCGCCGGAGCGGAAGCGCAGCGATTGCGGCCGGGTGATGCGAAACGAAAACAGCCGGTCGGTATAGTGCTTCACCGAGACGACGGTTTCGGCATAGACATTGGCCGGAATTGGGAACTGCAGCGGCCGGGCGCCGGCGGTGTTGAGCGTTGATATGGTGTTCATCAAACCTAACCTTCTGGCCAACCCGAGGGCGCTGACGCCAAACCTTCTGCTGCGCGCCCGAACCGATCAGGTTCCGGCGTGCCGTTTGCACACTGCGAAGCGGTAAGCTCTTGTGTCCCGAATTTATTAGTATACAAATGATATTTGCGTCAAGACGCCAGCGTGAAACACCTTTCCAAACTGAGACATATCAGTAGTCCGGGCATTTCGGGTTTCGACAATGAAAGAGAATTTTTCGGCGCAGACGCTGGATTCCCTGGGCAGTGTCGTCGCCGGCATCGACGTCGGCGGAACTTTTACCGACCTGCTTCTGATCGACGGCCGTGACGGTGGCCGGGTGCATATCGCCAAGACCCCGACCACCATCGACAACCAAGCCTTCGGCGTCGTCTCGGCGCTCGGCGCCACTGGCTTCCCGGTCGATGGGATCGATCTCATCGTACACGGCACGACCACCACCACCAACGCCGTTCTGGAGCGCCGGCTGGCCAAGACCGGCATGATCACCACGCGCGGCTTTCGCGACGTCATCGAGCTTGGCCGGCGGACACGGCCACAGGCCTATGGCATGACCGGCACCTTCGTTCCGATCATTCCGCGCAATCTGCGGCTTGAAGTGTCGGAGCGCGTCGAAGCCTCGGGCGCGGTGCGCATTCCGCTCGACGAAGCCGAGATGCGGGCAGCGATTTCACAACTGATCGAGGCCGGCTGCGAATCCCTCGTCATCCATTTCCTGCATTCCTACGCCAATCCGGCGCATGAGCGGCGCGCCGCCGAGATCGCCGCCGAGCTTTGGCCGAACGGCTATATCACGTCAGGCCATGAGCTGCTGTCGGAAGCGCGCGAATTCGAGCGCGGCGTGACTGCTTCGGTCAACGCCTCGGTGCAGCCGATCCTCGAGCGCTATGTCGAGCGGCTGCGCAAGGAACTGGCAGCAAAAGGCTACGCCCGCGACTTCCTGATCATGAACGGCAATGGCGGCATGATCTCGGCCCGCTTTGTCACACGTGAATCGGCCAAGACCGTCATGTCGGGTCCGGCCTCCGGCGTCATCGCCGCCGCCTATACCGGAAAACGCGCCGGCTTCGAAAACCTCGTCACCTACGACATGGGCGGCACCTCGACCGACGTGGCGCTGATCCGCAATGCCGAACCGGCGGTGTCGAACGAGATCGAGATCGAATACGCGATGCCGATCCATGTGCCGATGGTGGCGGTGCACACGGTCGGCGCCGGCGGCGGCTCGATCGCCCGCGTCGATGCGGCCGGCCTGATCCAGATCGGTCCGGAAAGCGCCGGCGCCAATCCCGGCCCGATCTGCTACGGGCGCGGCGGCAGCGAGCCGACCATCACCGATGCCAATCTGGTGCTCGGCCGGCTGGCGCCGAAGAAGCTGCTTGCGGTCGAGAACCCCGTCACCGTCGAACACGTCACCGGCATATTCGAGGACAGGATCGGCCGCCCCACCGGCCTGTCAGGCGTCGAGGCGGCGGGCGCGGTGCTGCGGCTCGGCAACATGAAGATGGCCGGCGCCATCCGCATGGTCTCGGTGTCGCGCGGCCACGACCCGCGCGATTTTGCGCTGTTCGCCTTCGGCGGCGCCGGGCCGCTGCATGCGACGGCACTGGCGCGCGAGCTCGGCCTGCCCAAAGTGCTGGTGCCGGCGCGGCCGGGCATCACCAATGCGCTCGGCTGCGTCGTCGCCGATCTCAGGCACGATTTCGTCAACACCGTCAACCAGCCGGTGGCCGGTCTCGATGAAATCCAGCTTCACGCACTGTTGGAACGGCACCGAAACGAAGGCGAAGAGCTGATCGGCAAGGAAGCGGTAAAGCCGGAGACGATCCGCGTCACCCATTCCGCCGACATGCAGTTCGTCGGCCAGACCCACATCATCAACGTGCCGCTGCCGTCGTTTTTGGTGACGCGTGAAACATTGCGGCAGCTGTTCGAAAAGGCCTATTTCGCCCGCTTCAAGGTCGAACTGCCGGAAATCCGCGCCAATCTGGTCAACCTCAATACGTCGGTGACCGGCGTGCGGCCGGCGATCGATCTGTCCCGGCTGATCGACCCGGCAGGGCGCACCAAAACGCTCGACGAAGCGCGCCGCGAAATCCGGCCGGTCTGGTATGGCGGGCGCTGGCACGACACGCCGGTCTACGTCAGGGAAAAGCTGCCGCTCGACGCCGTCATCGAGGGGCCGGCGATCCTCGAGCAAATGGACGCGACCACCGTGCTCGAGCCCGGCGACCGGGCGCGCACGGACGCCGACGGCAACATCATCATAGAGGTGGGGCAGTTATGATAAGGCTTTCATCGAAGAGGACCCCCACCCCTAACCCCTCCCCACAAGGGGGAGGGGGATTTGGTCGAGCCACCAGTTCCTGGCATCGACACGCAGCGATTTGCTGCTTTCAGCGCCAACGAGAATCCCCCTCCCCCTTGTGGGGAGGGGTTAGGGGTGGGGGTCCCTCTTCGTCAGAATCCGTATGCCAGCTCTCGGCGTGCAAAATTGACGCCCGCCTCGTCCAATTTGAGGCGCGCGGATGATCACTCTCGACGCCATCACGCTCTCGGTTATCCAGGCGGCGCTGCAGCAGGTCTGCGACGAGATGGACCTGACGTTTTCGCGCGCTGCCTTCTCGCCGGTCATTGCCGAGGCCAATGATCGCTCAGACGGCATCTATTCGGCCGTCGATGGATCGCTGATCGCACAGGGCAGCCAGGGCCTGCCGGTGTTCGTCGGCGTTATGCAGTATTCGACCAGGACGGTGATCGAAATGATCGCCGACGGACGCTGCCTGCCGCCCGAGCCAGGCGACATCTACATCGTCAACGACCCCTATCTCGGCGGCACCCATCTGATGGATGTGCGCTTCGCCATGCCGGTCTACAGGGACGGAAAAATCTTCTGCTGGCTGTCGAATACCGGCCACTGGCCCGATATCGGCGGCTCGGTGCCGGGCGGCTTTTCTGCCTCGGCAACGGCGGTCGAGCAGGAAGGCTTGCGGCTGCCGCCGGTAAAATTGTTCAAGCAGGGCGTGCTCGATCGCGAGATCTACGCCATCATCTGTTCCAACATCAGGGTTGCCGACCAGCGCATCGGCGACATCCGCGCGCAGGCGGCCGCACTGCTGATCGGCCAGGACCGGCTCAACGGAATCCTGGATCGTTACGGAAATGAAACGGTCGTCGAGGCGATTGCCGAACTGCGCCGCCGCGCCGCCGAGCAGATGCGCGCCAACATTTCGGCCATTCCCGACGGCATCTATTGCTCGCAGGCTTTTGTCGATTCCGACGGGGTGGTGAACGCGCCGCTGACCATTGCCCTTGCGGTGGAGAAACAAGGCGACACGCTCAGCTTCGATTTTTCAGGCTCGTCAAAACCTTGCGCTGGGCCGATGAACAGCGTGCTGGCGACGACCTTGTCCTCGGTCTACCTCGCCATGCGTCACATTTTCCCCGACGTGCCGATCAGCGCCGGTGCCTTCGAGCCGCTGATCGTCAAGCGGCCGGAAGGCACTTTCCTCGACGCAAAATATCCGCGCCCGGTATCGGGCTGCGCCGCCGAGGTTTCGCAGCGCATCGCCGAGGCGGTGTTCGCGGCGATGGTGCAGGCGCTGCCGGACAAGGTGACGGCGGCTCCCGCCGGTTCCAGCGGCAATTTCGCGCTCGGCGGCAACGATCCGGCCCGCGGCCGCGACTACGTCATGTATCAGATCTCCGGCGGCGGTTATGGCGGCAATGCCGATCATGACGGCCTGACCAATGGCTGCTCGACCATCGGCATTTCCAAATCGCCGCCGGTCGAGATCATGGAACAGGCGTTTCCGGTGCTCTATCGCCACTATGCCTTGCGCGAGGGCTCGGGCGGCGCCGGCAAGCATCGCGGTGGTTTTGGGCTCGCTTACGAGGTCGAGATCCTGCGCGGCGACGCCCGCGCCTCCTTCGTCATGGACCATGGCCGCTTCGGCCCGCAGGGCGCGCTCGGCGGCAAGGACGGCGCGGTCAACACGGTGACCGTGTTCCGCGACGGCAAGGAACATGTGCCGCCGCACCTCTCCAAGGAGCAGGACATCGCGCTGAAGGCTGGCGACCGCGTGCGCGTCGGCACGCCGGGCGGCGGCGGCTATGGCGATCCCCTGGCGCGCGATCCGGAACTGGTCGCTCGGGATGTCAGGCTGGGATACTATACAGCCGAACAAGCCAAGGACATGTTCGGGACCGGATGAATCCAGAAGACAAATTCAAATGTCGTGTCTGCGGCCTCGATCGATATGCCGTGGGGCGAGAACGGCCGAGAGCCCAGCCACGACATATGTTCTTGTTGTAGCGTGGAGTTCGGCTACGAAGACGACGGCCTCGAAAACTGTTTGTCAATTCGCCGGAATTGGGTGGAAGTTCGGCGATGCAAATGGTTCTCACCGAAGGACCGGCCACTCGATTGGGATATGCCCGCCCAGATCAGGGGCATTCCGCTCGCCTATAAAGGCGCAGAGGACGAGCAACTTATCCAACGATAATCTGCAAGCTGGAGAGCCGCCACAAGGCCTAGCTGCCCTGAGCACGGTGGAGAAGCCGGACCGATAACAGTGCCTCACGGGCGTGCTGGTCTTCTTCGTTCCGCCGTGATCGCCGCAGCGCATGTCGTTTCCGTCTCCGCCGCGCACACAAAGCCCCGTAGACTTGCCCTTATCAACGGAGATCTGGATCATGCGTCTTTTCGGTCGCTTCGTGCTTGCCGCTTCCGTCGCCTTGACTGTCACCACGGGTGCCGCCTCCGCCCAGGACAAGAAACTCAGGCTCGGCACCGAGGGCGCCTATCCGCCCTTCAATTATGCCAATGCCGACGGCACGCTGGGCGGCTTCGACATCGATCTCGGCAAGGCGCTGTGCGCCGAGATGAAGACCGAATGCGAGTTCGTCGTGCAGGATTTCGACGGCTCGATCCCGGCACTGCAGGCGGGCAAGTTCGATGCCATCATCAACATCACCATCACGCCGGAGCGGGCCGAGAAGGTCGACTTCACCCACAAATACTACCAGACGCCGCCGGCCCTCGCGGTGCCGAAGGGTTCGACCATCACCGGCACTTCGCCCGAGGACCTCAAAGGCAAGGCGCTTGGCGTGCAGAGCGCCACGATCCACCAGAATTTCGCCGAGCAGAAATACGCAGGCTCGACCATAAAACCCTATCCGACCGGCGACGACGCCCGCACCGACATGGTCAACGGCCGTCTCGACGCGGTGATGGACGGCTCGATCCTGCTGACCGAATGGCTGAAGGAGCCCGACGGCGCCTGCTGCAAATTGCTCGGCACCCTGGCCCCCGACCCGGCCATCCACGGCCCAGGCGTCGGCATCGCGCTGCAGAAGGGCAACAAGGAACTGGCCGACCAGCTCGATGCGGCGATCGACGCGCTGCGCGCCAACGGCAAATACAAGGAAATCAACGACAAGTATTTTGCCTTCGACGTCTACGGCGAGTAGGCGGAGGCGCTCCGAGCGGAGTGCCTTGGCTTTGTTCAAACGCCCGGGCAATCGCTTCAGGTTTGTGCTGCCCCTCATCGCCCTGCCGGGCACTTCTCCCCCTATAGTGACGGGGAGAAGGAGGCCTTCGCAAAGGGTTTCGCCAATATCAAGAGTTGCAGAAAAAGGTGTCGAGGCTGCGGCCAGCCGTTCTCCCCGTCACTATACGGGGAGAAGGTGCCGGCAGGCGGATGAGGGGCAGCGCCGACATCGACAATTGGTGAAGAGATATCATGCCTGAACGGCGATCCCCTTTTTATAGCAGCATCGTCGGGCTCGGCGCGACGATCGGCCGGGTCGGCTGCCTTCCTCTACTTCGTCATCCCACGGCGAAGCGACGCGGCGCAGACTCCAGGATGACGAAGCGATAGGCGTTTCCGCCAATCGCCAAGGTATACAACGCAAGCACATGTGACCGTCAAACCCCCTGCGCAGTGCTACTAACTGGCTCATCACCCCCTGTGATCCAGCCTGGCCACCAGCCGGTCGCCGGCCCACTGGATGCCACAGACCAGGATGATCAGGACGATGACCACGGCGACCATGACTGACGTCTCGAAGCGCTGGTAGCCATAGCGGATGGCGAGGTCGCCGAGCCCGCCCGCGCCGATGGCGCCGGCCATCGCCGAGGCGCCGATCAGCGTCACCAGCGTGACGGTGAAGCCAGCGACGATGCCGGGCAGGGCTTCCGGCACCAGCACCTCGCGGATGATCGTCCAGCGGTTGCCGCCCATGGCGCGCGCCGCCTCGATCAGCCCGTGGTCGACCTCGCGCAGCGACACTTCGGCGATGCGGGCATAATAGGGCGTGGCCGCGATCGACAGCGGCACGATGGCAGCCCAGGTGCCGATCGAGGTGCCGACGATCAGCCGTGTCACCGGGATCAGCGCGACCAGCAGGATGATGAACGGCACCGAGCGGAAGCCGTTGTTGACAGCGCCGAGAACGCGGTTCACCCACAGGCTTTCGGCGATGCCGCCGCGGTCGCTGGCGACCAGCGCCAGGCCGAGCGGCAGGCCGAAAACCAGCGAAATGAATCCGGATGCGGCCGTCATCAGCATCGTCTCCCAGATCGAACGAAGCAGGAGCTCAAACAGAATTGGCGACATGGCCAAGCACCTCCACCCGCGCCTCGCGGGCCCTCAAAAACGCGGTCACTTGTTCCAGATGATCTGCATCGGCACCCGGCACCGCCAGGAACAGCGTGCCGACAGGCTGCCGCTGGACATGGTCGATGCCGCCATGAACGAGGCGAAACCCGCCCGGCAGGGCGGCGGCGAGGTCGGACAGCAGCGGGCCGCGCGCCGCCTCGCCCGCCACCTCGATTTTCAGGATCGCCTCCGTGCCGGCGCCTCGCGTTAGTCGGCTTGCGATCTCCGCCGTCAATTGCGGCCGGATGCCGCTAAGCAGGCTTTGGGTGATCGCCGACTTCGGATTGGCAAACACCGACCACACCGGCCCTTCCTCGACGATGCGGCCGGCGTCGATCACCGCGACGCGGTCGGCGATCGAGCGGATCACCTCCATCTCGTGGGTGATCAGCAGAATGGTCAGGCCGAGCTGCCGGTTGATGTCTTTCAAAAGCGCAAGGATGGAGCGGGTCGTCTCCGGGTCCAGCGCCGAGGTGGCTTCGTCCGAGAGCAGCAGCGCGGGACGGGCGGCAAGCGCCCTGGCAATGCCGACGCGCTGCTTCTGGCCGCCCGACAGCGATGCCGGATAGGCTTTCGCCTTCTCCGACAGACCGACGAGCTCGAGCAGCTCGGCCGGGCGCGCCAGGCGCTCGGCCCTGGGACGGCCTTCGATCTTGAGCGGCAGCGCGACATTGTCTTCGACGGTCTTGGCCGAAAGCAGGTTGAAGTGCTGGAAGATCATGCCGATGCGCCGCCTGAGCGGCTGCAATTCGCGCTCGCCAAGGCGGCTGATCTCGCGGCCTTCGATGAAGACCTGCCCTGAATCCGGCCGCTCCAGACCGTTGAGGCAGCGGATCAGCGTCGACTTGCCGGCGCCGCTGCGGCCGATGATGCCGAGGACCTCGCCCTTCTGCACAGCGAGCGATACGCCATCGAGCGCCGCGGTCTGGCCGAAGCGCCGCTTCAACTCGACGAGACGCACGACATCGTCCGGCACCTCCAAGGCGCCGATAGAAACCGCGGCGTCGGCGGTCGCGGACAGATGTTGGTTCATGTCAGTTCCTGTTCGGCGATCCACAAATCCGATCGCGGTGCGCGGTAGATAGCGGACCGCTTTTCTGCCGCCTGAGGATCAGCAGTTCATCAATAGGCGCTGAGGCCGGTGCCCTTGTAGACCTTGTCGAATTCGGCCTTCACTGTCTCGTTCTGATAAGAGGCAACGAGCGTCTTTACCCAGGGCTCGTTCTCATTGCCGGCCTTCACTGCGATGAAGTTGCGATACGGATTGTCGGCGATCTGCTCCTGCGCGATGCGGTTTTCGGGGGTCAGGCCGCTTTTCAGCGCCCAATCCGTGTTCACCACCGCCGCGTCGAGATCGTCCACCGAACGCCCGACAATGCCGGCGTCTAACTCCTTGATGACCAGTTTCTTTGGGTTGTCGGCGATGTCGGCCGTTGTCGCCAGGATACCAGTGCCGTCCTTCAGCTTGAGGAGGTCCTCGTTCTGCAGGACGCGCAGCGCGCGGCCTTCATTGGACGGATCGTTCGGCACGCCGATGACGGCGCCCTCGGGCAGGTCGGCGACACCAGTGTATTTCTTGGAATAGAGGCCGATCGGCCAGACCCCGGTATAGCCGACGGGGACGATGTGATAGCCCTGCGTCTTGATCTGGTTGTCGAGATAGGGCTTGTGCTGGAAAGCGTTGGCGTCGATTTCGCCACGCTCAAGCGCCTCGTTGGGCTGGGTGTAATCGTTGAACACCACGGTCTCGATCGTCAGCCCTTTTTCGGCCGCCTGCGCGGTGACGACGCGCCATACGTCTTCATCCTCGCCGCTGATGATGCCGACCTTGATCGCCTTCTTGTCCTCAGCGAAGGCCGAACCGGGCGCAGCCAAACCGGCAATTGCGACAGCCGAAGCGAAAAGTAATGCAAGACCTGTGCGTCGGGTTATATTTGCTGAAAAGGGCGACCGCAAAGTGTTGGTGTTCTTGATCATGATGAATCCCATCCGTTGTTAGATCATGGTGGCCAAGCAAAGCGCGAAGCCTTGTGCACAGCATCGGGTATGCTGGCCGCCGGATCAAAGAACCGCGTTTCTCGCCAAATACGCTGCCGGGAATATTCTCTCAAAGATTCTGCCATTGCGAGCACAGGGGCGCTTACCGCGGGTATCGTGTAGGCGGGGCACGCCATTTTTCCGCGGGACCCCTTCGCGCAGCCAGACGCAACGCCGTCGCTTTCCCCGCTCTCACTTTTCCCGCTTGACTGACCCGCCGTACCGAATACGCTAATGGGGAAAATACCGGCTCCGACCGCCGGGCGGCAAAAATGCCTCGTATGCCTCGCCTTCCGCGGCGGCGGCTGCGGGGCATTGTTATTTTTGGGGATTTGCTTGGGACGGCGTATCGAAATCGGCATCCTTTACTCGCGGTCGGGCAACTACCGCCTGCTGTCCGAATCCTGCCGTTCCGGTGCGATGACGGCCATCGCCGACATCAATGCCGATCCCGCCATCCCGATCGAATTCGTTCCGGTGGAGCGCGACCCGCAAGGCAACATCGATGGCTACGCGACGGGCTGCGCCGATATTCTCGCCAACAGCAGCGCGCGCCACATCATTGGCTGCATCACGTCGTGGAGCCGTAAGGAGGTCATTCCGATCCTCGAGCGCGCCGGCGGCACGCTCTGGTACGCCTGCCCCTATGAGGGCTTCGAAGCAAACGAGCATGTCGTCTACATGCACGCTTGCCCGAACCAGCACCTCGTCCCGCTGCTGGCCCATGTCGTGCCGCGCTTCGGCGCCAACGGCTTCCTGCTCGGCTCGAACTATATCTGGGGCTGGGAAACCAACCGTGTCGCCCGCGACCTTATCGCCGACGCCGGCGGCAAGGTTTTGGGCGAACGCTATCTGCCGCTCGGCGAGGTCGATGTCTCCAGGCTGATCGCCGAGATCCAGGCGACCCGGCCGGAGTTCGTCCTGAACAACCTGATCGGCTCCTCGTCCTATGCCTTCATCGCGGCCTATGCCGAACTTGCCGAACGCGACCCGCATTTCAGGCCGGAGCGCTGCCCGATCCTGTCCTGCAATCTGACCGAAAGCGAGTTGCCGGCGCTCAACGAGGCGGGTAATGGCCACCTTTCCGTCGGGCCGTACTTTCACGACATCTCGGCAGCGGATCGCCAGGGCGATTCGGCGCCCTCCGTCGTGCCTGCCTCGTCCTTCGAGGCGGCCGCCTATGCCTCGGTGCGGACGCTTGCCGAGATCCTCGCCCGCAATCCCGGCGCACAATGGCCGGACCTTCCCCAGGCCTTTGCCGGAACCTCGTTTCGAACCCCGCTCGGCGACATATCCATCGATCCGCAAACCCAGCACGCCACCTTGCCGGTGCAGATCGGGCGCATAGAGGGGACCGCATTCAAGACCGTCACGCTGACCAAGAGTGTCGCGCCCGATCCCTATCTGTCCCGCTATGACCGAACCGAGACGTTCGGCCGGCCTCGCCTGAGGGTGGTGTCGTGAGCAAGGTCCCGCGCATCCCGAATCTCGGCGGCGCCAGGGCCTTTGTCCTGCATCGTCCGCATCCGACGGTGCAGGCGATTACGCGGCAACTGTCGGCCATCGGCCTCGAGACGGTCGGCTGCTGGCCGGAGCTGCCGGCCGAGGCGCTGGCGGCGGACTTCGTCTTCTTCGATGCCGATCTCGGCTTCGACGAACAATTCCCGTGGACGCCGGGCGAGGCGCCGATGCCGCTGGTGGCGCTGATCGGCTCCGAAGCGCCAGGCCGCATCGAGTGGGCGCTGTCGCACAAGGCCGACGCCCAATTGCTGAAGCCGGTCGGCAATGCCGGCGTCTATAGCGCCCTTTTGATCGCGCGGCAGAGTTTCGAGGCGCGCAAGCTTTTGGCAAGCGAGATATCGTCGCTTCGCCTGCGCGTCGCGGAGCGCCAGACCATCGTGCGCGCAGTGGAGGCCTTGTCGAAAGGCGCCGAGGACGGCCGCGCCTATGCGCAGCTGCGGTCGCTGGCGATGAGCTGGCAGATCAGCGTCGAAGAGGCCGCGCGCAGGATCGTGGCAATGACGGAAGAAGAAGGTGGCGATGACCAGTCCCATCGCGCCTGACCTTCCGGCAACCGGGCGCATGCCGGCCGGGCCGCGCGCCGGCGTCTGGCGGCGCCTGGTCAAGCGTCCTTTGGCATTGATCGGCCTGGTGATCGTAGCCGTCGTCTTGGCTGGCGCCATCCTGGCGCCGTGGCTGACGGGCTACGATCCAAACGAGCAGATGTTCGACGGGCTGACGCTTGAAGGCGCGCCCTTGCCGCCGAACGCCAGCTTCTGGCTGGGCACGGATCTGCTCGGCCGCGATCTGCTGACCCGCATCCTTTTCGGCGCACGCACCTCGCTGATCATCGGCATCGTCGCCAACGGCGTGGCGCTTTTGATCGGCACGCTGGTCGGCGTCACCGCGGGCTATTTCCGCGGCTGGATCGGCGGCGCGCTGATGCGATTCACCGATCTGATGATGGCCTTCCCGGCGCTGCTGCTCGCCATCTGCCTGGCGGCGGTGCTCCAGCCGAGCCTGTGGATCGTTGCCATGGTGATCGCACTGGTGAACTGGGTGCAGACCGCGCGGGTCATCTACACCGAGACCAGCTCGCTCGCCGAGCGCGAGTTCATCGACGCCGAGCGTACGATCGGTGCCAGCGCGCCACGCATCCTGTTTCGCCATATCCTGCCGCATCTGCTGCCGACGATCATCGTCTGGGGCACGCTCGGCATCTCGACCACGGTGCTGCTCGAAGCAACGCTCAGCTATCTCGGCATTGGCGTGCAGCCGCCGACCGCCTCCTGGGGCAACATCATTTTCGAGAACCAGACCTATTTCCAGGCAGCGCCCTGGCTGGTCTTCTTTCCAGGTGCGGCGATCCTGGCGCTGGCGCTGGCCTTCAACCTCATCGGCGATGCGCTGCGCGACGTCCTCGATCCGACGCAAAGGGGCCGAGCATGATCGCCTATCTCGGCCGCCGTATCATTCAATCGCTGCTCATCCTGCTGGGCGTCTCGCTGATCACCTTTGCGCTGCTCTACCTGCTGCCCGCCGACCCCGTCCGCCAGATCGCCGGCCGCAGCGCCACGCCCGAAACGGTCGAGAACATCCGCCGGCAGCTCGGCCTCGATCAGCCCTTCTTCATCCAGTACTGGCACTATCTGACCAGCCTGCTCAGCGGCGATCTCGGTCGCTCCTACATCCAGCGTTCCGAGGTCACGGAGCTCATCGTCTCGCGGCTGCCGGCGAGCCTGCTGCTGATGATCGGCGCCATCCTTTGCGAGCTGGTGATCGGCCTGACGATGGGTCTGCTTGCCGCCGTCAGGCGCGGCACCGCCACCGACCAGACGCTGATGGTCGCGTCCTTTGTCGGCGTCTCAGCACCGCAATTCGTCGTCGGCCTGCTGCTCCTTTATGTATTCGCCGTGCGGCTCGGCTGGTTTCCGATCGGCGGCTACGGCACCTGGCGCCATCTGGTGCTGCCCTCGCTGACCATGGGCATACTCGGCGCCGGCTGGTACGCCCGCATGATGCGCTCGTCGATGATCGACGTGCTGCGGCAGGACTATATGCGGACCGCGCGCGCCAAGGGCCTTGCGCGCGGCGCCATCATCTTCCGCCACGCACTTCCCAACGCCATCCTGCCGGTCATCGCCATGATCGGCATCGACATCGGCATCTTCATGGGCGGCATCGTGGTGGTCGAAAGCGTGTTCGGCTGGCCCGGCATCGGCCAGCTTGCCTGGCAGGCCATCCAGCGCGTCGACATTCCGATCATCATGGGCGTCACCCTGGTTTCGGCCTTCGCCATCGTGCTCGGCAATCTCCTGGCCGACACCGTCGCTCCATTTATCGATCCGCGGATCAAGCTCAGATGAAACCAAAAAAAGACCGGTAACAACCAGAGAAAGGGAACATGAGATGAAGAAATTCTTGACCTCCACCGTTGCGGTATCGGCGCTCGCGCTGATGCTCGGCATGGCAAGCGCCCGCGCCGAAGACGCCGTCGATCCGAACGCCAAGCCGGGCGGCGCGATCACCATCACCTACAAGGACGACGTCGCCACGCTCGATCCGGCCATCGGCTATGACTGGCAGAACTGGTCGATGATCAAGAGCCTGTTCGACGGGCTGATGGACTACGAGCCGGGCACCACCAACCTGCGGCCCGACCTCGCCGAGAGCTACGAGATCGCGCCCGACGGCAAGACCTTCACCTTCAAGCTGCGCCAAGGGGTGAAGTTCCACAATGGCCGCGAGATGACTGCTGACGACGTGAAATATTCGCTTGATCGCGTCACCAATCCGAAGACGCAGAGCCCGGGCGCCGGCTTCTTCGGGTCGATCAAGGGCCATGAGGATGTCGCTGCCGGCAAGGCGGAAAGCCTGGCGGGCGTCACCGTCGTCGACCCCTACACGATCAAGTTCGAACTGACCCGGCCCGATGCCACCTTCCTGCACGTCATGGCCATCAACTTCTCGCATGTCGTGCCGAAGGAGGAGGTCGAGAAATACGGCGCGGACTTCGGCAAGCATCCGGTCGGCACAGGGGCTTTCAAGTTCGCCGAATGGACGCTCGGCCAGCGCGTCGTCTTCGAGCGCAACCCGGATTACTGGCACAAGGGCCTGCCGCATCTCGACAAGATCACCTTCGAGATCGGGCAGGAGCCGATCGTGGCGCTGCTGCGGCTGCAGAAGGGCGAGATCGACATTCCCGGCGACGGCATTCCGCCGGCCAAGTTCCAGGAGGTGATGGCCGATCCCGAGCAGAAGGCCCGCGTCGTCGAGGGCGGCCAGTTGCACACCGGCTACATCACCATGAACACCACCATGGCGCCCTTCGACAATGTGAAGGTGCGGCAAGCGGTCAACATGGCGATCAACAAGGACCGTATCGTTCAGCTGATCAACAACCGTGCGGTGCCGGCCAACCAGCCGCTGCCGCCATCGATGCCCGGCTACGACAAGGAATTCAAGGGCTATCCCTATGACGTGGCCAAGGCCAAGGCTTTGCTTGCCGAGGCCGGTCATCCCGATGGTTTCGACACGCAGCTGTTCGCCATGAACACCGATCCCAACCCGCGCATCGCCCAGGCGATCCAGCAGGATCTGGCGGCCGTCGGCATCAAGGCCAGCATCCAGTCGCTCGCGCAGGCCAACGTCATCGCAGCCGGCGGCGACAAGGCCGGCGCGCCGATGATCTGGTCCGGCGGCATGGCCTGGATCGCCGATTTCCCCCGATCCGTCGAACTTCTACGGGCCGATCCTCGGCTGCGCCGGCGCGGTTCCGGGCGGCTGGAACTGGTCGTGGTACTGCAACAAGGATCTCGACGCCAAGGCGGCGGAGGCCGACTCGGTCGTCGACCCGGCCAAATCAGGCGAACGTGCCAAGATGTGGAGCGCGATCTACGGCAAGATCATGGAAGACGCGCCCTGGGCGCCGGTCTTCAACGAGCAGCGCTTCACCATGAAATCCCCCCGGATGGGCGGCGCCGACAATCTCTATGTCGACCCCGTCCATATCCCGATCAACTATGACAATGTGTATGTGACCGATGTGCAATAACTGCGACTACACCATCCACGGGCGCCATCATCATTTCGGCTGGGACAATTCCTTTGTCCCGGCTGAGCGGGTGGCGCCCGGTTCGACGATCGAGTTCCAGTGCCTTGATTCGTCGGGTGGCCAGCTTCAGGCCGACAGCACCGTTGCCGATGTCGCCAAGCTCGACTTTGAGAGGATCAACCCGGTGACCGGGCCGATCTTCGTCGACGGTGCTGAGCCGGGCGATGCGCTGAAGGTGACGATCGAGATGTTCAAGCCGTCCGGCTTCGGCTGGACGGGGAACATTCCGGGGTTCGGCCTGCTCGCCGACGACTTCCCGGAACCGGCGCTGAACATCTGGACATACGACGCCGTCTCGCTCGAGCCGGCGCTGTTCGGCAGGCAAGCCCGCGTGCCGCTGAAACCCTTTGCCGGCACCATCGGCAACGCGCTGGCTGAAATGGGCCTTCACTCGGTGGTGCCGCCAAGGCGCGTCGGCGGCAATCTCGACATTCGCGATCTCGCGGCCGGCACCACGCTCTATCTGCCGGTGGAGGTGGCCGGTGCGCTGTTTTCGGTTGGCGACACGCATGCCGCGCAGGGCGACGGCGAAGTATGCGGCACGGCGATCGAAAGCCCGATGGATGTCGTGCTCAAGCTCGACCTGGTTAAGGATGCGCGGCTGAAGACACCGCGCTTCACCACGCCTGGCCCGGTGACGCGCCATCTCGACGCCAAGGGCTATGAGGTGACGACCGGCATCGGACCGGACCTGATGACGGGCGCCAGGGAAGCGGTCTCCCAGATGATCGACCTGCTTGCCGGCCGCTACGGAATGGACCCGGTCGAGGCCTACATGCTGGTTTCGGTCTGCGGCGATCTCCGGATCAGCGAGATCGTCGATATGCCGAACTGGGTGGTGTCGTTCTACTTCCCGCGATGCGTCTTCGAATGAGCAAAGGCGCAGGCAATAAGCGGATCGGGGTTTTTGCCCCGACCGTTTCGACTACGGCTGGTTCGGTGCTGGAAATCTCCGGCCTCTCCGTCAGCGTGCGTGGCGAAGATGGCGAGCGGCCTGTTGTATCAGACCTATCGCTCACGCTTGCGCGCGGCGAGACGCTTTGCATTGCTGGTGAATCTGGTTCCGGCAAATCGATGACCGCGCTGGCGGTCATGCAGTTGCTGCCGCAGCCCGCCGCCCGGATAGAATCCGGCACGATCCGGCTTCGCGATATCGATCGGAGCGACATCGATCTGGCGGGGCTCGATGAGCGTCGGATGCGCCGCATTCGCGGCGACCGCATCGCGATGATCTTCCAGGAGCCGATGACCTCGCTCAATCCGGTGCTGTCGATCGGCCGGCAGCTGGTCGAGTCCATCGAGGCCCATACCGGCCTGTCCCGCGCCGAGGCGCGCCGGCGCGCCATCGAGGCGCTGAAGGCTGTCCGCATCCCGGAAGCCGAAAGCCGGCTAAAACAGTTTCCGCACGAACTGTCCGGCGGCATGCGCCAGCGCGTGATGATCGCCATGGCGCTGGCACTGAAGCCGGATGTGCTGATCGCCGACGAGCCGACGACGGCACTCGATGTCACCGTGCAAGGCGAGGTGCTGGAACTGCTGCGCGATCTGCAGCGCGAACACGGCACCAGCGTCATCCTCATCACCCACGACATGGGCGTGGTTGCCGAAATGGCCGATCGCGTCGTTATCATGCGGCACGGCCGCATGGTCGAGCAGGGAACAGCCGCCGATATCTTTGCCCGCCCGCAAGCCGACTACACGCGCGAGCTGCTCGCTGCCGTGCCGCGCATTGGTACCGGCGTCGGCCGCCAAAAATCCGCCGAACAAAAATCCGTCGAAGCGGAAATGCCCGCAAGCGTGGCGGTGGTCAACGATCTGCATGTCCATTTCGACCTGCGCGGTGGCTTCTTCGGCCAAGTGAACCGCCGTGTCCACGCCGTCGAAGGCATCAGCTTTTCGATCGCGCCGCACGAGACGCTGGCGCTGGTCGGCGAATCCGGCTGCGGCAAGTCGACCACCGCCAAGGCGCTGGCCGGGCTTGTGCCCTACCACGGCGATATCGTGATCGGCGGGCGCAATCTGGCGGGCCTTGGCCGTGACCAGCGCAAGGCGGTTCGCCGCGACGTGCAGATGATTTTCCAGGATCCCTATGCCTCGCTCGACCCGCGCATGCGCGTCGGCGACCTCGTTGCCGAGCCGCTGTTGATCCATGGCATCGCCTCGAAGGAAGAGCGCAGCCAGCTTGTGGCGACGCTGTTCGAACGCGTCGGCCTGTCGGCCGACCAGATGGAGCTTTATCCGCACGAATTCTCGGGCGGCCAGCGCCAGCGTATCTGCATCGCCCGCGCTCTGGCGCTCAGGCCCAAGCTCATCATCGCCGACGAAAGCGTTTCGGCGCTCGACGTGTCGGTGCAGGCCCGCGTGCTCGACCTGCTGAAGGAACTGCAGCGCGAATTCGGCATCGCCTATCTGTTCATCTCGCACGACATGGCGGTGGTCGAGAACATTTCCGATCGTGTCGCCGTCATGTATCTCGGCCAGATCGTCGAAATGGGCACCCGCGACCAAGTCTTTTCGAACCCGCGCCATCCCTACACGAAGCGCTTGATCGAGGCCGTGCCGGTGCCCGATCCGGCAAAGCGCCGGCCGCGTTTCGCGCGTCTCGATCAGGAGATCCCGAGCCCGACTCGAAAAATCGGCGAGGACCCGCCGAAACTGGCCCTGAAGGATCTTGGCAGCGGTCATCTCGTTGCTGTTTCCTGAGGCTCGCAACACCACGGCTTTCCTGCGACGCTCAGAGCCACCGCCGCACGGTTTGCCTGTAGTCGCGATAGGCATCGCCGAAACGCCGCTCGAGGTAGGCCTCCTCGCGGGCGACGACGCCGTAGCGGATCAGGATCGCCAGCGGCAGCGTGAGGACAAGGATCCAGATATTCTGCGCGGCCACGCCGATGCCGCCATAGATGAGGAACATGCCGAGGTAGATCGGATTGCGCGTCCATCCGTGGATGCCGGTCGTCACCAGCACGCGCGTCGGCTCATTCGTCGGCACCGGCGTCGTCGCGCGGGTGAAGTTGCGAATGCCCGCGGCGAAAAGCACAAAACCGATCACGATCAGCGAGCCGCCGATGATCCAGGTGACCAGGTCATTCCTGGGAATCGGGAACGGCAAGCGCAGCAGGCGATCAAGGACGAAGCCGATCAGCAGAGCAGCAAGAAAGAGCAGCGGCGGTCTCGCGATGACACCTGCGGTTCCGCTGTCGGTTTGCCCAGCCGGGTCCATTGCCATGTCTGCTCCCGCAAATGCTGGAGGGCTACGAAGCTCACAGCTACCTATAATGACAACTAAGGTGTCACTCTAGAAGTTGACAACAAGGGTGTCAATCGCAGAAATTCGCAAGACAAAAGGAAGGAAGCGATGGCGTCGGCAAGACACGACCAGAGGACCGGGGCGGACCCCGTCGCTGACGGCAAGGCCGAGGCGATCACCGAGCTGATGCTCGAAGTGGCCCAGTGCTTCTTCAGGATACGGGCTCTCGGCCAGAAGACCGGCCTCATCACCAGTTGGGGCGGCGGTGCGTTCGGCTTCATGCGAAGCCTCGCGCTGCTTGGTCCGCTCACCGTGCCGCAGGTCGCCCAGATGCGGCCCACCAGCCGTCAGCGCATGCAGCGGCTGGCGGATGAGCTCGCGGCTGAGGGGCTCGTCGAATTCATCGACAATCCAAAACACCGGCGCTCGAAGCTTGTGCAGCTGACGCGCAAAGGCGCCGCGCGCTACGACGAGCTGAACGCCCAGTTGATAGCGATCGCCTCGACCATGGGCGTCGCACTCGGCGAAGCGGATATCCGCAAGACCGTCGAGATCGTGCGGCAGCTGAGCGACGATGTGAAACTGCGCTCGGAGCGGCTGGGCTGACGCAAAGGCTGCGGCGGCGCCATTGAAGCGATCCCCGATGCTTGAGCGATGAGCTCGCCGGCCGTTTGCCGCTTCCGTCCGCCCGCCGGCGGACGTTGCCAACCGGAACCTCTGTGAGGCTGAGGCGTTCGAAGCGCAAAAGCTGAGAGCTGCGCCACCGCAAAAGAGTACTGCAATGGCTCAGAAGATAACCACAGGCACGAACGACCGGCCACGCAACGAAACCATATCCGGCGAACCCGATGACAGCAGCCCGCCGCTTGCAGTCGACGAGACCGCCGCCCGGCTAGGAAAGCAGATGCAAGGCAAACCCTGGCAATTTGGCGAAGCCAATCCCGACGCGCCAGGCATTCCAGGCGCCGGCGTGATTATTTGTCGCCGCTGCGCCGGGACAGGCATGATCGACGGCCGCACCTGCCCCGAATGCGGCGGAACCGGAAAGGTGACGACGCCGATAGGCGGCTGAGGCGGTCAAGACAGCGATCGCGTTTCGCGGCAACCTCGATCACCGAAGCGCCAAGAGGCCGATGCAAATTGCGCGGATCAGATCGCTGGCACCCACTTCCAGAACACGCCCTCCATCCGTTCCGGATAGTGCTTGAACTCGCATTCAAAGCGCCATCCGTAAGCCTTGGCGGCCGCCAGTGCTGCCGGGCTGACCGGGTTCATGCCCGTTCCCGGCGCGAACCAGTCCTCCAGCAAGTCGTCGGGAACGTAGGCGCCGATCCTCAAGGGCAGCTTTTCGAGGACGACATCCATTTCGTCAGGTGCGGACAATGGGTCTCTCCTTCAGGTCCAACTACGAACAAGTCATTCGCAGCCGATTGGGTTCCATACTAGCGCTGAGATCGAGGGTGAGCTTGATGGGCGGGCAAGAGTGGATTCGGCGGCCGGCTTTATGGAAATAGGAGGATCGCAGATCGTGCCGCCCCGAGAGATGGCTGATGTGTCCGGAATGGACCCCGCAAGTTTCGGCGCGCCGGACGAGATGAAACTGCGCACTCCTATGTTATTGTTTGTGCAAGACAATTCTAAAACATATTTCTACGCTGGAGCCCTAGCCTCTCCACCGGTCGCGTTTTGCAGATGGAGCCGAACGGCGGCAAGAATCGCGCTTACCCGCGTTCCCAGGATAACCTTTTCCTTGGCATGACCCTCGATAAACAACGCGGCAAGTTTGGGCCCAAAGGGCGCGCTGAGGGCATCAGGTGATATTTTGCCAAGGTCAACGATCGCGCCTCCACTGCAGCCGTGCATATCAGTTGCGCTCACCTTCTTGCCGTGCTCGTCCCTGACGTACTTGGCATTGTAATCCACTAAGATATGAAACTCGTCCTTAGCGATTTTAGGCAGTTGGGCGGCAGGCTTTCCCGTGCTTGTGTAGGGTAGCAGCATGGGGGTTACCTTGGGCCCCTTGTGCGGCTTCACTCTGTTTTTCGAATTGGGATAACCAAGGCAGGTGTAGGTTCGGCCTTCGGTGGAAACGCCCGACCGGCTGATGTCCGCTTCCGTTACGAATTTTGCGGCCGACAGCTTTGCCAACAGATCGGCATCGAGACGAGCAATCGCAAAGTCCGCGTGGTCGCTCCCGCGATTGCCATCGGGCGAGGTGGTTACAAGTGCCTCGAACTGCAAGAGCGCGAACTTATCTGCCCCCAGGTAGAGGGACGTGCCCTGGTTGTGGTCGACGACATGGGCAGCGGTCAGCAAAAAGTGGCCTTCCGGTAGCTCAAGAAGCAATGCTGTACCGATGTGATCGGGAGCGCCCTTGTCGGTCACGCCATAGATTGGCCTTACCGCGTCCCGGAATTTGGCGAGCGCGGCCTTCGCCGCATCGTCAAGGTACTCGCGTGTAATCTCGTTGATCGTTTTGATGGCCATGCCATTTGTGCTTTCGCGTAAGCGTTCTGCCTGCTTCGTCTGGAGTCGTCCGTCGCCTCACCCGACGAGGGCGACGGCGATACAGACGAGAAGCCTGCTTTGGTGGTGTGTTCCAGAGCCTCTTCTTGCGCAAGGGACCGTCACCCGCCGCCCCGAGACGCTGGGCGGCTCGGGGCATCGCCTAGAGCCCGGCCCGTCAGGTGCGCATATCTAGCTAGCGTAATCGTCGATCGAATCTGCGCCACGCCCCCGAGGTTCACGAGATCGATCTTGCGTAGAGATTGTCAGTCTCTCTCAAGAATTGCACATGACCTTCTCCGGCACTTTCAAGGGGTAGGAGGCGGAGGATGCTTCTGTCATCTCCGTTAGCCCCCATCGGGACATCGCCGCCATTGAGGAACAGGGCTTGATCGCCGGAACTGAGCTCCGCCCAGAAGCCGTCTGTGGCTATCACCAACTCCCTACTAACCTTCACCTCTATCGCGTCGGGTGGCATGAACTCCCTCGCGCGGAAACTGCGCGTCAATCGCTGGCGGGCCGGAACATCCACGATGTCCGGTATCGATATATTGCCGGCGACATTGGCGAGCGTATGCGGCTGGCTCACCCAGTCTATTCCGGTCTTATCGTCATATCGTCCCAAGAGGCAGTCACCAGCGTGCAGCACCAGAACCTCGCGCGGGCTTCGAAAATGCGCGATCATATAGCTAGCTGAATCGCGTGGATGTTCTTTGGACAGGGCGCCGTGTATTTCCCGGATGCGCCCAGTGATCACTTCGCTCGTTATCTCGCCCTCGGAGCTGACATACCAGTCTACCACCGCACGGCTGATCTGGCGTGCAAGGTCTCCGCTGTGAGGTCCGCTGGTAGAACCATCCAGAACGACACAAAGCACCCCGTCCTTGCGAATGCCGACCCCGGCACAGTCCCGGTTGTCTTTGGTCTTCGTACCGGTTTGGCTGATCCATCTGACGGCCACCGCCATATCAGCCACCGCCGCGGCTTATGGCGACAAAGCGGTCCCGAACAATGTCCGAGCGGCCTGCCGGTCCGCGGACATTGCCTTCGAGGAAATACTCGAAATCGGCATCTTCAAGCAGCGCCGTGAACTGCCCTGAGATGAATTCACAGATTTCGGCGTCGGCGCCGAGGATTTCGTCGACGATTTCCGGTCGGCCATCAATGATGAGGAGAATGTCCTCCATATCACGGCTCGTGAAGAGATCGCCTTGGCCGCGGCCAAGGTAGGCTTCAAGCTTTGTCGCAACAAATAATTCCGGCGCCAGGCGCCTGATATTCAGCTCGTCCGTCAGGGCATGTTCAACAGAAGTTTCGATCCCTCTTGCATACCAGCGGTTGCTGAAGCCGAGAATATCCTCATCGTCAGGCATAAAATCGACTTTGAGATCGCCAAGCCGCATCCGGCAGATGACAGTCTCATCCTGTGACTCCGCAAATCCCTTTTGTCTCAGCTGTTCCTGCAGTTGCGCCCATGCTGGATATCCAGCCAGGTCGACAATGAGGTCGACATCGTCCGTCGCTCTAACATCCTCCAGCGTGATTTCATCTGTAATGAAAAGAGCGGTCGTGCATCCCCCCACAAATACCAGGCGGTCACGAAGTTCGCCTCCCAGCGCCGTGGCAACGGTCTGTAACATCTGCAGCAACTGGCCTCTGACGGTCGTCATTTCTTCAGAAGCCTTTCGGAGAGGCGTTCTCCGGCAAGGCCCGCCTCTCTCTGGTTTCCGAGGCGGATCGCATCCACGAGGGCAAGATATTCATACAGCCGCTCATCTTTCTGAACGGCTTCGGGCACGCTCTTGAACAGAGGTTGAACCGATTGCCCCATGTCATGCCCTTCGGCATACGGCCACACATAGATGTACTCGCCCCCGCTAACCAGCAGGCTCTTCAGCAAAGGCGCGGCGAAAGCCGTCGGAACGCCGCGTGTCATTGCACCGGGCTTTGCGGGAAAGGCAAATTTCAGGCCGTGGACGATGAAATTATGGAGATTGCGACGATTGGGATTTGCCCGACCCGTTTCTCGATCTTTGATGGCAAGTCCAGATGAGAGGCTTCGCTTGATCGACGCGTTGATCTCCGTCTTGCTGATCCCCAGATACGATTCCAAGCTGCGAACCGAGTATGAGGCCTCACCCTGAAAGCCCAATTGAGGCTGTCCGGGCCGTACCTGTCCTTCTTGCTCCTGAAGGCTCACGAGCTTCAGAAGAACGACGATATCCTGACTTTTCATCCCAATCATGCGCCCGTCCTCTGTCCTAGGACTAAGGACATTGCATCACAATGGGAGGGCTCGTGTCAATGAAAGGTTGAACCGATGGCATAGCTCAGCACTTATCTTCCAGTGCAAGCGTACAGAATTATGGAAATATATGCCCAATGGTTTCTGTGCCAACCTATTGAAAATTAATATTTTCTAGCGTCCCTACAGGAACAGGTAAAGCGGCACGACGTACCTTGGCAATCCCGGCAGCGATAGAATCTGGGAACGAGTGCATCCTACGCACGGAAAATGTCGACTTTTGTCTCAAGACACTTGCGGAGACTCAGGTCGTGAGAACCTACCTCGAACCAGCCCGCCGGCTTTTGATAGAAATCGAGACCACGGCCGATTTTAATGGTCCATCCGTTGTCGATACGAATTTCACGGTCATGCATTTTCGAGTTGAGGACTATGTCCAAGACAACGTCCACCTCAAGGAGACTTTGTTTGAGTTCCTCCAGCTTCTCCGAGATGTCAGCAAATTGGGTCTTGTCATCGTAACCTGTGATGAGCGTGATGCGCTTGGCAACACTGAATCTTAGAACCGTTTCACAAAAACGAACGAAGTTGTGAATCTGATGGGGCATTCGAATATACGGGTCTTCGATGACGACCGCCTTGGCGCCGCGTAGATAGTCGCCCATGATCGACTCGTAACTATGTCCAGTATCCCCGTACAAAATCGTAAAATGCTGCTCCTTGAGAGCGGCAGGCTCGGCTGCAATGGGCGTTGGCGAACTCGCGACCGGTTCGTCAACAGGCGACGGATCCGCTTCCGAAACGGGCTGCACTTGAGGCTCCCCGCTTTCGCTCGGCGCGACTTCGCCTTCATTTCGGCGAAGGCGACGCCTGGCGGGCTGTTGAGTGGCTATCGCGTCCTTGGACTCAGGGCAGAACACAACAACATCATCGCCAGTGAAATTGATGAATGACAGGTCGATGCGCGCGAACTCGTCGTCCGGTTTGCGCTTGTTCATTTGCTCCTTCACTCGTCGGCGACACTCGATCGCATAGGTGACGTACTCATCAAACTCCTGGTCGCTGGGCGGACCGTTAGGATGCAGCACCTTTAAAAACGCGCAGACTGTTTTTTTAATGCCCTTTTCGTCTCGTCCCTCGACGGCCTTTCCGAGGCGCACACGACGGCTCACCTCCTCGTATCTGTTGGTGTGCTTAAATTGGTAGTGAAATGCTTCGGCAAGAAAATCTGTGATGAACCCATAGCGGTTCGTCAGAAACGCACTGCTGTTTTTCGGCATCTCCCAACCGGGAATGTACGCGGCAAACCGGTCCATAACCGCTAGGTCGAGTTCGGGCGGAAGAGGCTGGAATAGGTCGTAATCCGTTGAGTTGACAACCTGCTGCACGGACAAGTCGATATTGCCAACAAAGCTCAAACTTGCGTCGGCGATAACCTCGGCTCCCCGAGAAAAGCGACCGTTGGCCATGAAGTCCTTCATGATCTGGATCGTGTCAGGATCACGGACTTTAATGCCACCAACCTCGTCAAATGCCACCGTGTCCCAATATCCGACCAGCCCAACCTTGCGGCGAGCGTTATTGTAGAAAAGGGTCGCCTTGGTGGCTTGGCCTCCAGAGATCAGCGTCGCATACGGCGAAAATTCACTGAAGAAGTAGGACTTGCCGGTGCCGCGTGGTCCGAGTTCGATATAGTTGTAGTTCGGCTCAACGAGGGGCGCTAAACGCGCCACGTAGTGCAGCTTGGTGCGGTGAGAAAGTTTCGACGGTTCTAAACCGACCGAGCGCATGATCGCATCTAGCCACTCGTCCCGTGTAAATTCTCCGCGACCAGCGGTATAGCGGCTGAAATCAAAGCGCGACAATTGGATGGGACGCAACTCCTCGATATAGAAGGCGTAGTTGTCTTCTTCGATATCATTGTGGGTGAGAGTGACCTCCGCCCAGATGCCGCCTTCAAGGAGGCGGTCATTGTCACGGTAGAATTTCTCGCCGATGGCGATACGCTGTGAATTGAAATTTTCGAGCGCTGCCCAGTGCCGCTTTTCCTTTTCAACATAGCGAACATGGACCTTGTCGATGAAGCGATGGCTGCCTTTGGTCGCCACTTTTGACTGTGCGGCGTTTGCCTCGTCTGGCCGAACATAGTTGTCTTGCAGGGTAGCCAGTACCGCTTCCATGCCGGCATCGATCTCAGCTTGATTGTCACTCGCGCAAAAGCGGGCCAACAAAAACTCAAGCACGAAGGTGGGAACATTGGTGCCCTTCTTGATACGATGCAGGAGATCCTTGCGAACAACCCTTCCATCGAAGGCCGCAATCAGCTTCGTGTCCAGGTGATCCAATTCACTCATACTGCGTAGTCCGTTTCTAAGGTCAGGGTGCTGTAGCTCGCTAGCGTGGTCGGGTTCAGTGCCTTGACCGTAAACTTGCCCTCAAATTCACGGTCCATGCCCATGGCAATTTGCTTGCGCTGTCCAGGCAGCAGGGTGATGGTCCGGGTAGCTGGATTGACCTCTGCGCTTGGCCGAGGCTCGCCGACAACCTGCCCCTTGGAGTTTTGCGCCTCCAACAAAATCTCTACGCTCACACCTTGAGAGAACATGTCATCGCAAATGAGCGAGACTTCGACTACCGGAACGCGCGTCGTTATGCGTGTCGCTCCGTTTCGATAGCTGATCTCTACCGTCGCCTTCGCGTGAGCAGGCTGTCCGGCGACATCCAGTCGAGCAACGATAACCGGCACGATCGCTTCTGCGAGCGAGGCTCCTCCATGAAAATAGAGGTGTCCTGCACGGTATGGCGCCATACTGCGCGGCAATGCAATTTGGGCCGCATCGGTGCGAATTCCCAGCTTATCTGCGCCAAGAACAAGACTGTGTCCGTCACTATTGCCCGTGCCAAGCAGCATTCGGTCGTGCGCGTTGACTGACCACTTTCCTTGGGGCTTAACGCACACGTCACCGGCATCCGCTTGCGCATTTAGGAAGAATCCGTGATCGGTCACGATCACCGCTTCCTTGAAGCCCAGCCCTCTCAACTTGTGCAATGCGACCCGCACGAGTTTGAGCGTTGCCGGAATAAGCCCGAGCGTGGTTTCCGGGTTATTTTCCAGCTGGCTGTCGATCTCCGTGGAGCGCAGCACCAACAGATCGACGGTTGGAGGGATTTTAGGTTTGCCGCGAACGAAATCGCTAAGGAGCATTTCGTCAAAGCGATCACCCAAGCGCTTGCGAAGCACATCCATCCGGTGGCCAACATTCGTGACCGGTACGCCGCCGAGCTTGGGAACGAGGGAGTCGTTCTCGATCGCTAGCGTCAACTGCCCTCTTGCGCCTGGCAGCAGACTTGCCATGCCGACTGGTGTGATGGTTGGCAGCTGCGCATAGGCAGCCTGCAGTTCAACCGGCCCATCTTCAGCCAGCATCTTTTCAAGGGCGACACCCAGTTCGTAGCGCAGCGCGTCAACCAGGATGTATGCCACGCGGCGGCCCGTATCTTTGAGCCTATCACCCACAACACGATCGAAAGCATCCGCATTCGCCAATCGACCGGCCGGAGGCCATCCGGCTGTTTCCAAGTGCTTTACGAATATCGTTTGGATTTTCTCGGCCATGCGGCGGTAGCGCAAGCGCGCCTGCTGAGTGACCTCATGCATCATGCCGTGGGGGTCGATGAACTCTCCGACGGCTTGCTCAAACTCGCGTTGCAAGCGGTCCACTTCGCGCAGTGTTGCCACGTAGAAATCAATGAGCTCCGATTGGCTTCGGGAGTGCTCGGGAAGCTGCCGCTCATAATCGTCGCACGCCTCGATCAGATTGAGGCCCGAACGAACAAGCTCCCATTGCGCTTGGCTTTCTCCCTTGCCGAGCCACACCGAGTTCTTGTGACGCGCAAGCACCCGTCGTGTGGCATCGGTATTTCCAGAGGTGATGCCTTTGATCGCGATCTTCAGATAGGTGCGCTCTTCAAACGGAAAGGTATCGCGTTCTCCCAAGTCCTCGATCGCGGCACAAAGTTTGGGAAGGTCGAGCTCGGCCTCGATGGCCTCGGCGCGCTCGATATAGATGGAACGCCATCGCGGGTCGTGGCGCAGGCGCTCGCATACGTCATCGATTACGGGTTGAGCCTCCACAGGCGCATGAGGCACACCCTTGACTGAATCCGGCAGCGCAACGGGCAAATCAAATACGAACTCGCTAAAGAGAACGAACCGCCAAAGCTCGTCTGCGACGGCGCTCCAGGTTTTACCGCGGGTCTTAACGGTCATGGACAATGTCGCGCGCAGGAACTCGCGCGCTTCATCCGACCAGCCCTCCTCTGTTTTGAGAGCCGCAGCCTGCCGGTCACTGGGAGCCAGAAGCGCTACAAGAATTTCTCGACCGGAATCGACGCCAAGCGCCGCCCGCAAGTGCGGCCAACTTGCTCCGCCGCCAATGGCGTCGATCACCGCAAAGGCCGGTCCTGCAAGGGAAGAAGCAAAGGCCTTACGGATTTCGGTGGCGTGATCGGGCCGCGCCCTCAGGCAAAGGCTCAGATACTCATCGCCGTCATCCTGCGGGAAGACAGCCCCGCACTTTCCATAGATTGAAAAAGGATCGACCTGCATCTGCTCGTCCGTCTCAGGCTTCTTGGCGGGCACATAAATCAATACGCCTTGAAGTGCGGCATCGGGCTGCCCCACTTGCCGAAGCGCCTGCAGAGCCGCCTCACGCGACTCGATCCCACTCTCAGAAGCATTAACGACGTGCAATCGCTCATCCGCTAAGCTCAAGCATTGGTCGCGATAGCGCTGGTCATGGTCATACACTACCATGCAGCCTGCCTGCCGAAGGCGTGGCAGCAAAACTTGTTCTTTTATGAAGTTCGCAATGCCCATATTCAGTACATAACAAATTTTATATGAATAATAGCAGACCGGTTTTCACATCTAAGCACCAAATAATGCTTAGAGATTCCGGGTATTGCAAGATCAAGTTGGCAATTTTCCATCATGCAGCTGCCTCTTTTTTCTTGCCGATGTTCCGCTCGCTTGGCTCGACATACAGCTCGTCAAGTCCATGCGCGATGGCGAGCGACTTGTCCGTCTTGCACTTCTGCCGCACGCGATCAGGCCAGTAACCCATAGCCAAATGAGCCCAGTCGTAGTCGCCCTTTTCAAGCTTCGCCCAGATGTCCTTCAACACCTTTTGCCAGGGCTTGTGACGAAACAGCGGCCAGAGCGGCGCAGCGGTAATCTGAACGCCATCGTCGTGGCTTGGGCGATAGATCGGAGCGATCTGCAACAGAGTGTCGCGCAGCTCTATCAGTTCACCTTCAAGAGTCTGAAGAGCTTCAAACCTCTTATCCTCCTCGCGGCTTCTGCTGCTGAATTTGGTGCGCAGCCCGCTGACCTCTTGTTCCACCTGCTTCAGCTTCGGCTCTACGAATTCGTTGACCGCCGTATAGAGCGTCTGGTTGGTCAAGGCGGGGTAGTAGACCCAGAGCGTATAACTACACGACACAGTCGAGAGCGGCCAGTAAATTGGCGCCTGCCGACGGCTTTTAGAATACCGAGAAAAATGATATTGAAAGAATCCAGCTTGGCTTCTAATATAATCCCGCACGCTCTGCATCCTAAGCAGCTGGCATATCTCGCGCTCGATGGAATCAAAACGATCTGGCCATATCAATTTCATTACTTTACTGATATTTTGCTCAACGTCCCAGGAGTGACCTGGGTCATCTACAAGTATTCCACTCTTTGGAATCTCGATCGGATATGAGTGGTGCGCTCCAGCTTGAAGCGCTTCGCCTTCATTTTGACGGCAAAGCGAACCAGGGCAAGGCGTCGGCAGGGGCGCAAAAGGTACGGGTGGCGCTGGGCGCGGTCGTTCACCTGTAGCGAACCTGAGGTCCCAACGCCCAAAAACGAAACCGACTAATTGGCTTAGAAGGTCATCCACCAAGAACTGGCTTGCCTTCTCCCCCAGAAAACTAACCCTCTCTGAGGGAAAATTTGGATCCTGATCGCGGTATAAACCATTGATCTTTCCAAGATGGCCTCCAACCTTTGTTTCGGCACCCGTAAGACTATCTTGTATTTTCCGCACCACCGTGGCGATGTCGGAAGACGCATCGATTCTTGGCGGGCAAAAAAATGGGTCAGTTTCAAAGTTTGAAAAGCCGTGCGAGGTCTCAACGAACGCCTCTTTAGCAAGCTCCGCAATGCCCGAGGCGTTGTTCAACTCCACAGGCAACCCAGATATGGCTCCTTTTTCATAAGAGCCAAACGTCGCGAAGCATCGGGCTAGTCGTGAGAGCCTTTCGGTGTTGAGGATACCCAGAAGCTCTAGGTCCGTTTCCTCGTTCCCTGTCGTAACGATGGCACTCTTACCGCTCATAGCACAATCAGCAGGAAGGGCGCGGAAAGAGACCCCTTTCTGCGAGCGAAGTGACCAAACAACTCCTGGCTTTCCCATATGGGCAGATGACCAACTCTTCGGCCCCCATAGGTAGCCATTCCTTGGTCTTGCGTCATACATGTATTCACCCAGATAATTGCCATCGTCCCGCCAATCGACGACTAAGTGTATGGAGGTGTAAAAAAGCGAATATTCGCCGCCTTTACTTATCCACCGCCAGCGCCTGGACGTCCCTTGAACTATTCGTTCAGGGTCTACTTCCCAGAAACAACGGATGAACCGCTCATCGTCGCTTGTAGCATTTCCGCCAAGTACGGAAGCGAAGGAGCCGATTGAGGGTAGATCTTGAAAGTCCTGTCGTAGTGTGCGGTCCAGAAAATAAGCCATCGTGGCATTCGGCAAGCTCAGAAAATCTCCAGGAAATAAGGAAATAAAATTGCCGTCCTTCACGGCATCTGCAAGCCGCGAGGACTTTTCGCTTATTCGATCTAAATCAACGAAGTGCATCTGCTGCGGGGATTTAGATTTAATGATCGTATATGCAGCCGTCTCGACCATGGCGTCATCTAGCACACCGACTCCCAAGTCGGCGCATTGTTCGATTTGTGAGCCGCCGCCAAGCAGGCTTCTTCTCCTCCAGGCAGTGAACGACGACAGGGTAAGAGCTGTGCGACTAGTTATGGCGCCAACCCGGCCACCTTCTGCAACCCGTTCAACAGCCCTATCTAAGAAAGCAGTGTAAAGATCGATGTATCCCAACGGATACGCGCGACGAAGATACGACCTGGCATGTGGCGAAGGTTCTCCAAAGGGGGGATTCATCACGACCACGTCGAAAATCTCTCGGCAGAGGTCAATGATCCGAAGACCCTGCAGTGCGTCGTCGGCGAAAAGGCGCCCCTGGTAGGTCGACCGCGCCGCCTGAGCGAACTCGCTCAGTGCATCTTGCAGACGCGCCTCGGCCTGCTGCCACTGCGCCTTGTCCTCGGCTTTGAATAGGTCGCCGTGCTCACCAAAGACCGACCTGATCAGGCTGGGCAGCTCCTTCTCCACTTGCAAAAGCATGCCGAGCTCTGGCAGCCCTTTGAGCAGGAACAGCGTCTTCTCGAACAGCATCGCATCCAAGTGATCGAGCTCTTCCATGAAGCGCTTGCGCAACTCGACCTCGGCCGGGGGCGCGATAGCCGCCATTACATGCCCGCGCCCGACCTGCGGCCGGTTCTTAGCCTTCATACCCGCATCATGCCAAGCCCGCTGCGCTCGAAGCCAAAGCGCCAGAGATGCGATCTGCGCCGCGCGCGGGTCGATATCGACGCCGTAGATGTTGTGTTCGATGATCAGCCGCGGCACGTCGTGCAGAAACGCTGCCTTGTCCGGATAGGTCTGACACAGCGACTTCAGATCGGGACTGCCCCCCGTTTCGGTATCCAGGCAGCCGGGGCCATGAACCTGCTCCCATTCCCAGGCCTCGCGGTAAATTTCGAGGAACAGGTCAAAGGCGTAGAGGCCGAAATGCATCGACCCGCAGGCCGGATCGAGCAGTTTGATCGTGCGCGGATCGCGGAGTCGTTCGGGCGCGGCGGACTTTCCATCCTGCTTTGCCAACAGATACTGGCAGCGGTCGCCCAACCCGGTCTGACCCCCCGTCCAATCGAACCAGAGTCGGCCGAGGGTGTTGTCGACCAGGAACTCCACCACATAGCGCGGGGTGAAGAACTGGTTGCGGACCGCAAGCTCCCGGCTATTGCGCGGCGCCTGGCTGGCATCGCGCATCGATCTGCGCTCTTCCTTCGAGTTGAAGTACTGATAGATCCAGCCGATCGTCTCATCCTCGGCCCAGAGCGGCTCGATCTCGCCCTGATTGATAAGATTGAGAAGCTGGAGCAAGGCTGGCTCGCGCGGGAACAGCCGCCCCTGCGGCGCAAAGCGGCTAAACAAGCTGGGCAAATCCTGAGCGAGTTCGTCGAACACGCTATGAAGATAGACGACATAGGATTCGGCCGTCTCGCCAAGACCGGCACCGGCCAATCGCGCATAGAGCTGAAACCCCTTCGCCTGGTATCCATTGCCCACAGACTCTATGAGCAGCCCGCGTGCCTCTGCCATGCGCAGCGCCGCCAAGCGGTTGAGGATCGTGAATGCCTGCTCCCGAACGATGCGTTCGAGGCCTTGTAGTGCCGTGGTGTCGTGCCCAGCGCAATAATGATCTAGCGTGTCCCGCAGTATGCGCGCGGTCTCTCGCTGTGCGTCAGTGAGATGCCGCAGATTTTCTATCGGCCCGATTGTGCCCGACCGCGGATCAAGCCCGTAGTCCAACTGAAGTTGCCGGGTGAACTCCTCTTCCAGAGTCTTGCGAGCGTCGTTGACGAAGCGCTGCAGCCGACTGCGTATGGTCTGATCGAAGGCCATCCCTACTTACCTCGATCGATGACGAACGAGACTTCGACATCCTGATAGCGGCGGAATTGGTTCCGCAACTCGTTAAGACGCAGGATGAGGGCGTCCAGTTCCGCAAGCGAGGACAGTTTGATTGGCAAAGGCACTTCTTCCAACACTTTCTGGTGGCCTTCTTCGGCCATGCCTTTTTGCGCTTCTGCGCGTTGCCGAAACCGCTCTTGTCCCTGCCGCTGGATCGAACGCCTCAATTCATCAATTGTGCTGCTAATATCGTAGTCGCGGGTAAGCAGTTTCCGGAGCCCAACCAGGTCATGGGTGACCGTCAGCTCCAGAGCGTCTAACCGCCCGGCCGTATTGCTCTTCTCTTCCTGCGTGAGCTCGCTCCATTCGGGGATACGCTGCAAATCCTCTAGGCCGTCTTTCAGCCTTTGCTTTTGCTGTTCGGAAAGGGTGCTCACGGCGAAACGCACGCGTCCTTTGGTCTCGGTCAATTGAGAACCAAAATCAGCGGCGTGCCTGTAGAATTCCTCTGTCGCCATGCGATCCGCGATAAACTGGAGCGCGTCGGCAGACTCGCGCCGCAGTTCACCAGGAACGCCCGTGTCGGGCAGCGAACTT
Organism: Mesorhizobium sp. M1312; assembly: GCF_040318115.1. Taxonomy (NCBI): domain Bacteria; kingdom Pseudomonadati; phylum Pseudomonadota; class Alphaproteobacteria; order Hyphomicrobiales; family Phyllobacteriaceae; genus Mesorhizobium; species Mesorhizobium sp. M1312. The sequence goes on along the minus strand of NZ_JAMYLQ010000015.1, from coordinate 12,176 downwards.
ATTTCTCGCCTATGGTCTTGCAACTCCTGCAAAACAGCATCAAGTCCATTATCCAAAGCTCTCTTTACGTCGAGCGCCCATTTGAGGTTGTTGTAAATCGAGGAATCCTCAGCGCCGAGACGTTGCGGGGCGTCTGATGCGTCGGTGAATAGGACATCGGCAATGTCCTGATTCATCGCGCGGGCCCGATCACTTCCGGCACCGCCAAGACGGCTCAGCCGTTCCGCCAGGTTTCCATATTCAAGTTGAAACCGCGTAAAGTGCTTCGCTGTCGCTTTGCTGATTTCCTGCTCAAGCGGAATAACCGACTCGCCGATCACATCCGTCAGACGTTGCGCCGCCCGACTCAAGACTTCGTTCGAGGGTCGCTCCGTACGCAGCGAGACGCCGACCTGCCTGAACGAGTTATTCGTCTTCAGCGCCTCGATGGCTTGCGGCCCCGCCGTGGTGACTTCGCGGCCCGATACCGTGAGCTTGATTTCCCCTGCCATAAGCATTGCCGCCAAGATGTAGCGGGTTGTGTCAGGCGACCAACCGAACGGATCGTTGCTGAAATCGTCAAGGAGACGCTTCCCGTTCGCGATGCCATGGCGGTCGATGTAGTCGCGGATGCTCGTCATGGCGCGGTGATCGGTACGGAACGTCGCTCGTCCGGCAACGGTCTGCACTAAGCCGAGGGGATCGAGGTTGCTGCCGAGAGCAGCAGGGTTTGCCACCTTCAAAAATTTCTCGGCGTTATCGGTCGGCACGCGGACAGGAGCCTCTGCATATCGGTCGAAAACTTCCCCGGCGACGGTGCTAAGCAGCTTCTTGGCCGCATCCAACAGATCGGGGTCAAGGGCGGAAACAGCCGTAACCTGGCCGCGGAAAATGAATGAGCCTGCCTGCAACGTCTGTTTGATCTTGCTTTGCAGCTGCGTCGCCAACTTGGCGGCCCGTTCGATCTGCCCGGCGCAATAATCTCTTGTTTCCTGCTCCGGCTCGTTGCGATGAAGCTCCGCAATTCGCTGACAGCGATAAATTTCTCCCGTCAGTTCGTCGATATCAGGGTTCGTGCGTCCCAACAATCCGATGACATTTCGGTTTTGCCGGCTGCGCGAGTCATCCAACATGCGCACGCGCGCCGTCTCGGCGTCACCTGGTGGTACTAGATCGACGATGGTCTGGATCGCGTTCTGATCGCCCGCCACGCTCGTAACTGCACTTCCGGATTGGATTTTTAGACCCGTAGCGACTGCCATCGTCCCCTGCAGATTGTGGCGCGGGAGGGGATCGAACACTTCCCGGAGGTTGGATGTGAAAATGTTCTTCACATCGACTGACCGCAGCGCAATGGCGCCGCGTTCTTCCTCGATGTCGCGCAGCCGCTCGCTTAGGAAGACGAGATTGTCGTCTTTCTCGCCGAGCGGGACACGCACGTTGGCAAGCATCTCGTCCACGGCTTTTTGGATATCATCGACACACGATGACGCGGTAATACCCGCATGCATTAAGCTCGTGATGTTCTGGACAGTAACCGGCAAGTTGCCCAGGATCTGCAAAATGGCCACCGTCTTTGCCACCTGCTGGTGCACATCAGAGTCTGGATACTGAATGATGACCTTACCTACTGCTTGGTAGACGGACGGGAATGCGCGGCGAATGTCCTTTTCTAGGTCGTCAAAAAGCGTCACCGTCGTGGCGAGCCAGCCTACAGGCTGATCGGCCATGGGTTTTGACCCGCCTTCGCCTTTCAGAACATCCTGGATCACTTTGATGGCAGAGCGCAGCCCGATGCCGCCTGTCGACTTTGCGAGCGCACCCAACAAGTGGAGCAATATGTCGAAATGGGCCGGCAGGAACGGATAGAGGTTGATGAAGCTCTCACGGCTAAAGTCCGCGTCATAATATTTTGCGTCCTGGAGCTTCGTGTTGTGCCGTAACGCTTGGCCGTGCGCGTCGAATAACTTTCCCAGTTCGGCTTCACCCGCCGGCGATTTACCGAGCAGTCGGCGGTAGCAGATTTCCTTGATGTCGCTCGATTCAAGATCGATCTGTATCGGAAAACGGTCTTTGAGTTTGAAGAGCTGCGCCGAGTTTAACGCGGCACGCGGGTCATCCTCGGTCAGCGTCTGCTGCGCCGTTGAGATAATCCAAACTTTACCGTCGCCCAAGCGTTTGAGGTTCTTCGCAAGGCCGTCGAGATTCAGGATCAGATTGTCACGGGAGGCAACATACTGCCCCACTTCGTCTACGATGAAGATGATATTCTCTTTGCCGCTTTTCTGGCGAACGACGTCGATCATCTCCTGAATTTGCTGATCTTGGGACTTCAACCATCCCTTCGTTTCCGCATTGAAAGACCGCTCGTCTGGGAAAAGCTCAGGCAAAAACTCATGCGCAATTTTTGGCATGAGAGCCGAAAGAACCAGCGGGCTGTTGTGAACGTCCGACCAGCTTTTTCCTGGGAATTGTCCGGAAATTCGTTTGTCCAGTTCCTGCCGGCGTCCATCCTTCTCAACGCGGCGCTCGAAGTCAGCAATGACCAGATTGTCGGAATAACCAGCCCATTTCAGCACTTTGAAATAGAGGACCGTTGTGACGTCCTCCATGGTGGCGCCGGCGAGCATCTCGCTCGCGAGGTCGAGCATGACCACGGCTGCAGGAAAGCGTTTCGCAACGGTTGTGAGCAGCGCTTTCGTTTGCGCCTTGTTCAGGCGGTTTTGAAGGAAGTTGATGAAGGGCGTGCCGTCGATAGTACGCGTGTCATCGAAGGCGAGACCGAGATATTTCGTGAATGAGCTTTTGCCCGACCCGTAGAATCCTGAGACCCAGACTCCCACTTCATTCTCGCCGCCGGCCTCCATAGCTAGCTGCATGCGGTCAAGAAGCTTGCGGAACTGCTCCTCAATGCTCTCAGTGACAACGTACTCGGAGATTTCGGCCTTGAGGCGATTCTCCTGCGACGCGCCATAGGAGATGACCTTTTCGATCGTCCGTTGAATATCTTTGCTGGGGTCGAAGAGCGCGCGGATCGTCATATCGTTCTCACTAACTTCATTGTTTCTCATCCACCGACATGGACGGAGCGGTAATTGCCGTCCTCGGGGTAGAAGCCCAGGAATCGCAGGCGGGTCTTCCCGGTCCTGACGCCAGGGTACAAAAAGACGGTGGGCACATGAAATTTGCCCTGAAGCTGACTTTCGATGGCGCCAATGCGAAGGAAAGGATGCAACGCTTCAAGATCAGTGACGAGAACGAGCGCATTCGATTGCCCTTCGAGCGCAGCTATCATCTCTTCCAATTTTCCGAGCAGGCCATTTCCCGTTGAAATGATATCGGCCAAAGCCTTGTTTGATCGCTTCCAATCAAGCGGATCGGATTTGTCTTGGGTAACGCAGATCGTCCAAAACGGGTCGCCTTTCAGCAATGCCCATAAATGTTCGGCGATCGAAAAGACATGCACGTCCCAATGATCCTGATGAAGTTTTGAAAGCCACGCCGGGGTCTGACGTTTGACGTCCAATATCTGCTCGGGAGAAAAAACGAGATAGAAAATCGGCTCAAAGCTTGCGTGACCGAGTTCGCGGCCATGCTTGATTCTTTCGCGAAGCTCATCGAAGTTAGCCCTTAGAGAGGACATCGCAGAGCGCCTCCATGCTTGGATGTTTCCAGCCAATGCGGACAACGTCACCCGCAGCCTGGATGATTACGTGTCCCTTGAGCGAAAGGCGCTTCAGTTCTTCGAGCACATCTTCACGGCTCAGTCCGAAGAGTTTCCAATCGTCATGGCTTAGGAGTGCATTGTCGCCGATCCCTGAGAAATGCAGGTCATAGGAAAGATATGCCGCGACTGGAGATGTCACTCGAAATGGCAAAATTTTGCGGCTAGACCGCAAGCCTTTCTCCAGCAGACCATAGTCGGCGCAGCAGCCCGTCAAGTACGCTGAAACTCTGCGAACGGTTGTTGCGGACCAACGCTTGGAGGTCTGCCCGTCATCGATGCCGCGCTCAACAAAGGCGCGAGCGTCTTCGTTGCTTATCGCCTGATAGCCACCGGCATAACGAGGCCAATAAATCTGCCGTACAAAATCTCCCAAGATGGAGTTGGCGCGGCAGGTAAAAATCAGCATCAGCTGCACAAGCTCCGCAGTCGGCAGAGATTTTGACAGAAGCTTCATATGAGCGGCGGGGGCAGCTCCTGCCGCTAAATAGCGCGGGGCAAAGCACTCAGTGACGATATTGCGCAAACGTCGGTCGGTGATTGTTGGAAAGCGCCCAGACCTGCGCGCGGCCTCTTGCAGCTGATTGGCCGTCATGCCCGGCGTCCACAGGTCAAGAAGAGCCTTGGTCTCCGTCACGAGTCCCAACCCGGCCTGTAGCTGCGTCGTGTAGGGCGCACCCACCACAGCTATTGTCTCGCCAAGTAAGGATAGCACCTGATACCGCGCTCGAAAGCGGTGCCGTAGAGAGAGGCCATCTGTCCAACGATTTTGGAGGAACGCACGTCAGCACTGGTTCCTATCGCGGTCGGACCTTCTGTTGGCTGAGCCTTTGCGCCGCCGAGCGAATGGAGAAGGTCCAATGCGCTTCTTTTGTCTTGAGGAAGTTTGTCATGGAGCGTTTTTCCGGCATCGCTATCAGTCAGAGCGTGCAGATCCTGCTCAAGCTCTTCCGGCAACCGGAACAAGTGATATGAACCCGCACTGAGGCTTTCGTCATGTATGCGGCGGGCTGCTTCATTGACGCCGTGATACCGCGCGAGGTGGCTTGTGCGCGGGAAGATAGGCTCCAAGAAATGCTGGCTCGCAGGCTGATAGAAGTTGGTTCGCCACCACGCAAATTGGTCGCTCTCGCCGAGATATCCGACGAGCAAGCGAGCCTGGAGCAGGTTGGCCAGGGTATCGTATTTCAATAGAGCTTCCCCCATAACTAACCGGGTCCCTTCTCCTTGGCTGGTGGGACCCTATCTTCGCGCCCCACGAGGCGCTCAAACTCTTCCACGCTCATCACAACCACGACCGCCCGCCCGTGCTTTTCGACCGTCACCGGTTCTGCACGCGCAGTATCAAGCAAGAGCCCGAATGCGTTCTTCGCATCCTTGGCCGACATCGTTTTCATCGGGATTGGTCCCCTCCCAGATCGGCCATAATGGCTATTTCAGCCATAAGTGGCAAGCTTCAAACCTGACCCCACAAAGGTATTTTCATAATGCATTTGACGATGCAGCCTGCTTCGTCTGGAGCCGTCCGTTGTCTCACAGGAGGCAGGCGACGGCGCGGCAGCGATCGGGCTGCCGGCCCGCTTTGGTGTTGTGTCCAGAGCTTCTTCTTGCGCGAAGGATCGTCCCCCGCCGAGAGCCTGCGACGATGATCCGATGAGTGGCATGGTGCGGCAGGTGTTTGCGGTATTCGACGAAGTCAGAAGTGGCGCACCCGACAGGATTCGAACCTGTGACCTCTGCCTTCGGAGAGATGCACTGTGCATTTCCGAATAGTAGCGATAGAGATAATTGCAGAGACAAATCATATATTTACGCAATACCACCTTACGAGATACAATCCAATAGTTTCCTCTGAGTGCCCCTTGGCTGCTTCCGTAGTGCTTCCGCGGGGCTCGAGTTGGTTGGAGCATTCTATGGCGAAATTGTCCAAACGTACGGTCGATGCGGCGGAGATAAGAAACAAAGAATACATCATCTGGGATGATGGCTTTCCAGGCTTTGGCCTTCGTATCTTCCCCTCCGGAAAAAAGTCGTATCTGTTCCAGTATCGGCATCATGGACGAACCCGTCGGATCGCTATTGGATCGTATGGGGCATGGACTCCTGACAAAGCCCTGAAGCGAGCAGTGAAGCTGCGCAACGACGTAAATGACGGTCGCGATCCATCTTCCGAGCGTCACGCTATTGCCAAAGACATATCCGTATCCGCGCTCTGCGACATCTATCTGGGGACAGGGTGTGCGCACAAGAAACGATCAACCGTCGAAACGGATCGTGGTCGCATTTCACGCCATATCAAACCAGTTCTCGGCCATCTGCTCGTAAGAGCCGTTTCGTCGGCAGATGTCGAGGCATTCGTGAAAGCCATCGTTGCGGGCAAGACGGCGGGCGACCACAAGACAGGAAAACGAGGCCTCGCTAGAGTCAGGGGCGGTAGGGGGACGGCCACTCGCACCGTCGGGCTGCTCGGTGGTATTTTCACCTTTGCCCAGAAATCCAAGCTCCGAACAGACAACCCAGTAAGGAATGTAACGACGCCCAAATACAGAAAGCGCGAGCGGTTCTTGACGATCGAAGAACTTGGTCGGCTTGGGAAAGCGCTCAGTCATCCGGCCTCAATGGCAATGAATGCCAACGTCGTGCCTGTAATCAAGCTGCTCATCCTGACGGGCTGCAGGAAAAGCGAAATTATGAAGCTTCAGTGGTCTGAAGTGGACTTCGAGAACGGCTATCTCGATCTCGCCGATACCAAGACTGGAGCACGGAAAATTCCCTTAAACGATCAAGCGCTTTCGATACTTCGCAGCCGGCCCATCGTGGCGGGAAATCCGTACGTGTTTCCCGCAGCGTCGGGCTCGGGTCATTTCACCGCATTACAGGATGGTTGGCAGAGAGTTCGGGCTGCCGCTGACTTCCCCGATGTACGGATCCACGATCTGCGACATTCGTTCGCAACGATCCTTGCAAAGGACGGCAATAGCCTGCTGATGATCGGAAAGCTCCTTGGGCACCGAGACCTGCGAACCACGCAGGTTTATGCTCATTTAGTAGATGAATCCCAGCGTGACGCATCGCAGCGCGCCGGGCGGACCATTGCAGCAAGTTGGATTGGGGAAAGCGACCAGGGAAATGACCAAAAGTCCTGAATTTCCTCAAGCCTTTCAGGCTCTATCACAGCCGATATTTCGTCCCCATGAGCGACTGGCCGCTTTTCGCGAGTTTTACAACGCGGGGGTGATGCGAGCGCTCCAAGACGCGCTGACCTTTTGTGATGAACTCGCAGACGAGGAAGGCGGCGCAACTGTCCCAAGGTGGATTTTAGCGGCTGCACGCGATCTTGTCATCGAACGCATAGAGAAGGGAAAAACCATAGGAAAAGGAAAGCATGGAAATGACTCGGCAGTATACTTCGACCATCAAAAACACCTTTTGCGATACCTGCGCGTTCGAGCGTTGATGAACACGGGTGTCACACTGGAAGAGGCCTATCAACCAGCCTCTGAGGGCCTAAAGGGGACATCCGCCGAGGGCGGGGAGGATACAATTCGCACATCGTATAAGAAGGTACAAAAGGCGCTAAAGGACCCCAAGGAGGCGATGAGGCTATACCCCTACCGTGGCTTCGTCGTTGACTAAGCTAGGCCAACTTATCGCCGGATTAGTTAGTCTCGAAATCACTGGTCGTTTGAGGAATCATCCTGACACTCGATACCGAGAAAGGACCTCAAATGCCCCAAGATGTGTTTATTCGTCCTGACAAGGCCGCTCATATTTTGCACTTGTCAGTCTCCAGTCTCGCCAAAATGAGGGTGCGCGGGGATGGGCCCCCATACGCAAAGTCGGGGCATAAACTCGTCCTCTATCGTGAGTCCGACCTGTATGTGTGGCTGTCTGCGCGCGTGCGTTCGTCAACATCGGAGCGTGTGACGCCGAGATCCGGGTCATGAGAATTGCTGAACTCGCGAAACGTCTTGGCGGTGACGTGAACGGCCGATGGATCAATATCCCCGGGCCTGGCCACAGCAGGAGAGATCGCTCTCTCGGCATATTGCTAGATCGAAAGGAGTCTAACGCCTTACGCATTCACAGCCTCGCTGGCGATGATCTTGTCGATTGCCGCGACCACGTGCGGGCACGACTTCAGGCAATCTCGAAAGACGGATCATTCCGTGTCGAAGGAGACACTGGAGTCGATGACAACGCAGCACCGTGGCGTGGGCGGATATTTTCCGCGCTGAAAATATGGGAGCAATCTTTCCCGCCACATGGAACGATAGTTGAAACCTATCTCGCCACCCGTGGCTGCTTGCTCTCACCCTCCATCACCGCGGCTGAGACGCTTCGCTTTCACCCATGCTGTCCGTTTGGGCCTGGAAATGAGCTTCCGGCGATGATTGCTTTGATGCGCGATGTGATAACCGGTGAGCCAAGAGGCATCCACCGGACCGCGTTGAAAGAGGACGGCACGGGCAAGCGGGCCATGCCTCGGGGCTCAAGTCCTAAGATGATGCTGGGCATTGCATCGGACGCGGCGATTCGCCTTCAACCCGCTTCCTCATTGCTTGGAATCGCCGAAGGTATCGAGACTGCGTTCAGCGCCTCTCAAATCTTCGGCGTCCCTGTCTGGGCAGTCATGTCAGCAGGCGGCGTCAGCTCCTTACCTGTGCTGAAAGGGTTAAGGCGGCTGATCATCTTCGCCGACCATGACGCAGCGGGTCTGCAGGCCGCTCGGCGGTGCGCCTGGCGACATGCGAAGGCGGGCACCGACGTGGAAGTTCGATACCCGCCCACCCTGAATTCCGATTGGAACACCTATCAGCTGGTCGAGAGCGCGTGAGATGCCGCTGAAAATAACCAAGAAAAGCTCAGCGGCACCTGCTGAAGCTGGAGGCTCCCATGACGTCGGGCCGTCCGATGGGAAACCTGGCATCGTTCTCAGCTTTCCCGCCGGCGCGTCAAAGGACATATCCGAGCTGACCGAAGACTGGGTTGCCGATGACTTCGCGACCCGTCATAGCGACAACCTTCGCTACGACCACACTCTCGGCAAGTGGTTCATCTGGTCGAACACACATTGGAGAGAAGACGGCACCAAACTCGCATTCCATTACGCGCGCGAGCTGTGTCGGCTGCATCGAGGGGGCCAAACCCGGATGGCGTCCAAGAAAGCCGCTGAAGGGGTGGAGCATATGGCACGCGCCGATCCGCAGCTGTCCGTAACCGCCGAGAAATGGGACCGGAATCACTTATTGCTAGGTACGCCCGGTGGGACCGTGGATCTAAAGACTGGAAAGCTAAACGAGGCCAAGCGCGACGATTACATCACCAAACTCACAAGTGTAGCGCCCGCGACAGATGGCACACCGTGCCCCACGTTCAGCAAATTCTTGTCGGAGGCCACGGGGGGCGACCAAGCGCTTGAAAGGTTTCTGCAGCAGTACGCGGGCTACTGCCTCACCGGGGTCACCACCGAGCAGGCCTTGGTTTTCATCTATGGCGCCGGTGGAAATGGTAAGAGCGTGCTGCAAACCGTGATCTCAGAGATAGCGGGTGAATATGCTAAGACTGCAGCTATGGAGACGTTTGCCGCGACACGAAACACACGGCATCTGACTGAACTCGCAATGCTACATGGCGCACGAATTGTCGGCGTTTCTGAGACTGAGAAGGGGCAAGCGTGGGCAGAGAGTCGTATCAATCAGCTAACTGGCGGAGATCCCGTAACAGCGAACTTCATGAGGCGTGATCATTTTACGTTTACTCCAGTCTTCAAGTTCATCATCGTTGGCAACTATAAGCCGCAACTAGGAAGCGTAAACGACGCCGCCCGCCGACGCTTCAACATCGTTCCATTTCTTCATAAACCGACAAAACCTGACCGAGCTCTGGTGACCAAGCTCAGGACCGAGTACGCAGGAATTCTGCGCTGGATGATCGCTGGCTGTCTCGATTGGCAAGCTAACGGGCTAATCAGACCAGACGCGGTCCTACAGGCGACCGAAGATTATTTCGACGAGCAAGATTTGGTTGGCCAGTGGATTGCGTCCGAGTGTGAAGTTGGAGCTGACAAGAAGGCTTCCGCGTCCACGCTCTTCAACTCCTGGAAGGCATTCGCGCTGGATCACGGCGAACAACCCGGCTCTTCGAAAACATTCGGTTCGGCTTTAACCCAACGTGGCTACTCGAAGACAAAGAGCTGCGTAACGATGTACCTCGGTATTCAACCGAAATCGACGCCGAACTCTAACGCTCTCGGCTCCGAAGGAAAAGGATGATGGGCGGATTGGGAGGATCGGGAGGATCGGCTATAAGGCCTTCCACCGAGCAATGGTCAGTGTTTCTGAGAACCGTGGCTATGGCAGTGCGCAGTGAGACGATGCTCCCAATCCTCCCAACGGTGGGACATAGAATTAATTCGAAATCCCCGGGCGAGCGTACTGGGAAGGGCGACGGTTAGATTGCCACCCGGATCGCAGTGCTGGCTAACCACGAATGGCGTGAAGAACGCGGAGTTAGCTGAGAAGAACCAGTAGTCAGCCGCGTGGTGTAATTAATTACATTTGGGCGACATCCGGGTGGAACGTAACCATTCGGCCAAGGCCGCGGTGGTGCTATGATTTCGGGCGAGGGTTTTCTGCGGTAGGTTTGGGCGGTGCGTGGCCCGCAGCCCTGCGCTCGTCGACGATCTGCCGAAGGTTGTCGATGCCGTCTTCGGTGAAGACGACGATAGGTCTGCTTAATTCGGATGCGGGATAGTCGTCGTAGGCGCTCAAGCCACCGTCTTCCGAGAACATCTCGATCGAGCAATCGTGCAAAAAGTCTTCGTCCTCTTCGAGCATCTCGGCCACATATTTGAGGGTGTAAAGAGCGGAGTTGCGATATCCCATCTGACGGCCTCAACGATCCGGTTTGCAAGTGAACTCAATAATGGAAGGCCCAGATCAGGCAGCTTTAGCTGCTGCGATCGTCAAAAGGCTCCAATTCCACGGGAGCAAGTCCTCAAGCCGTGTGACCGGCGTGTCGGCGATGCGAGAGAGAACATCGGCCAGCCAGGCCTGCGGATCGACATCGTTGAGCTTTGCGGTGGTGATCAGGGTTGCCATGAAGGCGGCCCGATCAGCGCCGCGATCGGAGCCTGCAAACAACCAAGCTTTCCTGCCGAGAGCAAACCCACGCAGCGCCCGTTCGGCGGCGTTGTTGGTGAGACAAATCCGGCCGTCGCCGAGGAAGGACGTGAAGCCGTCCCAGCGCTTCAGCATGTAGTCGATAGGCTCGGCAACCTCAGAACTGCGCGACAGTTTGGCCCGCTCGGTTCGCAGCCAGGCCTCAAGTTCGGTGGCGAGAAGACGGCTTTCCTGCCGGCGTCGTTGCAGCCGTTCGTCGGCGGCAATCCCGTTGATCCCGCGCTCGATGTCAAACAGCGCGTCGATGCGCTTGACGGCCTCGAGCGCGATCGGTGAGATCGGCGCGGCGTTCTTGCCGCGTTTGGCATTGGCGGCGATGTCGGCAAGCACGAAGAATTTGCGGCGCGCATGCGCCCAACACAGCGCCTGGGTCAGCGGACCGGGGTCACGGTCTGCCTTGAACAGCGGGTTGTAGCCGCCGTAGGCGTCGGCCTGCAGAATGCCGCTGAAGCTCTTCAGATGACGCTCGGGATGTTCCTGACGCCGATGGCGCGAGGCATAATAGAGCGCCGCCGGCGGCGACTGTCCACCGAAGGGCCGATCATCCCTGACGTAGGTCCAGATGCGCCCCGTGTCGGTTTTGCCCTTCGCCAGAATCGGCACGGTGGTGTCGTCTCCATGAAGCCGCTCGGCGGCAAGCACATGCGCCTCGATCAGCGCGTGCACCGGCTTCAGCGCCGCGGCACAGGCTCCGACCTGGTCGGCCAGTGTCGAGAGGCTGAGGTCGATGCCCTCGCGGGCATAGCGCTCACTTTGCCGGTTCAGCGGTTGATGCTGACCGAACTTCTCGAACAGGATCATGGCGAGGAGATTTGGCCCGGCGAAGCCGCGCGGCGTCACATGGAAGGGCGCCGGCGGCTGCGCGATCTTCTCGCATTCACGGCAAGAGAACTTCTCGCGCACGGTCTGGATCACCTTCCACTGCCGCGGAATCACCTCCAGCGTCTCGGTGATGTCTTCGCCAAGCTTTGCCAGCTTGGCCGAGCCGCAGCACGGGCAGTTCGCCGGCGCTGCAACGACGACACGCTCACGCGGCAGATGCTCGGGAAACGGCTTACGGGAGGGGCGCTTGCGCTCGAAGGCCCTGACCGTCGACGACCGTGCCGCCAGTTCCGCCGCGAGCTCGTCTTCACCGGCGTCGGCTTCCAGTTCCTCGAGCTGCAACTCCATCTGTTCGAGAAGCCGGGCTTTCCGCTCCGAGCGACTGCCATGGATCTCGCGCTTCAGCTTCTCGATCTCCAGTCGGAGCCGCGCGATCAGCGCATCCGAGTGCGAGTTCACCGCTTGCG
>NZ_JAMYLQ010000014.1:0-150047 GCF_040318115.1 Mesorhizobium sp. M1312 | reverse complement strand
TGCGCCAAGCCCAGAAGCGCACCGTCGAGGATACTTGGCGACACATCGGCCACCTCGTTGAAACGATCGAGGCAACCGAATGCAACAACTACTTCGCAAACGCCGGCTACGCTTCCGTCAAAACGTGAAAGACTCTAGATACCGGCTTCTTGTTTGAACATGATCTTTTCCGAACCAAAGGTTCGGAATTATCGTCTTGCTCAGGTGAGCGGTGAAAGCTGGATCTCGACGCGGCGGTTCTGGGCACGGCCGGCGGCCGTCGCATTGGAAGCGATCGGACGCGTCTTGCCGAAGCCGGTGACGGCGAAGCGGCGGGAATCGACGCCCTGCCCGGACAGATAGTTGGCGACCGCCAGCGCGCGGCGCTGCGACAGGTCGAAATTGTGTTCGTCGCCACCGGTCGAATCGGTGTGGCCGAACACGTCGACCGTGGTCTGCCGGAACTTGTTCAGCACAAGTGCGACCGAATTCAGCACTTGATAGAAGCCGGGCTTCACGGCGTCCTGGTCGACGTTGAAGGTGATGTCGGACGGCATGTTGAGGATGATCTGGTCGCCGGTGCGGGTGACGCTGACGCCGGAGCCCTGAAGCTGCCGGCGCAGTTCGGCCTCGTTCTGGTCCATCGTGGCGCCGATGGCGCCGCCGGCGAGCGCGCCGACGCCAGCGCCGATCAGCGCATTACGGCGATCGTTGCCGCCGGCAAGCAGGCCCAGCCCCGCGCCCGCCAGCGCGCCGATGCCGGCGCCGGCCGCAGTGTTGGAAACCTTCTGCTCTCCGGTATACGGATCGGTTGTGGTGCAGGCACTCACGAGCACAGCCGTCGCCACGGCGACGAGCACAGTCTTTTTCATTGGGTAGTCCCTCTCCAGTCCGCGGCCCCACCGGTGGCGCGCCGCATCAGCCTTCCGTCGCATCGGCCCGAAAATCATCGATTTTCGAAAAGCACGATGCATTTAGATTCAAAGTCTTAGAGCGTACTTTGTGCGTCCAAGTGGACGCACGTCGCTCTCATGTCTTGTAACATGAAATGCGGCGAAAAATGGAACGGGAAAAGCGGCGGGCTATGGCTTTTCCCGGTCAATTGCACGGCCTCGGTATTGCGCAATTCTGATCGGCTACCAGAGATTATCGGCTACCAGAGATTCTTGCCGTCGATGATTACGACCTCGACCTGATCGAGGTCGAGATCGTCGAACAGGCGCGAATTAACGCTAATTTTCGGATTGTCGAAATCCGGCTTGCCGGTCGACCAGTCCGGCGTTTCGGTGAAGGTGCCGCAGCCGCAGGTGGCGCAGAAACCGTGTTTGATCGTTTTCGACCCCCACCGGTAGAACGAGACATTCTTGAGCGGGCTGGTGAGCTTGAATTGCGACGGCGTGTAGTAGGCCCACAACGAGCCGCGCTTCGAGCAGAAGGAGCAGGTGCATTGCGTTACGGTTTGCGGCGCTTGCGAAACCTCGAACGTCGTCGCCCTGCAGTGGCAGCTTGCCTTTATGGTCATGAACGCCTCCCTCACGATTGCCTCCCGCCCGCACGGCAAGACAAAACATAGAGAGACGTTCCCGACAACTGCCTGTCAGCGGGCTTACTTACCTGCGTCGGCGGCGTGGCGCGCTTCAATGCCTGTCGTTATCCCAAAACCGCTGCGCATCCCGGGTCAGGCGATGGCTCAGGCCCTGGGGCAAGCTTTTGGGCGCCATGCATTAAAACGATGACGGTGGCACGAACAGGCAGATGGTCTTTCCGTCATTGGCGCCGGCGACCGAGCACCAGTGATATTCGCCATCGGGCGAATTCTTGATCCGTGCATCGCTGTAGGACACGACCTCGCCTGTCCCTTTGATAACATAGCCCTCCGGACGTTCGCTGATCGACGTCTGCGAGACCGCGCGGCAATCATAGCCAGAACAACAGGAGAATGGGTAACTCCAGCCTTGCGGCTTCGCTGCAGTCGGCGTGGCGTCGTGCGCCAAAGCCGGCGCTGCAAATGCAACGATGGCGGCCGTCAGAGCCACCACCGCAATGATTGAATTCAGGAGGCGACGCGCCGTCTGGACGGCTGAGGCCGATCGGGTTGTGAAGGCAGGCATGGGCGCAGTTCCTATAAACGAGTTATCAAGCGTTTCGCTTGCCCGTTCCCAGAACGTGTCTTCCCAGTGGCCGGATCGTCAACTCGCAGATAAGCCGCGTCCGGCCATAAATGCTTTTTTCCCCCAGTCTTCGGATGCTGGGCTGATTCCTTTGTTGGCGCAAGAAATTGCTGTGCAACCGAGCGCCGACATCTGCAGCCGGAACCAGCCTGCCGGGGTTCACGAGAGTGACTTCATCAACCCCGGCAGATGGGATCGCAGATAACGAGAATCAGCTCGCAGTGGTTCCGGGCCAGGCGCCGGCAGGCCTGCAACATCTAACTCCGAGGTAGAAGTCGTTGTGGAAAATTCGATGAAAAAACAACCCGATAAAGCGACCGCTCAATTAGAGTGAGAGCCTGTTACTCTAGCGTGATGTTCCTGCTGCTTTGGCGCTTAGGAGCTTCAGTCGATATCGGCCACCACTTCGCCGGCGCCGCCCTCGATGCGCTGCGACAGCGAGGCCTCCATGAAATCGTCGAGGTCGCCGTCCAGCACGCTCGACGGGCTTGTGCTCTCGACGCCAGTGCGCAGATCCTTCACCAGTTGATAGGGCTGCAGAACATAGGAGCGGATCTGGTGGCCCCAGCCGATATCGCTCTTCGATGCTTCGGTGGCGTTCGCCACCGCCTCGCGCTTCTTCAGCTCTTCCTCGTAGAGCCGCGAGCGCAGCATCTCCCAGGCCTTCGCCTTATTCTTGTGCTGGGAGCGCTCGGCCTGGCAGGCGACAGCGATGCCGGTGGCGAGATGGGTGATGCGGACCGCCGAATCGGTGGTGTTGACGTGCTGGCCACCCGATCCGGACGAACGATAGGTGTCGATGCGGACATCCGATTCGGAAACGTCGATCTCGATCGTATCGTCGATCACGGGATAGACCCAGACGCTGGCGAAAGACGTGTGGCGGCGCGCATTGCTGTCATAGGGGGAAATACGCACGAGACGGTGAACGCCGGATTCCGTCTTCAGCCAACCATAGGCATTGTGGCCCTTGATCAGCAGCGTAGCGGACTTGATGCCGGCCTCTTCGCCGTCATGCACTTCCAGCACCTCGACCTTGAAGCGCCGCCGCTCGGCCCAACGCGTGTACATGCGCAGAAGCATCGAGGCCCAGTCCTGGCTTTCGGTGCCGCCGGCGCCGGCATGGACTTCGAGATAGCTGTCGTTGGCGTCGGCCTCGCCCGAAAGCAGCGTCTCGATCTGGCGGGCCTTTGCTTCGCCTCGCATCGAGCGAATCGCCGCTTCCGCCTCGGCGACGACGCTCTCGTCGCCCTCTTCCTCGCCAAGCTCGATCAGGCCGATATTGTCTTCCAGCGCCTGGATGAGGCCTTTGACCGCGGCGATGCCTTCCTCGAGGCCCTGGCGCTCACGCATCAGCTTCTGCGCCTCCAGCGGTTCGTTCCAGAGACTCGAATCCTCGGCACGCACATTCAGGTATTCAAGCCGCTTTATGGCTTGATCCCAGTCAAAGATGCCTCCTCAGCAGGGTAATCGCCTGCCTGATTTCATCGACAATGTTCTGCGTTTCCGCGCGCATGGCTGGTCGTTCTGTCCTGTGCTGAAATGGTGCCCCGTTGCTTGAACAGAGCTTGGGTTGGCGCGATACATAGGGACGGCACCGCCGCCTGTAAAGCGAAATGGGCCGGCTCGAAAGCCGGCCCAAATACCATATGCTATGTCAATAAAGCCCGCCGCCGCCGGACTGGATGGCTTGGTTGGCCTGTGGCGACAGCGCGCCGCCGGAGGCGTTGGAGCCGTCCTCACCCATGCCGATCACCCAATAGCTGTCGGCGGGGCCGGTGCCCGGTTTGAAGGCTTCGATAAAGGCGCCGGCCTCGTCTGGGTTGGCCCGCATGCCGGTCTTGCGATTGATGGCGATCAGCTTCATGCCTTCGGGCACCTGGAAATCGACGTTGGGCGTGCCGTCCAGCGCCACGCGCATGAAGTCCTTGAAGATCGGCGCGGCGAGGCCGCCGCCGGTCGCGCCCTTGCCAAGACCTTTCGGCTGATCGTAGCCCATATAAAGGCCGACAACGAGGTTGGGCGTGTAGCCGATGAACCAGGTATCCTTCTCGTCGTTTGTCGTTCCGGTCTTGCCGGCGATGTGGCGGCCGAGTTCGGCGACGGTGGCGCCGGTACCGCGCTCGACGACACCCTCCATCATCGAGGTAATCTGATAGGCAGTCATCGGATCAAGCACCTGCTCGGAATTGTCGACCAGTTCCGGCTCAGGCTGGTTCTGCCATTTGGCCGCGTTGCAATTTTCGCAGCCGCGTTCGTCCTGCTTGAACACCGTCTTGCCGTAGCGATCCTGGATGCGGTCGATCAGCGTCGGCTTGATCGACTTGCCGCCGTTGGCCATGATCGAATAGGCCGATACCATGCGCATCACGGTCGTCTCGCCCGACCCCAGCGCCATCGGCAGGTACGGCGCCAGTCGATCATAGACGCCGAAGCGCTCGGCGTATTCGGCGACCAGCTTCATGCCCATGTCGTTGGCAAGGCGTACAGTCATCAGATTGCGCGACCTCTCGATGCCGGACCGCAAGGTCGCCGGGCCCGCTGTCCTTCCATCGTAGTTTTTCGGCGTCCAGGTCGTGTTGCCGCTCTTAATGGTGATCGGGCCGTCCATGATCACCGAAGCCGGCGTATAGCCATTGTCGAGGGCGGCCGCATAGACGATCGGCTTGAACGACGAACCCGGTTGGCGCATGGCTTGCGTGGCGCGGTTGAATTCGGATTGCGAGTAGGAGAACCCGCCGACCATAGCCAGAACGCGGCCGGTATGCGGATCCATGGCGATCATGCCGCCTTCCACTTCGGGGGCCTGGCGCAGGATATAGGCCCCATCCGTACCCTCTTTCTTCTGCACGAAGATGACGTCGCCCGGCTTCAGCACATCCGCCGGCGATTTGGCCTTGACGGTCTTGCCGCCGACCACATGACGCATGGCGAAGCTCATGTCCTCGCGGCTGACGGTGCCTTCGATGCGATCCTTGACGAATTCGCCTGAGATCTGCCGGGTCGGCCGAAGGCCGATGGACAGGCCGCTCTCCGAGCTGTCGAGCACGACGGCGAGCGACCATTCGGGCACGTCGTCCAGTCCCTTGACTTCGCTCAAAGGCACGCCCCAGTCGCCGGATACGCTGATGGTCTTCACCGGCCCGCGATAGCCGCGCAGCGTATCGAACTTCATCAGGCCGTTCTGCATGGCTTTGCGGGCGATCAGCTGCATCTTGGGATCGAGCGTCGTACGGACCGACAGGCCGCCCTCGTAGAGCGCATTCTCGCCGTAGCGCGCGCTTATCTGGCGACGCACTTCCTCGGTGAAGTATTCGCCGGCGAACAGATAGGTGCCGGAGCGGCGTGGCTTGACGCCGAGCGGCTCGGCCTTCGCCTTGGCGCCTTCCTCTTGCGTGACGTAGCCGTTGTCGACCATCTGGTCGATGACCCAATTGCGGCGCTCGATGGCGCGGTCGGCATATTTGAATGGGTGATAGTTGGAAGGGCCCTTCGGCAACGCCGCCAGATAGGCCGCCTCCGCCACGGTGAGTTCATTCACCGCCTTGTCGAAATAGGTGAGCGCTGCGCCGGCAACGCCGTACGCGCCGAGCCCG
This sequence comes from Mesorhizobium sp. M1312, assembly GCF_040318115.1. Taxonomy (NCBI): domain Bacteria; kingdom Pseudomonadati; phylum Pseudomonadota; class Alphaproteobacteria; order Hyphomicrobiales; family Phyllobacteriaceae; genus Mesorhizobium; species Mesorhizobium sp. M1312. The sequence continues at coordinate 144,301 of NZ_JAMYLQ010000014.1, read as the reverse complement.
AAGAAAATCTCGTTAAGGTAGAGCTCGAGAATGCGATCCTTCGAATAGGCCTGCTCGATGCGGAAGGCGAGGATCATCTCCTTGATCTTGCGCTCGTAGGTCTGGTCCGAGGACAACAGGAAGTTTTTCGCCACCTGCTGGGTGATCGTCGAGGCCCCGACCTGGCGCTTGCCCGAGCCGAAATTCTGCAGATTGACCATGACTGCGCGGCCAAGACCGGTCATGTCGATGCCGGGGTGATTGTAGAAATTCTTGTCCTCGGCAGACAGGAAGGCCGCCTTGACACGATCCGGCACCGCCTGGATCGGCAAATACAGGCGCCGCTCGCGCGCATATTCGGCCATCAGCGCACCGTCGGACGCGTGGATGCGGGTCGTCACCGGCGGTTCATACTTGGCCAGAACCTCGTAGTCGGGCAAATCCTTCGACAAGTGGCTGATATAGATCGCCACGCCCGCCGCGACCAAAAGGGCCAGCGCCGTGCCGATGCCGAAGAAATAGCCAATGAGACGAATCATGCCCGCTCCAGTCCTTGGTTCGGGAATTCCCTAAACGAAGCCGCCTTTCGCGCAGGCTTTCGAGACGATCCCGACCGGTAATCGAAAACCCATGTCGCCACCATGTGGGCAAAATGCGGCAGCCTGGAATTTCGGCTTCGAATGGCGAAAATATAAGTGCAAAGTGTTGTCGTCGTGCAACGCTGCCGCTGGTTGCTGGCGGCGGCGGGCATCTCAGCCTCCGGTTCCGGCTCCGGCCTTGGCTGAAGCGAACAGGGCGATGGCATTGGTTATGCTCTGGGCCGCCTTGCCGCGCCAATCGGCGCTGAGCAGTTGCGCCTCGTCCTTGGCGTTCGACAGATAACCGAGCTCGACCAGGACGGAGGGGACATCCGGCGCCTTCAATACTTTGAAGCTGGCCGAACGCTGCGGATTGTTGATGAGGCCGACGCTGGTGGAAAGCTGGCCGACCAAAGTCTGGGCGAAACTCATCGAGAAACTGTGCGTCTCGCGGCGAATCAGGTCGATCAGGATGTCGGTCACTTCCTTGTTGTCGTCCTTGATTTCCATGCCGGCGAATTGGTCGGAAAGGTTTTCACGGTCGGCGAGCGCCTGCGCTTCGGGATCGGAAGCCTTGTCGGAGACGGTGTAAACGGTTGCGCCGCGAAGGCCCTTGACCCTGATCGTGTCGGCGTGGATCGAAATGAGCAGATCGGCCTCGTGCTGGCGGGCTATGCGCACGCGGTCGTCCAGCCGCAGAAATTGGTCCGTCTCGCGCGTCATGAACACATCGTATTTGCCGACTGCGGCAAGTCTTTCCCGCAATTCGGTGGCGAAGGCGAGCGTAACGTTCTTCTCGACCGTGCCGTTCAGACCCTCGGCACCGCCGTCGATGCCGCCATGGCCTGGATCGATGACGACGGTGAAGCGATGGCCTGGATTGGAGACCGGGCCGGTGCCGACCCTGCCGCCCTTGTCGGAGGAGACCGTCGAGCCGGTGGTCAGCGCCTGATTGGCAAGAGCGGCGTCGAACTCCCGCACGGACGCCGCCGACATGTCGATTGCGATGCGGTAGCCGTTGCCGTCATCATTCTTGAGCATGTCGAATCTGTCGACGGCGAATGGGCCCTTGCTTGTGAGGATCAGCCGCGAAACCCCCTCGCTGAGATCGCCGTAGCGCACGCTCCTGACCAGGCCGCGCGCCTTTACATCCTTGGCATTGATGGCGAATTTCGTGCTTGGCAGGTCGACGACCAGACGGTGGGGGCCGCGCAGCAGGAACCATTTGACGTCGGGCTCGCGGTCGAAATTTATGACGATGCGCATCTTGGTGGCGTCACCCGCCATTTTGTAGCTCGTCGCGGCGAGCGGCGCGTCGGCAGCAAAGGAAACCGGCGAAAAAGCCAGGCAAGCGACAACCAGCGACAGCAGACAAGCAGCGCGGAAGCAGGCGACGTAGAAGAAAGTGCTTTCGGCGCGACCACCCTTGTGCGTGAAGACTGCCAGTCCCATCTCTTTCCAGTCGCTCCGTTTGGCGCCAGGCGCCCAATTTTGTTTGTCGGAGTGTCGGCGTCTTGTCGAAGTGCCGGTTAGGCCGCGAACTCAATTAACGATTGGTATCCAGAGAAGGTTAACCAAGCCTTTTCATGCAACGCTTAAAGCCGTGCTTCCGTTGCGGAACTGCTTTTTGCCGGCATCGGAAATCGGGGTTGCCTTCCAACCCGCCAAATCATAAAAGCGATGGTGGATCACTGCAATCCTGGAACCGTCCTTCTCCGCAGCTTCCTGCTACAGCTCAGATGAACGACGGCTCCTTTCGCTTCAGGCGAAAAAGGTATCAGGTGATCGCGACGAATTTCGCAGGTGCGAGCCCGTGGCGGGGGAAGCGCCTGCGTGAGGAAAACGGCCGGGATTGTCCCGCGCCGGCTCTGTACGAGCAAACAAGCTGGTCCGGTTTTCCCGGGCTTTGGTTCAAAAAGGTTCTGCTGGTTACGATGGCTTCAAGCGCAATCATGGAAAGGTCCGCAGCAAACCGCGCCATTATGGCTGCGGGCGGCACCGCCATGGCGCTCAGGCAGCGGCCGGCGGACGTTCAAATGCCCGGCACCCATGTTCATCCACACTCACAGCGGCGGGCTTTGCCCCGCAAGCTGCGGCTGACGGCTGCCGGGGGGAAACGAAATAATGCCCAACAAGATGCTGATAGACGCCTCCCACCCGGAGGAAACACGTGTTGTCGTCGTTCGCGGTAACCGTATTGAAGAATTCGACTTTGAATCCCAGGACAAGAAGCAGCTCAAAGGAAATATCTACCTCGCCCGCGTAACCCGCGTCGAACCCTCGCTTCAGGCAGCCTTTGTCGAATATGGCGGCAACCGTCACGGTTTCCTCGCCTTCAGTGAAATTCATCCCGACTACTACCAGATTCCGGTCGCCGACCGTCAGGCGCTGCTGCGCGCGGAAGCGCAGGAGGCTGAAGACGAGGACGATGAGGACGGCGAAGGCGACGACCGCCAGAGCCGTGATCGCGGGCGGCGGGGACGCCGACGCGGCGGCAAGAGCCGCGACCGAGGCGAGCACAAGCGTGATGCAGGTGCGGCCGATTCGGACGATTCTGTCGAGTCCAATGACAGCGGTTCCAATGAGGGCGGCGAACACGGCGAGGATGCGGTCGCGGAGAACGTCGCTACCGTTTCCGAAAATGTGAACACGCCCTCCGATACTTCGGAACATTTCGAGGATGTCGCCAGTCATGGTGAGGCGAGTCATGATAAGACGACTCATGATGAGACTGGGCCTTCCGAAGGCGGTCCCAATTCCATCGCCGCCAGCATCGAAGCGGATGTGATTTCCGAAGCCGTGCCGCAGGCGGAGTCGCCCGGCGAAGCCACGTCCACCGACAATGATCGCGGCATGCTGGAAGAGGTGCAGTCCTCGCATCCGGACGACCATGAGGTCGAATCGGTCGGCGCCGAGGATGCGCTGGAAGAAGCGCGCGACCGCCGCAAGCCGGTGCGCCGGCAGTACAAGATCCAGGAAGTGATCAAGCGCCGCCAGATCCTTCTGGTGCAGGTCGTGAAGGAAGAACGCGGCAACAAGGGCGCAGCGCTCACCACCTACCTGTCGCTTGCCGGCCGCTATTCGGTGCTGATGCCGAACACGGCGCGCGGCGGTGGCATCTCGCGCAAGATCACCAACGCACAGGACCGCAAGCGGCTGAAGGAGGTCGTCGCCGATCTCGAAGTGCCGCAGGGCATGGGCGTCATCCTGCGCACAGCCGGCGAAAGCCGCACCAAGGCCGAGATCAAGCGCGACTACGAATATCTGATGCGGCTTTGGGAAAACGTCCGCAATCTGACGCTGCAGTCCACGGCCCCTGCCCTGGTCTACGAGGAAGGCAGCCTGATCAAGCGCTCGGTACGCGATCTCTACAACAAGGACATCGACGAGATCCTGGTGTCCGGCGAAGAGGGCTATCGCGAGGCCAAGGACTTCATGCGCATGCTGATGCCGAGCCACGCCAAGGTCGTGCAGCCGTTCCGCGACACGACGCCGATCTTCGTACGCAATGGCATTGAGGCGCAGCTCGACCGCATGCTGCAGCCGCAGGTGACGCTGAAGAGCGGCGGCTATATCATCATCAACCAGACCGAAGCGCTGGTCGCCATCGACGTCAATTCGGGCCGCTCCACCAAGGAGCACTCGATCGAGGACACGGCGCTTCACACCAATCTGGAAGCGGCCGAAGAAGTCGCACGGCAGCTGAGGCTGCGCGATCTTGCCGGCCTGATCGTCATCGACTTCATCGACATGGAGGAGAACCGCAACAACCGCTCCGTCGAAAAGCGGCTGAAGGATCACCTCAAGAACGACCGCGCCCGCATCCAGGTCGGCCGCATCTCGCATTTCGGCCTGATGGAGATGTCGCGCCAGCGCATCCGTGCCAGCGTGCTGGAATCGACGATGAAGCCTTGCCCGCATTGCGGCGGCACCGGCCATGTGCGGTCCGATTCGTCTGTCGCGCTGATGGTGGTGCGGGCGATCGAGGAATTCCTGCTGAAGGATTCGCGCAGCCACATCACGGTGCGGACGCCGGCGGCGACCGCGCTCTATGTGCTCAACCACAAGCGCGGCACGCTGGTGGAACTCGAAAGCCGCTTCGGCCTGACCATCACCGTCGAAGCCGACGACACGGTCGGCGCCCAGCACTATGCGATCTTCCGCGGCGCGCTGGCTGAAAAGCCTGAAGGCTTCGTCGAGGTGCGCACCTTGCCCGCCTATGTCGAGCCGGAAGAGCCCGCCGACGAAATCGTCATCGAGGAAGAGGAAGACGAGGCCGTTGCACCGGCCGAGCAACCGCGCCAAGCTCAGCAGCCGCAGCAGCCAAGGCCAAGCGAGGATGGCGAAGGCCGCGACCGCAAGCGCCGCAAGCGCCGCAGACGGCGCGGCGGCAAGGATCGCGACCGCGAGCATGGCGCCCCCGTGGAAGGCGCGTCCCTCTCGGCCACTGCCGACGGCGTCTCCGAAGCCTCAAGCGATGAAGGCGTCGAAGCCGACCACAAGGACCAGGTCGGCGTCACCGAGGCGGTGGAAGCCTCCGATGACGGTCAAGAGCCTGATGAAGGTCGGGGGCCGGATGAAGGTCAGGGCAAGAAGCGCCGGCGCGGCAAGCGCGGCGGCAAGCGCAATCGCCGTGAAGACGGCGAAGGCGAGGTCGATGCAGGCACTGCAGAATCGGCCGACAGCCCCGAAGGCGAAGTCTTGGAGGGCGTAGCCGTCTCCAGCGAGCCGGTAGCAGCAACGCCGGTCGAAGAGCCTGTAGACCTTGCTCCGGCCAATGACGACATGCCGAGCGCCGAAAAGCCGAAGAAGCCGCGCCGCGCCGCCAAGCCGAAGAAGGCTGCGGCGGACGTCGTCGCCGAGACGCCGGTAGCCGAGCCGGTAACCTCTGCCGAGGCTCCCGCACCTGTTCCGGAGGAAACAGCCGCCGCCGTCGACGAAAAACCGAAGGTCCGCCCATCGCGACGCAAGCCTGTGCCGGTAGATGCTCCGGTTGAGCCGATCGTGTCTTCGACTGTTGCCGAAGAGGAAAAGGCCGAGGAAAAGCCGAAGCGTGCCGGCTGGTGGCAGCGGAAAGGCTTTTTCTAAGCTTTTCAACCGCTTGAAGTAATTTTCTGACTAAAAAAATCCCGCGCCGTCGAAGGACAGCGCGGGATTTTTTGATTTCTGGCACCCAGCGTTTCTGCGCATTACGGCGCGAAGACCGACCAGTTCATCATCTTCGCCAGCCTTTCCAGCGCAATCGACCCCAGCCTGGAATTGCCGTTGGCGTTGAGGCCGGGCGACCAGACGGCAAGCGAGGCCACGCCCGGCACGATCGCCAAAATGCCGCCGCCGACGCCGCTCTTGCCCGGGATGCCGACGCGAAAGGCGAAATCGCCGGAGCCGTCATAATGACCGCAGGTCAGCATCATCGCGCCAATGCGACGGGCGCGCTCGGCTGACACCACGGAATGGCCGGTCGCCGGGTTCTTGCCGCCAGTGGCGAGGAAGCGGCCGGCCAAAGCCAGTTGCCGGCAGCTCATGGCGATGGCGCAATGATGGAAATAGACGCCCAGCGCCAGGTCCGGCGCGTGGTTGAGATTGCCGAAGGATTTCATGTAGTTGGCAAGCGCCAAGTTGCGAAAACCGGTGGCACGTTCCGAAGCAGCGACTTCGCGGTCGATGACGATGGTCTCGTCGTCAGCCAGGAACTGGATGAAGCGCAGGATCTCGCCGATCGCCTCGCGCGGCTGGTGGCCGGCGAGCAGAATGTCGGAAATGACGATGGCGCCGGCATTGATGAACGGATTGCGCGGAATGCCGTTCTCATGCTCGAGCTGGACGATCGAGTTGAACGGGTTGCCCGAAGGCTCGCGCCCGACACGCTGCCACAGCGCGTCGCCGACATTGCCGAGCGCCAATGTCAGCGTGAACACCTTCGAAATGCTCTGGATCGAAAACGGCTCATCGGCGTCGCCCGCCATCAGCACGCGACCGTCATTGGTCACGGCGGCAATACCGAACTTTTTCGGATCGATCTTGCCGAGTTGCGGAATGTAGGTCGCGACTTCGCCGCGATCCGTGCGCTCCGCCATTTCGGCGGCAATTTCGGTCAAAGCCAGTTCGAGGTCCGGCATTCGCGCTACTTCAGCCAGCGCTCGATGCGCATCATCGCCTCGACCATCTCATCGTGGCTGCCGGCATAGGAAAAGCGCATGGTTCGATGGCCTTGAAGCGGATCGAAATCGCGGCCGGGCGTCGCCGCCACATGCGCCTCGGCCAGCATCTTGCGCGCGAAGTCCATGCTGTCGTTGGTGTGCCTGGTGACATCGCAGAAGGCGTAGAACGCCCCGTCCATCGGTGCTGCCAGCGCAAAGCCGAGTTCGGGCAGGCGTGTCATCAAAAGTTCGCGATTCCCCGCGTAGCGCGCCTTCACCGCCTCCAATTCCCCGGTCGCCTTGAACGCCTCGATCGCGGCAATCTGGGACAGTTCCGGCGGCGAGATGTAGAGACTCTGGGCGATGCGCTCGATCGGCCGCACCAACGGTTCCGGCAGCACCATCCAGCCGATGCGCCAACCGGTCATGCAGTAATATTTCGAAAAGGAATTGATCACCGTTACGTCAGGGCCGTAGGCAAGCGCCGTGGTGTCGGGCGCAGCGTAAGCCAGCCGGTGATAGATCTCGTCGGAGATCACGGCGATGCAGAGCTCTTGCGCCGTCGTCACCAGCGCCGACAGCTCGTCGGCGGGGATAATTGCCCCGGTCGGATTGGCCGGACTGGCGAACAGCACGCCCTTCAGCGGCTTTTCGCGGTGCGCGGCCTTGAGGTGTTCGGCGTGGATATACGCATCACCGTGAAGCTCGATCTCGACGATCTCGATGCCGAGCGCGGCCATGATGTTGCGGTAGGCCGGATAACCGGGTGCGGCGATGGCGACACGGTCCCCTGGATCGAACATCGCCAGAAAGGCCAGGTTGAAGGCGGCCGACGATCCGGTGGTGACGGCGATCCGGCTGGGCGAGACGTCAAGCCCGTAGTGGTCCGCATAGTGCTGCGCGATGGCCTCGCGCAGGCCCGCAAGACCCAATGCGTCGGTGTAGCCGATGCGCCCGATCTTCAAAGCGTTCGTCGCCGCTTCCCTGACCCTGGCCGGCGCCGGATCGGACGGCTGGCCAACGGCCATGGAAACGACCGGTATGCCCTTTGCCCTCAGCCGATTCGCTTCCGCCAGAATGTCCATGGCGTGGAACGGCTCGACGTCGCCGCGACGCGAAAGCGATACAACCATTTGACCTCGTTTCCTTGTCGGCCGTTAGGCCGGCCCTTGCCGGCTGCCGGCGCCGAGCTTGGCGTCCCGCGCCGCACAAATGCCCGATTGATGTGAGGATCACAAGTTCGGTAAAGTTTCAGTGCCGACTTTTCATCCTTCGCCCGCTCGTCTACCAGTGGACCTGCCATGTTGAGCCGACCCAAATCGATGATAGCCAGGGCAGCGCGCGCCTTCACGACGCTTTCTCTTGCCGCGACGGTCGCTGTGACCGGCACGGCCAGCGCCTTCGCGCAAAACGTGCCGGTGGTGCGCGATGCCGAGATCGAAGCGCTGGTGCGCGACTATGCGCGGCCGATCTTCAGGGCCGCCGGCCTGCCGGAAGATGGCGTCGACATCGTGCTGGTCAATGACCAGAGTTTCAATGCCTTCGTTGCCGGGTCCCGCCTGTTCATCAACACCGGCGCCCTGATGTCGGCGGAGACGCCCAACGAGATCATCGGCGTCATCGCCCATGAAGCCGGCCACATTGCCGGCGGGCACCAGCAAAAGTTGCGCAACCAGATCGAACGTGCCAAAACAATGGCTATCATCGCGACGCTGCTTGGCGCCGGTGCCATCGCTGCCGGCGCCACCACCAAAAGCCGGGGCCTCGCCGGCGCCGGCATGGGGGTCGCGGCTGGCGGCGGCGAGATGGCGCAGCGCAGTATCCTCGCCTATCAGCGCACCGAAGAGATGACCGCCGACCGTTCGGCGATAACCTATCTCAATGCCACCGGCCAGTCCGGCCTCGGCATGCTGAAGACCTTCGGCCGCTTTCAGAGCGCGCTCTCGCTGTCAGGGGCGCAGGTCGATCCCTACCGGATCAGCCATCCGCTGCCGCGGGAACGCATCGCCAATCTCGAAGTGCTGGTCAAGCAGAGCCCTTACGTCGACAAGGTCGATACGCCGGCACTGCAGCAGCGGCACGACATGATGCGCATCAAGATCGCCGCCTATATGGGAGGCAAGGCCGCCGCATCGCGGCTGATGCGCAAGAACCCGGGCAGCCTCGCCTCGCAATATGGCGACGCGCAGACGAGCTATCTTTTCGGCGATCTGGCCGGCGCGCTCGCCAAGACCAACGCGCTGATCAAGGCACAACCGAAAAACCCCTATTTCCAGGAATTGCGCGGCGACATTCTGATGAAGGCGAACAGACCGAAGGCTGCCGCGGAAGCCTATGCCAGGGCGGTCAGCCTCGATCCGGCGCGATCCGGGTTGCTGTCGGTCTCCTACGGCCAGGCGCTGATGGCCATCGGCACGCCCGATTCCCTGGAGAAAGCGGTGGTGCAGATCAACAAGGGCCTCGGGCGCGACCGGGAAAACGCCGTCGGTTACCGCCATCTGGCGCAGGCCTATGGCGAGCTCGGCAACATTCCGGCCGCGGATCTTGCAACCGCCGAAGGCCATTTCTATTCCGGCGCCTACAGGGATGCCAAGATCTTCGCAATGCGCGCGCAGATGAAAATGAAGCGCGGCGAGCCGGGCTGGATCCGCGCGCAGGACATCATAAACTACGCACCATCAGGCAAGAAAAAGTGAACCTTCCGGCCGTGCGCGGCGACAAATAGTGGACCAATCGGGTCCGGCCGGAAACCAGGCAAAGGATTAGGGACGATGAACAAGGCAATTCTGCTGGGCACCGCGGGAGTGGCGGTCGCTCTCGCCATGCTGGGTCTCGGGTTCGTGACCGGAAGTCCGCAGACGGCAAAGGCCGATACCGTGCAGATCGCCCAGGCGGCGCCCGCCGACGCCAAGATCGACCGGGCCGAAGTCGAAGGCATCATCCGCGACTATCTCCTGAAGAACCCGGAAGTGCTGCTGGAGGCTCAGGAAGCGCTCGAGGCCAAGCAGAAGGAGGCGCAGCGCCTCGCCAGTCTCGCCATAATCAAAAATGCCAAGGACCAGATCTTCAACTCGGCCTTCGACGGCGTCGTCGGCAATCCGAACGGCAAGGTCACCATCGTCGAGTTCTACGATTACAATTGCGGCTACTGCAAACGCGCCATGGAGGACATGCAGACGCTGACGACAGCCGATCCGGACCTGCGCTTCGTGCTCAAGGAGTTCCCGATCCTCGGCCCGGATTCGCAGAAGGCGAGCGTCGTCTCGATGGCCTTCCACCTGATGATGCCGGAGAAATACGGCGAGTTCCACAACGCGCTGCTCGGCGCCCAGGGACGCGCCACCGAAGCGGCGGCCATCAAGGTAGCGCTTTCGCTCGGCGCCGACGAAGCGACGCTGCGCGAGAAGATGAAGGACCCGTCGATCGCCGAGGCCCTCTCCAAGACCTATGACCTTGCCAACAAGCTGGCCATCACCGGAACGCCCTCCTATGTGGTCGGCAACGAGGTGGTGTTCGGGGCGCTCGGCCAGGAAGTGCTGGCGGAGAAGATCGAGGCGGCCAAGGCCGCACTCTGATCGGGTTCGGCGCAAGCCATTTTCCGCCTGTTGTGGACAGCGAAAGAACCCACTTGCGCTCTTTTCGCAGGCGTCTAAGCCCATTATAGAGGTCCGGCGCGCCGACTGATGGCGGAGCTGATGTGGTGGATTTGAAGTTCCTGCTACTTTGGTGGCATCAGCGTTCAGGAACTTCAAATCCACCACATCAGAAATGTCTTAATTGCCAGTGTGGCTTTGAATCCGAAATTCGTTCAAAGCGCTGCTCCAAGGTATTGCGAATTTCGGATTCAAAACCACACTGGGAAAGGTCGGCATTTTGAAAACGGTTTTCGTCCTGAACGGTCCCAACCTCAACGCGCTCGGCAAGCGCGAGCCGGGCATCTATGGCGGCAAGACGCTTGCCGCGATCGCCGACGATTGCAAGCAGGCAGGTGCGGCGCTTGGGCTCGAGATCGATTTCCGTCAGTCGAACCATGAGGGCGACCTCGTCGACTGGATACAGGAAGCCGCCGACAAGGCTGTCGGCATCGTCATCAATCCAGGCGCCTACAGCCACACCTCGATCGCCCTTCACGACGCCATCCGCTCAGTCGCGCCATTGCCCGTCGCCGAAGTTCATCTTTCCAACATCCATGCGCGGGAATCCTTCCGCCACGTCTCCATGGTCTCGCCGGTCGCCGTCGGTGTGATCTGCGGGTTCGGGCCGCTCGGCTACACACTGGCGCTGCAGGCGCTGGCCGCACGCCTATGACCGGCCAACAAACAGAAGGCTCGAAAATGTCAATAAAGAAGAATGGTGTTGACCAGCAGCTTATCCGCGATCTGGCGGGCATACTGAACGACACCAACCTCACCGAGATCGAGGTCGAGCTGGGCGACTTGAAGGTGCGCGTGTCGCGACAGGCGCCGGCCGTCCATGCGGTCGCCGCACCGCAGCCCGCCTATGCGCCGCCGGCCGGGCTGCCGGCGGCCGCAGCCGCCCCGGCAGCGGCCGACGTGTCCAAGAATGCGGTGGCCTCGCCCATGGTCGGCACCGCCTACCTGGCGCCGTCGCCCGACGCCAAGGCATTCATCGAGGTCGGCCAGCAGGTCAAGGAAGGCCAGACGCTGCTGATCATCGAGGCGATGAAGACGATGAACCAGATCCCCTCGCCCCGTGCCGGCACGGTGACGGCGATCCTGTTCGAGGATGCGCAGCCGGTCGAATATGGCATGCCGCTCGTCGTGATCGAGTAGAGCCGGGAACAGCCGAAAAATGTTCCAGAAAATCCTCATCGCCAATCGCGGCGAAATCGCTCTGAGAGTGCTGCGCGCCTGCAAAGAGCTCGGCATCCAGACGGTGGTGGTGCATTCGACCGCCGACGCCGACGCCATGCATGTGCGGCTCGCCGACGAGAGCGTCTGCATCGGCCCGCCGCCGTCGCGCGACAGCTATCTCAACATTCACCAGATCGTCGCGGCGTGCGAGATCACTGGCGCCGATGCGGTGCATCCGGGCTACGGCTTCCTGTCGGAGAACGCCAAGTTCGCCGATATCCTCGCCGCGCACAACATCACCTTCATCGGCCCGTCCGGCGATCACATCCGCATCATGGGCGACAAGATCGAGGCCAAGCGCACCGCAAAGCGTCTCGGCATTCCGGTGGTGCCCGGGTCCGACGGCGCGGTCACCGAGGAAAAGGAAGCCAGGCGCATCGCCGCTGACATCGGCTATCCCGTGATCATCAAGGCGTCGGCCGGCGGCGGCGGACGCGGCATGAAAGTGGCGGGCAGCGAAGCCGATCTTGTCGTCGCGCTGCAGACGGCGCGCTCGGAAGCCGGTGCCGCCTTCGGCGACGACGCCGTCTACATCGAGAAGTATCTCGAAAAGCCGCGCCACATCGAGGTCCAGGTGTTCGGTGACGGTGCCGGCCGCGGCGTGCATTTCGGCGAACGCGACTGTTCGCTGCAGCGCCGCCACCAGAAGGTCTGGGAAGAGGCGCCCTCGCCGGCGCTCAATGCCGAGGAGCGCGCGCATATCGGCAGCGTCTGTGCCAGGGCTATCGCCGATCTCGGCTACTCCGGCGCCGGCACCATCGAATTCCTCTACGAGAACGGCGAGTTCTACTTCATCGAGATGAACACGCGCCTGCAGGTCGAGCATCCGGTGACGGAGGCGATCACCGGCATCGACCTCGTGCATGAGCAGATCCGCGTCGCGTCGGGCGGCGGGCTTTCCATGCGCCAGGACGAGATCCGCTTTCAGGGCCACGCCATCGAATGCCGCATCAATGCCGAGGATCCGCGTACCTTCACCCCCTCGCCCGGCACGATCACCCACTTCCACACGCCGGGCGGCCTTGGCATCCGTGTCGATTCCGGCGTCTATTCCGGCTACAAGATCCCGCCTTACTACGACAGCCTGATCGGCAAGCTGATCGTGCACGGCCGCAACCGTGTCGAATGCATGATGCGGCTGCGGCGGGCGCTCGACGAATTCGTTGTCGACGGCATCAAGACGACGCTGCCGCTGTTTCGCGATCTTGTCGGCAATGCCGATATCGCCAACGGCGAGTATGACATCCACTGGCTGGAAAAATATCTGGCCGAAGAGGATTAGGTCGCGAACTTATAGAATATAATGGCGCGATGACCCGTCCCTACGCACCAGGCTATCGCATCCCGACCGACCTGCTGCTCAAGGCCTACGCCTCGGGCGTCTTTCCGATGGCCGAAAGCGCCACCGATCCCGAAGTGTTCTGGGTCCGGCCGGAGACGCGCGGCATCATCCCGCTCGATGGTTTTCACACGCCCAAAAGCCTGAGGAAGGCGATCCGGAAAAACCTGTTCGACATTCGTTTCGATTTCGACTTCGAAGCGACCATCGACGGCTGCGCCGAGAGGCGCGAGGAACGCCGGTCGACCTGGATCAACGCGCCGATCCGCGAGGCCTATATCGAACTCCACCGGATGGGCCATTGCCATTCGGTCGAAGCCTGGCGCGAGGGTCGGCTGGTTGGCGGCCTCTACGGCGTGTCGCTCGGCCGGGTGTTCTTCGGCGAAAGCATGTTCGCCAGGGAGACGGACGCGTCGAAGGTCTGCCTGGTGCATCTGGTCGAATGCCTGAAGGAACGGCGCTTTGCGCTGCTCGATACGCAGTTCACCACCGAGCACCTCAAACGCTTCGGCGCGATCGACGTACCAAGGGGCAAATATGAAAAGATGCTGGCTGACGCGCTGAAGGGCGACGCGGTCTTTTTCCCATGATCTGCGCCAGGGTGGTCAGTTTTTTGCGGCAGGCTCAAGAGGCGTCTGCGCGTGGAACATCATCTTCCAGCCGTTGACGCGATGGACATAACCGGTGCTGACCAGTGCCGCATAAGGCTCGCCATTCTCGCGAGTGGCATGGGCCTCATAGGTCAGCATGACAATGTCGCTGCCCGGCTCGATGATGCCCTTGAGGTCGATGTCGAGATCGCGCCAACGGTTCGGGTCCGTCGCGGTTTCGGCCAGATCGGCGTTACTCATCGTTTGCGCCATCTGTGGGAAAGCCACCAGGCATTCGGTGTCGGCATTGGCTTTGAAATAGGCAGAGTCGCCGGTCCAGAACCCTCTTTCGAGATCGAGGAGTTCGTTCTTGTTGGCCATCATGGGAACATCTCCGTACCGCCAGCCATGACCCAACGCACAGAGAATGAGGCGGTTCCGGAAGCTCAGTATGTGATCCCGAACAGAGGATCCCGCGCGCCTGGCGCTCTAATTGGATTTAGCAGCGTCGGGTGCCGGCACCTCCGACTTCTGCTTGCAGCCCTTCAGCCAGACGTCGTAGACCGCGTGCTCGACGGCGTTGAGGCCGGGGCTTTCGGCAAACATCCAGCCGGTGAAGATGCGGCGGATCTTGCGATCCAGCGTGATCTCGTCGACCTCGACGAAGGAATCGGTCTTCGGCTCTTCGGTTTGCGGCCGCGAATAGCAGATGCGCGGCGTCACCTGCAAAGCACCGAATTGCACCGTCTCGTCGATATAGACATCGAAGGTGATGATGCGGCCGGTGATCTTGTCGATGCCGGCGAATTCGGCGACGGGATTGGTGATGCGTTCCGGTGCCGCCGGTGCCGCCGGCGCCACTGTCGCCTCCGGTTCCACTGGCGCTCCCGCCCCCGGCTCCACTGGCGCCTCCGGTGCCGCTGGCGCCTCCGGTTCCAGGGGCGCCTCCGGTGCCCACGGTTCCACTGGTGCTTCCAGCGTCTGTGCGGCGGCCATGCTAAAAGCCGCAAAAGCGGCGGCCATCGTCAGTCCGCCCATCGAGATTCGGCTGAAAATGCTCATGCAAGGGTCCGGTGGGTTTGCGCCCGGGGTGATTCTGTCGCGCCCAAGGCTATTCGCTGCTGTCAGATCGGCAAGCAGCTAAACGCCAATTGTGGCGATAAAGGACCGATCCGCCCTGGCGAGCGGTTACGACCCCGGCGTCCAGGCGTCGTAATCACCGGTCACCTGCGGGCGGTGCTGATTGGTGAGTATGGAGCCCTTGGGGCGATAGGCGGCGGCACTTCCGGTGAGGTTCGGCTGATGCGGCTTCTGCCAGTCGCGTGGCTGATAGTTTTCGCTCGGCGGCGCGGCATCGACGCGGTGATGCATCCAGCCATGCCAGCCTGGCGGAATCATCGAGGCTTCCGAATAGTCCCGATAGATGACCCAGCGGCGGGTGCGGCCTTCCGAATCGACACCACCCTCGTAGTAGACGTTGCCGGCCTCGTCCTGCCCGACTTTCTTGCCATGCCGCCAGGTGTGGAAGCGCGTGCCCAGCGTCTGGCTGTTCCACCAGGTGAAAAACTGCAGAAGGAAAGTCTTCATCCAAATCCTCGCGGCGGCAGCAGCGGCGCCTGTTTCCTGCTTATGGCGTCAGGTCATCGCTAAGGCAAGGGTTTTGCCGCAAGAGCCGCGCAAATGGCCGTCGGAAAACCGATGCACCGTGGCAAGCCTTTCGCGTCTTGTCGAGGCATGCCTTGCCAAGGCTGCCTCGTCTTTCTAAAGCTCTGCGCGTCCATGCAGGTACCCAGCTTGATTGACGGTTGAGGGAGGTAAAGATGGCCCCGGATGCATCCGACCCTGAGCTGCGGATCAGTGCCAGCTCCATTCGCCTGCGCAAGGGCGGCGTCCCGGTCGTCTGCCTCACCGCCTATACCTATCCCGTCGCTCGCCTGCTCGACGAGCATGTCGACCTGCTTCTGGTCGGCGACAGCGTCGCCATGGTTCTCCATGGCCACAAGACCACGCTGGGCGCCTCGCTCGAGATGATGATCGCCCATGGACAAGCGGTGATGCGAGGTTCAGCCAGGGCCTGCGTGGTGGTCGACATGCCGGCCGGAAGCTATGAGGGTTCGGCCGCGCAGGCCGTGGCCTCGGCGCGGCGGATCGCCGGCGAAACCGGTTGCCAGGCCCTCAAGCTGGAGGGCGGCGTCACCGTTGCCGGGCAAATCGCGGCGATCGTCGCTGCCGGCATTCCGGTCATGGGACATATCGGCTTGCAGCCGCAATCGGTGGAAAGCGACGGCGGCTACAGGATCAAGGGGCGGACCGAGGAGAATGTGGCGGCGCTTTATCGCGACGCCGACGCGGTCGAGAAGGCCGGCGCGTTTTCGGTGGTCATCGAAGGCACCGTCGAGACCGTCGCCGCCGAC
This sequence comes from Mesorhizobium sp. M1312, assembly GCF_040318115.1. Classification (NCBI taxonomy): domain Bacteria; kingdom Pseudomonadati; phylum Pseudomonadota; class Alphaproteobacteria; order Hyphomicrobiales; family Phyllobacteriaceae; genus Mesorhizobium; species Mesorhizobium sp. M1312. The sequence continues at coordinate 128,387 of NZ_JAMYLQ010000014.1, read as the reverse complement.
CTCACCCGGCATATTTCCATTCCAACCATCGGCATCGGCGCCAGCGGCGACTGCGACGGTCAGATCCTGGTCATCGACGACATGGTCGGCCTGACGGTCGACCGGGTGCCGAAATTCGTCAAGCAATATGCCGACCTGCGCAGCGTCATATGGCAGGCGGCAGCCAGCTATGCAGCGGAGGTGCGAAGCCGGACATTCCCCGGGCCGGGCCACGTCTTTTCCGCCGCAGCCGACAAGAACGAAGCATGAGCTGGCCTCTCGTCGTCGACAGCGTCGCCGCCCTTCGTGCGCAAATCCTTGACTGGCGTCGCGATGGCCTGAGCGTTGCCATGGTGCCGACCATGGGTGCGCTGCATGACGGCCATGTCTCGCTGATCAGGATCGCATTGGAAAAGGCCGATCGCTGTGTTGTCTCGATCTTTGTCAACCCGACGCAGTTCGCGCCGAGCGAAGACCTCGACAAATATCCGCGCCAGCTCGCCCGCGACCTCGACCGGCTGGCGGAGGCCGGCGCACAACTCGCTTTCACCCCTGGTGTGGCGGAGATGTACCCGGCCGGCTTCGCCACCAGGATCTCGGTCGGCGGGCCAGCCGCCGGGCTGGAATCGGATTTCCGACCGACCTTCTTCGACGGCGTCGCGACGGTCGTGGCAAAGCTCTTCCTGCAGGCGTCGCCCGACTATGCGGTCTTCGGTGAAAAGGATTACCAGCAGCTTTGCGTCGTCAGGCAGCTCTGCCGCGACCTCGATCTGCCGGTGGAAATCATCGGCGCGCCAACGGTACGCGGCGCACATGGCCTCGCCATGTCCTCACGCAATGCCTATCTGAGCGAAGCCGAGCTTGAGGTGGCGCGCCAGCTCAACGCCATATTGCGCCGGACGGCGGCGGCACTAGCGGCAGGCGCGGATGAAGGCAGCGCGACCGCCGAGGCCAGCCGCGCGCTCGTCAGGGCTGGCTTCGACAAAGTCGACTATGTCGCGGCGCGCGAGAGCCTGACGCTCGCCCCGTGGCGACGGAACCATGACGCACGCCTGCTCGCAGCCGCCTGGCTGGGCAAGACCCGGCTCATCGACAATGTGGAAGTTCCCTCCGCCTAAAGCGCGTCGCGTTTGGATGGATTCATGCGACGCGCTTTAAGTTCTTGTTGTTATGGATGTCGTTATCGCAAAACCGCTGCGCACTTTTGCGCGACATGCATTAGGCCAATCAGGCGACCTTGAGATCCTTCATCGCCTTCTCGTAGACATCTTTGATCGGCTTGGATACGTCTTCGGCGGCTTTCGTCGCCGCCGCCTGAAACTCCTTGCCCTGCTCGACGGTCTTTTCCACCTGCTTGCGCAAGAAGGCTGTCTGCAGTTCGATGAACTCGGAGGGCGATTTCACGGCAACCAGGGCTTCGAGGTGAGAAAAGCTGGCCTCAACGTTTGCGCGCAGTGCGGCGATCGTCTTCAGCGACAGCTCATTGCCAGCGGCCTTGGCTGTTTCGAAGGATGACCCAAGCGCCTTCTGGGTCGCCTCGGCGCCGGTCGCCAATTTCGATAAGGCTTCTTTCGACTGCTCGACGCCCTTTTCGGCGACAGCGCGGAACTGATCGGTTGCCTCGGTCGGGACTTCTGCGTTCTCGATGATTTCAGCAGTTTTATCGGCGGACTTGGTCATAGTTTCCATCCTTTGCGGTGGCGACCTTGTAGAAAAGCCATCTCGTTCATCTAGCAGCCCTGACGTTACGGCATCTGTAGTGCATTGCAATATTTTTGTGCGTCGCACCATGCCTTTTTTGCCTCAGCGTTAGCCACCTGCTGAATTCATGCCTGCAGGCGTGTTTTGCGGACGACAGCTGAAAAAGTATTCAGGCAAGAATTGCAGAACAGCGGCCGCTTCAAGCGCGCCTGTCCGATACACGGTTCGGCCCGGCGAATTACGGTGACAGTGCACCTTTTTTCCCCGCCTGCGGCGTTTCCCGATTCACGGCTTTTCCGGTTGCTCGGCAATCCGATCCAGAAGTGCTGCGCTGACCACCGGCCAGCACAGCCGCGCAAACAGGGGAAAAAGTGAACTGTCACCCAAATTCCAATCTGCATATTTTTTCAGACCTTTGTGGACGACATCTTCAGAATCCAAGCTACCAAGTCGGCTCCGTTACAATTCGGCCAAAATCATGGTGCGGTCCTGTGCGCTCCAGGAGCGCAGCATCAATGCTCGACTGGAAAGACAACGATTTCTGGCGTGGATCCCCAATCTTGAAACCGGCACATGTCGAGCGGCTGCTCCCCTATTTGTTCCTGCTTGCATTGATCTGCATCGCGGTCGCCTACCGGCCGCTCCTGCCTGTCGATGAAACGCGATATCTCAGCGTCACCTGGGAAATGTATCTGAGCGGACAAATCTTCGTTCCGACGATGAATTTCGCGCCCTATCTGCAAAAACCGCCGCTGCTGTTCTGGCTTATCGATCTGGCCTGGGACATTTTCGGCGTAAGCCGGGTTGCCGCGATGCTCGTCATCTTCGTCGCCTCGTCGCTCGTCATCTGGCTGACGACGCGTCTGGCAAAAACCCTCTTTCCCGGGCGCGACGACATCGTAAGCCGTGTCCCCTGGGTCGTCGCCGGAAGCACCGTCTTCGTCATTTATTCGACGCTGATCCTGTTCGACATGCTGCTGACGGTCTTCGTGCTCGCCGCGCTTTTGTCGTTGCTTGCCTTTGCCACAAGCGGCAACCGTTGGCACGCCGTGCTGGCGGGCCTGTTCATCGGACTGGGTGTTTTGACGAAAGGCCCGGTGGTGTTCATCCATGTCGGTGCCCCCGTCCTGCTCTATCCGTTCTGGCGCGATCGGCAGGCCGGGCTGGCGACGCCGAAATTCTTCGCCGGGGCAGGTCTGGCAATTCTCGCTGCATTGATCCCGGTGGCGATCTGGCTGGTGCCGGCGACCATCCAGACGAAAGGCAACTTCATCTACGACCTTGTCTGGAACCAGTCGGCAGGGCGTGTCACCGGCAAGCTGCACAACTCCCATGGCCGGCCGTTCTATTTCTATGTCGTGCTGCTGCCGATCATGCTTATACCGTGGATCTTCATATCCGAAGTGTGGCGGCTGAAGCTGGGCGCCCGGATACGTGGCCTGATCGACGCGAGGTCGCCGGACCTGCGCGCGCTGCGCCTGCTGTCGTTCTCGTTCGTCGCGGTTTTACTGGTTTTCAGCGCGATATCCGGCAAGCAGCCTCACTATGTGGTGCCGATGCTGCCATTTGCGACCATCCTGTTCGGGTATTTCATGGCGGAGATTCCCCTCGCGAGGCTCAGAAACTCGGCCTTCGCCCTGCTCGCCATTTTCGGCATCGGTCATGCCGTAGCATCAGGGACCGCTTTCAAACGCGAAGATCTCATGCCGCTGGCCAACTTCATCGACGGGCGAAAGAATGCCGACTGGGCTGTCGCCTTCGATTACCAGGACGAGGTCGGCTTCCTCGCCCGGTTGCAGAGGCCGTTCGAAAGCACCGACAATCCCGAGGAATGGCTGCGCTCGCATCCTGGCGGCTATGTCATCGACAAATCAAAAGACCCTGGGACGTCGGAGCAAATCGCTTTCCGCCTTCACGTCGAGCGAGGCTATCTTGTCGTCCTTAGGGGACAACATTGACGGCGCCGCAACCGACCGGCGCTGCCCGTAAAACGCAACTGACTGCGACATATCCGGGCAGACAAATCTATCCGATCGCCTTCTCGAGAATCAGCGCCGGCAACCCTGAACCACCGCCACAGTCAGCGGTGTTGCCCGCGGGCAAAAACCCTTTCGAGCGGTAGAAGGCGACGGCCGAAGCGTTTGCCTCTTCAACTTCGACACGCAGCGTCCGCGCCTCCGGAAAGCTGGCCTCGACCTCTTCCAGCAGCGCCTGGCCGATCCCTTGCCTCTGGCAGGCTGGATGCACGTAGAGCTGGTTCAGCGTGACGATCTTCGCATCGGTGGTGGCTGCGGCGAAAGCCATACCGCCGATGCGGTTGCCGTCGTCTGCGACCAGGAATTCGGAATTCGGTCGTGTCAGCCGCGCCTGGAGCGAGGCGATCGAATGCCATTCGTCAGTGATCTCGGTGACTTTGGCCGCACCATAGATGGCGTCATAGGTGGCGTGCCAGGTTTCGACCAGCAACGTGCGGACCGCGGCAAGATCGCGCTCGCCGGCGGTTCGGACGAACATCATCCTATTCGATCCCGAGCTTGGCCTTGACGAGGTCGTTGACCGCTTGCGGGTTGGCCTTGCCGCCTGTCGCCTTCATCACCTGGCCGACGAACCAGCCGGCCATGGTCGGCTTGGCGCGCGCCTGCTCGACCTTGTCCGGATTGGCTGATATCACCTCATCGACCGCCTTTTCGATGGCGCCGGTGTCGGTCACCTGCTTCATGCCGCGGCTTTCGACCAGCTGGCGCGGATCGCCGCCTTCGCTCCAGACGATCTCGAACAGATCCTTGGCGATCTTGCCGGAGATGGTGCCCTCCTTGATCAAGTCGATGACCGCGCCGAGCTGAGCGGGCGAAACCGGAGCATTTTCAATGCCCTTGCCGGCTCTGTTCAACGCACCCAGCAGATCGTTGATGACCCAGTTGGCGGCGAGCTTGCCGTCGCGACCAGCGGCCACCTTCTCGAAATAGTCGGCGACCGCCTTTTCCGACACCAGGATCGAGGCGTCGTAGGTCGACAGGCCGAGCGAGGAGATCAGCCGCGCCTTCTTGGCGTCGGGCAGTTCAGGCAGATCCTTTGCCAGCGCTTCGACATAGGCCTGGTCGAATTCCAGCGGCAGAAGGTCGGGATCCGGGAAATAGCGGTAGTCGTGCGCTTCTTCCTTGGAACGCATCGAGCGCGTCTCGCCCTTGTTGGGGTCGAACAGCCGCGTCTCCTGGTCGATCTTGCCGCCGTCCTCGAGGATCGCGATCTGGCGGCGCGCCTCGTAGTCGATGGCCTGGCCGATGAAGCGGATCGAGTTGACGTTCTTGATCTCGCAGCGCGTGCCGAATTCGCCGCCGGGCCTGCGCACCGAGACGTTGACGTCGGCGCGCAGCGAACCTTCGTCCATATTGCCGTCGCAAGTGCCGAGATAGCGCACGATGGTGCGCAGCTTGGTGACATAGGCCTTGGCCTCGTCGGCGGAGCGCATATCGGGTTTGGAGACGATCTCCATCAGCGCCACGCCGGAGCGGTTGAGGTCGACATAGGACATCGTCGCATGCTGGTCATGCATCGACTTGCCGGCATCCTGCTCCAGGTGCAGGCGCTCGATGCCGACCTCGATATCCTCGAACTCGCCCTGCCGGTCCGGGCCGACGGAGACGATCACCTTGCCCTCGCCGACGATCGGCTGCTTGAACTGCGAAATCTGGTAGCCCTGCGGCAGGTCGGGATAAAAATAGTTTTTCCGGTCGAATACCGACTTGTGGTTGATCTCGGCCTTCAGTCCGAGGCCGGTGCGGATTGCCTGCTTGACGCATTCCTCGTTGATGACCGGCAGCATGCCCGGCATCGCCGCATCGACGAGGCTGACATTGGCGTTTGGCGGCGCACCGAAAGCTGTCGAGGCGCCGGAGAACAGCTTGGCTTGCGAGGTCACCTGCGCGTGCACCTCGAGGCCGATGATGATCTCCCAGTCGCCGGTGGCGCCTGATATCAGGCGTTTGGCGTCGGGCGTGCGGGTGTCGATGAGGGTCATAATGGCCTGCGAGTTATCGGTGAAGGAATTCACTTCTCAACGTGAATTCCGTCACGTCGGACGTGAAAGTCACTCGCTAGTGCAAACCACAAAAAGAGACAAGCGCAAAGCCGAAGCTGGGGCTTCACGTCGAATCCCGCCGAAACGCCATGTCAGGCCGTCGCGATGTAGGCCCTGATCTCCGCGGCCTCGCGCTCGACATCCTCGATGCGCCGCTTGACCACATCGCCTATCGATACGATGCCGTCGAGCAGGCCGTCCTTTTCCACCGGCAGATGGCGGAAACGGCCACTGGTCATGATCTCCATGACCTCGTTGACGGTGTGGTTCTCATTGCAGATCTTCACCTTGGGCGTCATCGCCGAACGCACCGCGATATCGAGTGCGGCGGCTCCTTCCCTGGCGAGGACCCGCACGACATCGCGCTCGGAAAGAATGCCGACGATCTTGTGATCGCCATTGGTGATGACCAGCGCACCGATCCTGTGTTCAGCCAGGATACGAATGGCCTCGCTCAGCTTTTCGTTCGGCCCGAGCGTCAATACGTCGTGGCCTTTCTGCTCGAGAATTGCCTTAACAGTCATGGCGTCCTCCTCAGTTTACTTGCCGGTTTCCTGCCCTGACCGGCTTTCGATAGTGCCAGACATCGTGCGCCGCGATCGATTGCTTTTCAAGTGCGGCGTCTTAATGCGCGTCGCATGTCGTTGTCCCAAAACCGCTGCGCACTTTTGGGCGACATGCTTCAGGCCATGAACTCATCCGCCTGCTGCCGCCGATCGAAAGCGCGCAGGCCGAAGAAGCCGGCGACGAAACCGCCGATATGGGCCTCCCAGGCGATCTGGCTGTCGATGCCGGGCGCGAAGGCAACGAGGCCGGTGGCGAGATTGATCACCATCCAGATGGCAAGAAAAGTCACAACGCCGCGCGAGCGGAACACCGCCGCCATCGGCAGCGGCGCGCCGGCGAAGGCGGCTTTGCCGGACGAGCGGTCGGTGCGGAAGCCAAAGCGGGCGGCGGCCCCCATCATGCCGGAAATCGCACCCGATGCGCCGACCAGCGGCGCCTGGCCGAGTGGATGCACGGCCCAGTACAGCACCACCGCCGCCAGCCCCGTCGCCGCGAAGAACAGGCTGAAACGAAGCGCGCCGAAGCGGTTCGCCAGCGGTGAGCCGAAAGCCGCCAGCCACACCATGTTGACGGCAAGATGAGCAAAGCCGCCATGCAGGAAGGCATAGGTGAAGGGGCTCGAAAACGCGTAGAAATCGAGGTCGAAGCGACCGGAATAGCGGATCGGAATGAAGGCGGTCCGGATCAGCAGGGAGAAATCCTGGTCCTCAGTGAGCCAGTAGAACCGGATCAGGTGAACGACGACGCAGATGCCGATCAGCGCCAGCACAACAGGCGGCATGTTGAATACCGGCTCGCGGCGCGGCTCCGGCTCGCGGCCGACAGGTCCGCCCTGTTCGATTTCCGATGGGCTTGCTGGTTCGCTCATATGGCTCGCACTCAGTCGCTGGATTCGACTTCGCGAGCATGTAGATCACGGTCACCCGATTCACAAAGGGGCGAATCGCCCCACGCAAATCAAAGCTGGGCGAATCAAAATTGGCGCGAATCAAAAAGAAGCCGTCCAAGGTTGCCCTTGAACGGCCGGACGAGCCCCCATGCTCCCCCAAACTCTTGACTGAACTGCTGCCGATCGCTGCGAAACGACCGCTTCTGGAGTGGTTTCAGCGTGCCACGGGCGTGGGCGGGGCGCAACGTAAACCACTTGTTAACCTTAACGACCCCGACCCGTGAACAAGTGTTAACGATGCTGGCACGCATCCTGCTCCGCAACGCATGTAGGTCCTCGGAGGGCGCCCTTCTGTTCACCGATGGGACATCAGACGACAGATTGCGCGGAGCAGCACAGCATGAACCAGAACGGATCGATCACGCTGTTCCATTATTGGAACCGGCTGCGTGACGGGCGCCCTGCCCCGAAGCGTTCGGAAGTCGAGCCAGCCGACATCAAGTCGCTGCTGGCCGACACCTTCATCCTGGAAAAGGATACGCGCGGCGAAGCGGTATTCCGGCTCGCCGGCACCAGGCTTTGCGCGGTCTATGGCCGTGAACTCAAGGGGTTTTCCTTTCCCTCGCTGTGGCGCGAGAAGGACCAGCGGCTTGTCTCAAAACTGATCCACGGCGTCTTCGATCAGAAATCCGTGGTGCTCATCACCTATGAAGGTTTCAGTCGCACCGACCGCTCCAGCAAGTTCGAGCTGCTCGCCCTGCCGCTCGACGGCGGCGTCGAAAATCCGCGCTGCCTCGGCGTGATAAGCGCCGCTGAAAAACCCTTCTGGCTGGGCGCAGATCCGATCGCCGACGCCCTGATCGATTCGATCCGTGTCGTCGATCCGGAGAATGAACCGACATTCGCCAAGAACCGGCCGGCCATCGACGTTCCTTCGCTTGTCCCGTCGGAACTCGATCCGCCCCAGACGATTTCGGCGCTCGGCCAGGCGCGCCGCATCCGCCATCTGGTTGTGTTCGACGGCGGGCGCGGTGAATAATCCAGAACGATAAAGTAGCGGGGCCAGGCTTTCCCGTTTGTTAACCTGCTTTGCTATAGCTTTCTGACGAAGTTCCTCGCATCAACGCGCGGAATGCCAAACGGGGTGTAGGCAGTCATGAGGTCAGCGGCGGTCGACACCGCGCCGTCCCGAGCTGAAAGGCGTAACTTTCAGCGCGTCCGCGTGAAGATCTACGGGCGCTTCATGCTGGAGGATCGCACCGAACATCCGTGCCAGGTGGTCGACATGTCGCCGGGCAATGTGGCGCTTCGCACCGAGCGGATCGGCATGCCGGGCGAGAAAGTCATCGCCTATATCGATCACATCGGCCGCATCGAAGGCGTCGTCACCCGCATCTTGCAGGATGGTTTCGCGATGACGGTCATCGCGTCGGAACGCAAGAAGGACAAGCTTGCAGCGCAATTGACCTGGCTTGCCAACAAGCACGAGCTCGATCTGCCGGAAGACCGTCGTCACGAACGCGTGGCGCCGCGCAATCCGACCAGCGTGCTTCAGCTCAGTGACGGGCGCCAGTACCAGTGCCGCATCATCGACCTGTCGCTTTCGGGCGCCGCGGTCGAGATTGACGTCAAGCCGGCAATCGGCATCCAGGTCATGCTCGGCACGATGCGCGGCCAGGTGGTGCGCCATTTCGAGGACGGCGTCGCCATCGAGTTCGCCGTCATCCAGCGGCCCGAAACGCTCGATTCCGAATTCAACGCATCCGGCACCTGACAAACAGCAAACCGGCCCATTTCTCAGGGCAATCGCTTCAGACAAACGATGGCGTCCAACTGGCGTGAAGGCGATCAGCTGTCGATGTCGCCTCAAGCGATTGTCCGATCCCTTTCAGCCGGTTTTTTTGTCGACCTGCATTGACCGACACGGCTCCCGCGAAAATCGCCTGAACAATTTTATACTGAAATGATTCAAATTTTATGTTTATTCTATAGGCGTTTTACTTAATGTCTACTTCGTGCCTTTGCGTCGAATAAATCCAATCGTGTCATTGTCTCCTCAAACGGGGAGACTGGACGATGAAGAAGACGAGGGGCAAGCTGTTGCTCTTGGCAATGGCGATGCAGCTTACCGCCTGGGGAACGGCGTACGCAGCGGGACCTGCCTTCATGCACACCGGCAGCCGCACCACACAGCCGGTCGGCCATTACGAGTTCTGCCAGAAGATTCCGCAGGAATGCAATCAGCGGACGCCGAAGCAGGCGCCGATCGAGCTGACCCGCAAGCTGTGGGCGAAGATCGTGAGCATCAACAATTCGGTCAACAGCAAGATCGCGCCACACACCGACATGGAACTGTGGGGCAAGGAAGAAGTCTGGTCCTATCCCAACAGCGGCTTCGGCGACTGCGAGGACTATGCGCTGGAAAAGCGCCGCGCGTTGATGAGCATCGGCGTTCCGGCCGGCGACCTGCTGATGACGGTTGCGCGCCAGCCGAACGGAGACGGCCACGCGGTGCTGACCGTGCGCACCAGCCTCGGAGAGTTCATCCTCGACAATCTCGAAACCAGGGTGCTGTCCTGGATCGCCACCGACTACACCTACCTGAAGCGCCAATCGAGCCAGAATTCGGGCGCTTGGGTAACGATCAACGACGGCCGCTCCGACGCGGTCGCCAGCGTCCGCTAAGGACGCGATGCAAAAACCCGGTCGAGTCCCCACCCTCCCCGTCCCCACGACCGGGTTTTAGGAGCCGGCCCCGTCCCCGGGCCGGCTCCACCTTTTCAGGGGGGAGACCCGAAGAAGCCCCGATAGCAGAACTCGACTTGAGCGTCGCCAAATTTTGAAGTATTGAAAGAATCGTGGAGACGTTCTCTTGTTCGTCTGGGAGCCGTAATTGGTGACTGTATGGAAGCCGATCTCAATTTCGGCATCTACCGCTTTAATACTGCGGAGTGGCACTCTTACGGGTGCCGTCTAGTGCGAGGGCTTGTCCCTTCTGAATAAGGAGCAATCGCTTACAGGTTGCTGCACATCCGCTTCATGTTGATGAAGCAAAAGGATGTGTGAAATGAATAATTCAAACAAATTAGCAAAACTCAGAACCGTGCAGGCCGAGAAGCAAAATTGGCGATGCTTCTACTGCGGTTTTCGGATGTGGGATGGAGACCTGACGCTGTTTTCAGAGCGTTATCATCTCCCTGTTGGATCGCTCAGCCGCTTCCGCTGCACCGCGGAACATCTGAACCCCCGGATGGACGGCGGCGAGGACAGACAAGAGAACCTTGTTGCGGCGTGCAAGTTTTGCAATCTAACCCGGCATCGAATGGGTAAAGTGCTATCGCCGGCCACATACCAGCGGCACGTCCGAAAGCGAGTAACGGCCCGGAAATGGCATCCGCTCACGTGTCACCACTTGTTGAAATGATGTAGCGTCAGACGATCCATCGGAAGGCCACGGCCGCTACGGACATCGGAACAGAGCCAGAAACACTTGGCTCGGTCCAGCTTTCCAAGGGTATTGACCGATGCAGTATGAACCATCAAGTCAACCTCCGGATCGCTGCGATGTTGGAAATCCCGGAAGATCGATGCGAGCGCCACCGCCTGTTCAAGGCCATCGATGACGCGTTCAAGGCGGGCGACTTCGAGGCCCTCGGTGTGGCTCTCGGCGGCTCACCCTGCTGGTTCGACGAGCAGATGCCTTTTGAACTCGGCCTTGGGCATCCACTGGAATATGCGATCTATTGGAGCTCCACCGCTTTCATCTCGACCTTACTGGATGCGGGCTCGGACCCGAACTATCACCACCACGGCGGTTTTCCGGCAATAATTGCGGCACTCTCCACCGACCGGGCTGACAGACTGGAAATCGTCCGGATCCTGATCGATGGTGGCGCAGACCTCAACATGCGGGGCGTAAACGACTGGACGCCGCTTCACTATGCGGTCGCCATCCGTAGCGTCGATGCCATTCGCCTGCTATTGGCGGCGGGCGCCGACCCATCGCTCGAAACCCGCATCGACGACTATACGACAGCCCTAGAGGACGCCGACAATGCCGGCTTTGAAGCCGGCGCTTCGTTGCTGCGCGATGCGATGACCAGGCGCGGCTCCAATGGACGGTGAGTTGTGCGACGATGCCAGTGAACCGTATAGCCGAAGATATGAGCAAGGCTGGCCTCAGGCCTTCGTCAGCCCCGCCTTGAAGCGTTTGCCGTTGGCGACGTAGTGCGCGGCCGAAGCGCGCAGCCTGGCGACCGCAGCATCGTCCAGCTCTCGCATAAAACGCGCGGGCGAGCCGATGATCAGCGAATTGTCGGGGAATTCCTTGCCTTCGGTGACCAGGGCGCCGGCGCCGACCAGCGAGTTCTTGCCGATTTTCGCGCCGTTCAGCACGATGGCGCCCATGCCGATCAGGCTGTTGTCGCCGATCGTGCAGCCATGCAGCAAGGCACGATGGCCGATCGTGCAGCCTTGTCCGATGGTCAGGGGAAAACCGGCATCGGTATGCATGACCGTATGTTCCTGCACATTGGTGTCGGCGCCGATAACGATCGGCTCGTTGTCGCCTCGGATGACGACGCCGAACCAGAAGCCGGCGTTGCGGCCGACCCTGATATCGCCGACCAGGATGGCATCCGGCGCGATCCAGTTGCTGTCCGCGTCCTCGAAACCGGGCGCCCTTCTGTCGATCGCATAGAGCGGCATTTTTCGCCTCCGAATCGTCTCACACTAAACGTTCGCAGAGCCTAGAAGCGTGCACGCCCGGGATGCAATGTCGATCAGCACGACGCCCAATGCCAACGCCCAGATCGTCGCGGCGCAACCGCAGGAGATCAGCGCCGGGGCAGAAATGCGGCCTTGCCGCCAGGCGTCGAGCGCTTCGTTGGCGAACATCAAGGGTCCGGCGCACGCCGTCGCGTAGAGCGAGCGCAGCACATGCGCCGGCGACACATAGGGTTCGACGAAGGCAAGCCGGCGGCCTGATATCAGCTCCATAGCCGATCCGGCCAGGCCGCACGCCGTCAGCCCAACCATAAAAGCAAAGAGCGTGTGTTCGACCGGACCCATCTTTACCTTCCATTTACCATGAAATCGCACAGTCGTGTTCGACAGGCGCGTTGCAAGAGCCGTGCCGCGCCACATGTGCCGCTCAAGGACACCCCAAGGGGGATGCACATGGGACATCTCGGAACAGACGGCCGAAATTGGGGATCGCGATGAAGCAGGCAGCCACCGCCAACGGTCCGCAACTCACCGTCGTCGATTCCAAGCTGATGAAGCGAGTGTTCTACGTGTTCGCGGGGCTGGCAATGCTTTCGGTGGCGATCAGCCTTGGCGGCAAATGGCTCGGCCGGTCGATCGCCATGGCCGGATACACCGACGACACGACAATCCACGAGCTGGTGCTCGGCAACAATGTCATCGCCGTACCGGCCAATGTCATCCGCTTCGACCAGGCCCGGCGCGACGGCATCGCCTCGCGCCTCGACCTCTATCTGCGCTATCCCGAGATGGACGGCTACGGCGAGGCCGCCCGCGACGATTTCAACCACACCGGATCGAGCAAGAGGATTATCTTTCTGTCGTTCGAACGACAGGTCATGTCGCGTGACATGAGCGGGCGCTTCGCGCCGATCTACAGCGCCCTGATTGTCCAGCCCGGCACGCCTGGCCCGGGCGGCACGACGCTTCACGGCTTCAGTGAAAAATCAGGCTATTTCAACGAGGTGCTGGCGGTCGCCGATCGCCGGGGCAAGGATCCGTTCGTGGCCCGCTGCCTGAGCGGCCCGAGTGCTGCGCAATCGCTGGCGCCCTGCGAACGCGACATTCTGGTCGGCGACAATCTCAGCCTCACCTACCGCTTTCCCATGGAATCTCTGGGTGACTGGCAGGCGCTCGACGTAGCCATCGCCGCCGAGGCTGCGCGTTTCCTGAAGACCGGGCGCTAACACGTTGTGTCTGAAGGGATCATTCGACTCGCTTTGATCGCAAACGGCGGAGATTGGCGAAAACGCCTCTCCTTTCGTCATCCTCGGGCGGAGTGGGAGCGAAGCGAACCGCGAAGACCGCTGCATTCTTCGGCCGATGTCACGGCATGGATCCCAGGATCTGCGCTCCGCTTCGCGTTCGCTTCGCCCTAGGATGACGAAGCGACGACCTGCCGCCAGCCGCGAATTCCCGGCTCAAGCCAGATCGATGTCGAGGATCGCCATCGAGAAATTATAGTCGCCGTCGTCCTCGTCCTTGAAGACGATGCCGAGGAATTCGTCGCCGACATAGACCTCGGCCGAGTCGTCCTTGCGCGGCCGCGCCTTCACTTCAAGCTTGGGGTTCTGGAAGACGCGCTTGAAATAGGCGTCCAGCTTTCTGATTTCGTCCGGCTTCAAAAGTCTTCTCCGATCGTCGGTCTTGCTCGTTTGAGCGCGCTTCTGGCACGTCGACAATGGCGATGTAAAGGCAAGCCGGCGACAGAACCGGGGTAATCGCCTCATGTCTGCGCTGCCCCTCATCGCCCTGCCGGGCACTTCTCCCGTATAGTGACGGGGAGAAGGACGCCTTTGCAAAGGATTTTCGCCAATCTCCAGTGTTGCAGAAAGGGTGCCGACGTCGCGGCCAGCCCCTTCTCCCCGTCACTATACGGGGAGAAGATGCCGGCAGGCAGATGAGGGGCGGTGCCGACATCGAAGATTGGTCTGAAGCGATTGTCCTGGCGAGAGAACCAGACGCCACGCCACCCGAGCGCACAATCGGAGTTCAGCCGTATGTCTGAGCGCCTTGACGTCAGATATCGAAGCTGACGACGTGGTCCATCGTCTGCGACGGTAAAAGCTGGTCCATCTGCCGCGAAGGCTGGTCGCAGCCGGTCTCGCCGACGACGCGGGCCGGCACGCCGGCAACCGTCTTGTTGTGCGGAACCGGCGACAGCACCACCGAGCCTGCCGCGATCTTCGAGCAATGGCCGACTTCGATGTTGCCGAGGATCTTGGCGCCGGCGCCGATCAGCACGCCATAGCGGATTTTTGGATGGCGGTCGCCGCCGGCCTTGCCGGTGCCGCCCAGCGTCACGCCGTGCAGGATCGACACGTCGTCCTCGATCACCGCCGTCTGGCCGACGACGAGGCCGGTGGCGTGGTCGAGGAAGATGCCCTTGCCGATGCGGGCGGCCGGGTTGATGTCGGTCTGGAACACCGAGGACGACCGGCTCTGCAGGTAGAGCGCGAAGTCCTGGCGGCCCTGGTTCCACAGCCAATGCGCCAGCCGGTGGGTCTGAATCGCATGAAAACCCTTGAAATAGAGCACCGGCATGATGAAGCGGTCGCAGGCCGGATCGCGGTCGTAATAGGCCTGGATGTCGACACGCACCGTCGATGCCCAGTCCTTGTCGTCGGCTGCCATCGCCTTGAACGTCTGGCGGATGAGATCGGAACCGATATCCTGATGGGCGAGCCGCTCGGCCAGCCGATGGATGACCGCCTCCTCCAGGTTCTCCTGGTTGAGAATGGTCGAATAGAGGAACGCCGCCAGCAGCGGGTCGCGGTTGACCGCCTCCATCGCTTCGTCGCGGATCGAGCGCCAGATCGGATCGATCGGCTTCACCATGGTCGGGCGGGCAATCGTAACGCTGTTCATCAATGGTCTCCGGCCGCCTAATGTCTCCGGCTTGGCGGCTTGCCTATTCCCCGGCCGCACATATAAGCCAGATCATAGCACGGTTGAACTCAATTTTCCTTAGTGCTTTGTCAAATGGATTTGGTTCACGGAAATTCAAGCGACCATGGAAAACGAACCCTTGATCGACGAACCGCTGAAGCACGAGCTTTCCGTGCTCTATCGGGCCGAAGGCCGCCATTATCACAGCCTTGCCCATATCGAGGCGATGCTGGCGCTGGCCGACGACTATCGGGCATCGCTGCACGATCCCGAAGCAGTCGAGGCGGCGATATGGTTCCACGACGCCATCTACGACAGCCGGGCCAAGGACAACGAGGCGAGGAGTGCCGCCCTCGCCGAGAAAAAGCTCGCCGGCCGCACGGGTGCGCAGCGCCTTGGCCGCATCACGGCAATGATCATCGCCACCGCCACGCATGAATTACCGCACTTTGACGACGAGAATGCCGTCCGCGACGCAGCGCTGTTCCTCGACATGGACCTGGCAATTCTGGGTGCAACGGCTGATGCCTTCGATGCCTATGAACAGGCGGTTCGCCGCGAATATGGCTGGGTGGAAGAGCCGATGTGGCGTGCCGGCCGCAGTGCTGTTCTGAAGAATTTCCTCGCCCGCCCGCACATCTTTCACACCGAGGAGTTCCGGCAGCGGTTCGAGGCTCAGGCTCGGCAAAACATGGCGCGCTCGCTCACAGCGCTCGGGCTAAGCTGAATCCGGACAGGCCTGGTTTCGGAAAAGCGTACATACGCTGTGCACCGATGCGCTCACAGCGGATTTTCGGCATAGAACTCCAGCACCCTCTGCTTGAAGGTCTTGTCGCCGACGGCCAGCATGTGGTCGCGGCCCTCGATGTGAAAAGCCCTGGCGTTCGGCATCAAGGCGGCCAGTTCGTCGGGCGAACCGCCGATATCGTCCTTGGTGCCGACGGCGATCAATGTCGGCTGGGCAATGCGCGCAATGTCGGCCTCTGCCAGCAATTCCCGCGAGGTGGCAATACAGGCGGCCAGCGCCCGGCGGTCGCTGCAGGTCTGGTCGGCGAAGGCGCGAAACGAGCGGCCGCGCGGATGGCTGGTGATATCGGGATCGTCGGCGAGAAGGGCGGCGGCGATCGGATCCCAGTCGCCGACGCCGTCGACCATGCCGACGCCGAGACCGCCGAAGACCAGCGTCGCCACCTTGTCCGGATCGGAAAGCGCCAGGAACGCCGATATCCGCGCGCCCATCGAATAGCCCATGACATGGGCACGTTCGATGCCGAGATAGTTCAGCAACGCTGCCCCGTCGGAAGCCATTTTTGCGGGAGTATAGTCGGCCTCTTCATAGCTCTTCGACGAGGCGCCATGGCCGCGATTGTCGAAGGCAATGGCGCGGTAGCCGGCATCGTTCAGCGCCTTGAACCAGCCGGGCGACACCCAGTTGACGTAATGGGTCGAGGCAAAGCCATGGATCATGAGCACCGGATCGCCCTGCCCCGATGCCGGCTGGCGGTCGAGGAAGGCCAGATCAAAACCGTCATGGGAGAAAAACTGCATCTGCGACGGATCCTGCGCGTTCAGTTGTGCGCAGTGCCGATTGCCGGGTGGCGCAACAAGTCGCCATCCTCTATGCCGCCCCTGGCGGCAGTGCCCGCCTTGAGCTCCAGCACGAAGCGAACCGGCTCGCCGGGCGAGATCATCGCCTCGGATTGCGGCTCGCCTTGCTTGATCGCCCGGATCTTGCCGTCCTGACCGACAAAGATCAGGTCGAGCGGCATCGGCGTGTTCTTCATCCAGAAGCTCACATCCCGAGGCTCCTCGAACACGAACAGCATGCCATGATCGTCGGCCATCTCCTCGCGAAACATCAGGCCGGCCTCACGTTCGGCGGAGGTGTCGGCGATTTCGATCGAGAAAGAGCGTTCGCCGGCTTTCGTCACCGCGACCAGCGGCCGCGGGTCGACGGCAAGGATCATCGCCCGGCTGTCTGCCGAAGCCGGTTGCTGCGAATGGAAGAAAGCGCCTGTCGCAATAACAAAAGCCATCGCGGCGCAGACTACGCCCGTTGTCAGCCAGTTCCTGTGAGTCATGCAAAATCCTCGGCCGGAAATCGCCTAGTGCGAGACCGGCAAGGTACCCATATCCGGGTGAATTTCGGCAGCCATAAGGCCTTTGTCGCCGCGCCCGAAGCGGACCAGCACGACCTGCCCCGGCCTGAGCTCGGTAATGCCGTAGCGGCGCAGCGTCTCCATATGGACGAAAATGTCTTCGGTGCCCTCGCCCCGGGTCAGAAAACCGAACCCCTTGGTCCGGTTGAACCATTTCACCAGCGCCCGTTCGAGACCGCTTTCCGGCGTCACCGAGACGTTGGTGCGCTGCTCCTGCATCTCCGCCGGATGGGTCGCCGTGGTGAGATCCATGGAGAGCACGCGGAACGCCTGCAATCCGCGCTCACCTTGCTTGACCAGGCAGACGACGCGCGCACCTTCCAAGGCGGTCTGGAAACCGTCTTTTCGAAGACATGTCACATGTAGGAGAATATCGCCGGAAGAGCCGTCATCGGGAAGAATGAAACCGTAGCCCTTGGCTACGTCGAACCATTTGATGGCGCCCGCAACCTCGACAAGATCGGCAGCGTCGCCGCTCTCGTCCCTTTGCAAGGCGTCGTGACCGGTTCCGTCCCGCCCCATGAAAGAGGCTTTTTCCCCCATAAGAACGCCCCCCTTTTTCCAAAAATACCGCAACTGATTCTTGACGTTAGATTAACACTGCCGCTTCCGGTGTGTGCAAGACCTGACGTGCCTTTTTTCACGGTTCGTTGCAGGAAATACCGGATTGTTTGCCGGCGCGACCGGCTATCGGGAATTGCCCTTTGGCCGGGTGGCCCCTATGTTCCGCCGCAGCACAACATTTTCGAGGAAATCACATGCGCTACCTCCACACGATGGTCCGTGTCGCCGACATCGATGCATCGCTTAATTTCTACTGCAACAAGCTTGGCCTCAAGGAAGTGCGCCGCCACGAAAACGAACAGGGGCGCTACACGCTGATCTTCCTCGCCGCGCCTGAGGACGAGCAAAGCGGCATCGCCGACAAGGCGCCGTTGATCGAACTCACCTACAATTGGGATCCGGAAGACTACAAGGGCGGCCGCAATTTCGGCCACCTCGCCTACGAGGTCGACGACATCTACGCCACCTGCCAGCGGCTGATGGACAGGGGCGTCACCATCAACCGGCCGCCGCGCGACGGCAACATGGCCTTCGTCAAATCGCCGGACGGCATCTCGATCGAGCTTTTGCAGAAAGGCCCGGCAAAGGCCAAGGCCGAGCCCTGGGCGTCGATGGCGAACACCGGAAGCTGGTAAACATCACAAGATCGAGAGCGGGTACGACCAAGCCGGACATTTTATGGCGTTTGTCGAGATCGCGACTATCTGTCCGGCAATCGCGCCTGCTTCCGAAATTGGCGCATCTTGCCTCAGGAGAAATCCATTCATGCCGACCAGCCATGTCGATGTCGTCACCGAACATGCGAGCCGCTATCTGCAGCAGCTCTGCAAGCACTGGGCGCACAAGTTTCCCGTCGAGTTCGATCCGAACCACGGCACCATCGATCTCTCACAGGGCCGCACGGTTCTGGATGCCGATCCGGCAGCGCTGCATATCGCGGTAACCGCTGACGAAGCCGGCTCGCTGGAGCGCCTGGAAACGGTTGTCGCCGACCACATCAAACGCTTCGCTTTCCGCGAAGAGCTGACGTTCGACTGGAAAAGGGCTTCGGCAGCGTAGGCGACCACGTTTCAGCCGCTTCGGCCGGCCAACTCCAGCAGCTTCAGCACCGTGCGCCAGTTGCGAGCGGTGCCGGGCACCTTCAGCGTGCGCGGGATGAGGTGGGCAAACACCGATTTGCCGAGGCCTTCCGGTGCATGCAGGTAAAGCACGTCGCCCCTGATCTCGAACCGTTCGGGACCTGTGCATTTTTCGGCCAGCCGCGCGACCTCGTCGGCGGTCGAAGCGCGCTCCAGCGCATAGGCGTGGAGCTTCGTCGGCTCCCCGGCAACTTCCGGATAGGGATTGTCCGCCACCAGCCGCTCGAACCAGCCGAGATCGCGCACCATGATGCGCGAGTGAAATCCCCATTTCTTCTCGAAGGCCGTTTCCAGCTGTTTGGCCAGCGTGGCCGTGTCGCCCTTTGCCGAACGGAACACGACGTTGCCGCTCTGCACATAGGTGGCGACGTTGCGAAAGCCGAGCTCCTCGAAGAACGACCGGAGTTCGGCCATCTTGACGATGCGGTTGCCGCCGACATTGATGCCGGAAAACAATGCAACGAATATCTTCGCCCGGGCACTCATATTCGGGCGCTCATATGATGAACCCGGCGAGCGTCTCGTTGTCGGTGATGTCCTGATACTGGACGCCCTCGGCTTCGAAATTCGCGTTGAGCAGATCGAAATTGCGGCGGTCCTTGGTTTCGATGCCGATCAGCACCGAACCGAAATTGCGCGCTGATTTCTTCAGATATTCGAAGCGGGCGATGTCGTCGTCGGGCCCCAGCAATTCGAGGAAGTCGCGCAGCGCGCCCGGCCGCTGCGGAAAGCGGATGATGAAGTACTTCTTCAGCCCCTCGAAACGCAGCGCCCTTTCCTTCACGTCCGGCAGCCGCTCGAAATCGAAATTGCCGCCGGAAACCACCGCGACGATGGTCTTGCCCCTGATTTCCTTCTTCGAAAAATCCTTGAGCGCGTCGATCGCCAGTGCGCCGGCTGGCTCCAGCACCACGCCTTCGACGTTCAGCATCTCGATCATGGTCGCGCAGAGCCGGTTTTCCGGGATCAGCCGCACGGCCTCAGTGGCAAACTCCCTGAGATGGCGCAACGGCTCGCGGCCGATCTCGGCCACCGCCGCGCCGTCGACGAAATTGTCGACCTTGGCGAGCTTGATGCGCTTGCCGGTGGCGAGGCTCTCGCTCAGGCTTGGCGCTCCGGCCGGTTCGCAGAAGACGAAGCGCGTGTCGCGGCGCTGGTCGGCGAAATAATGCGTCACACCGGCTGCCAGACCGCCGCCGCCGACCGGCAGCATGATGATGTCTGGCATGCGCGCGCCCGGCATCTGGCCTGATATCTCGTAGGCGACGGTCGCCTGCCCCTCGATGATGTCCTTGTGGTCGAATGGTGGCACCATGTGCGCGCCGGCACTTTCGGTGAATTCGAAGGCAGCGCGGTAGCAGTCGTCGAAAAAGTCGCCGACCAGCCTGATCTCGACGAACTCGCCACCGAACAGCCGCGTCTTGTCGATCTTCTGCTGTGGCGTCGTCACCGGCATGAACACGACGCCCTTTTTGCCGAAATGACGGCAGACGAAGGCAAAGCCCTGCGCATGGTTGCCGGCGGAAGCGCAGACGAACAGCTCGGCATCGTTGCCGGCGTCGAGCGCCTTGCGAAAGAAGTTGAAGGCGCCCCTGATCTTGTAGGAGCGCACCGGCGACAGGTCCTCGCGCTTCAGCAGCACGCGCGCCCCGGTCTTCTTCGACAGATAATCGTTTTCCTGCAGCGGCGTTTCCGGGAAAATCTGGCGGATCGCGGCGGCAGCGGCAGCGACACGGGAGGAGAAACTGGTCATGGCAAGATCACCCGGATCGTCTGTGGTCTTCGCGTGCGATTGGTGGTCACGAAGTTAGCATACGCCGTACGTGTTTGATCAGGGCAATCGTTCTGGCTTTCGCGCAACAGTGCGATGGCCGTCGCGAGGCGCTGAGCGCATTTCGGCGGGATATGACTTACTTCTGCCGCACTTCGGCTGTCCGGGAGGGTTCGCGGAGGTTGGATAGGCCTTTCGGCCGGAGTGGAATTCTAGAGTTGAAGAAGATTTGTATCCTTGCCCTTGCCTTGCTTGTTGCCGGCTGTGGCGGCCGGCAGACCGAGGAACTGCTCGGCAGCGCCATGGTGTCCGCGCCGGTGACGGACATCGCCGGCAACCACAGCATCTTCATCGCCACGACGCGCAAGCGCTCCGACGATCCCAGCAAGGTTTTCGACCGTGAGCGCTCGGCCACGCTGAACTATGCCCGCGTCAACGTCACCGTGCCGGGGACCCACGAAACCGGTCAGATCGAGCGGCGCTCGCGCGGCAAGTCGAACGACCCGGCCAAATACTTCATGGCCTCCGACGTCGTCGGCTACGACACCGCGCCGAAATTCTCCAGCGCGCTCAGCACCGACATCGCCGCGCGCGGCGGCCGCGTCATGGTCTTCGTCCATGGCTACAACACCGGCTTCGACGCCGCCGTCTATCGCGTCACCCAGATCGCCCATGATTCCGGCTACCCGGGCACGCCGGTGCTGTTTTCCTGGGCGTCGGGCGCCAAGACCAGGGACTATGTCTACGACCGGGAAAGCGCCAGTGCTGCCCGCGACCAGCTGGAAGTGACGCTGAGGATGCTCGCGCAGACCGGCGCGCGACGCATCGACATCGTCGCGCACTCGCTGGGAACCTGGGTCACCATGGAAGCGCTGCGCCAGCTCGCCATCAACGGCGACCGCGATCTCGGCGGCAAGCTCGGCGACGTCGTGCTGGCCTCGCCCGATATCGATGTCGATGTGTTCAAGAGCCAGATGCGCCGCTACGGCAAGCCGAACAAGCCATTCATCCTGCTTTTGTCCGACGACGACCGGGCGCTGCGGCTCTCCGGCCTGATCGCCGGCTCGCGGCCGCGTGTCGGCGACTACAAGAACGCCGCCGACCTCGCCGACTATGGCGTGAGCGTCGTCGATCTTTCCAACGTCAAGGGATCGGACCGTTTCAACCACACCAAATTCGCCGACAACCCCGAGCTGGTGAAGATGATCGGCCAGCGGCTGCGCGAGGATGACGGATTTGCCAGCGACCGCGAGGTGACCGACCGCATCAGCCTGCTCGGAGAGTAGGTGCGTTCCACGCCCCGTTCCACAGGCTTTCGTTGTGTGTGTTCACGGTTGCGGCACCGTCACAACACTTTCAACTGGACCAGGCCGGGCTCTGGCTTTATCGACGTCACCAGCTTGACGTCCCCCTTGCGGGAGCCTGCGTGACCGTACGTTCGAAGATTTTTCTCGTCGTTGCGCTCGCGCTCGCTGTTGCCGGATGCGCCGGCCGGAAGACACACGACCTTCTAAACACGACGGCTGTGACTGTGCCTGCCTCCGACATCGCGGCCACGCATGAGATATTCGTCGCCACCACCCGCAAGAAAGCCACGAAAGATCCGCGGCAGGTGTTCGACGGTGACCGTTCACCGACCACCAGCTTTGCCAGCGTCGAGGTCACCGTTCCGAAGGTCCATCAGGTCGGCGCCATCGAGCGGGTCAGGGGCTCCGCCAACAGCAATCCGGCGAAGGACTTCACGGCAACCGAGGTCGAATTCTACGAAGGCGCCCCGCAATTCGCCAAGGCGGTCGGCGCCGACATCGCCATGCGCGGCGACCGCGCGCTGGTTTTCGTGCACGGCTTCAACAACGGTTTCGACGACGGCATCTACCGGCTGACAGAGATCGCGCACGACACGAAATATCCCGGCACGCCGGTGCTGTTCTCATGGGCGTCGAGCGGCAAGACCACGGGCTATATCTACGACAAGGAAAGCGCCAACGCTGCGCGCGACGATCTCGAAGAGACGCTGCGCATGCTGGCCAAGACGAGGGCCAAGAGCATCGACATCATCGCCCATTCGATGGCACCTGGGTGACGATGGAGGCGCTGCGCCAGCTTGCCATTACCGGCGACCGCGATCTCAGCGACAAGCTCGGCTATGTCATCCTGGCCTCGCCCGACATCGATGTCGATGTGTTCAAGAAGCAGATGATCCGCTATGGCAAGCCCGACAAGCCTTTCGCCATCCTGCTTTCGGGCGACGATCGCGCCCTCAGGTTGTCCTCCCTGATCTCCGGCGACAAGCCGCGCGTCGGCGACTACGGCGACGCGGCCGACCTCGCCAGCTACGGCGTTTCGGTGGTCGACCTGAGCAAGACCAAAGGCGGCGACCGTCTGAACCACGCCAAGTTCGCCGACAACCCGTTCCTGGTGCAGTTGCTCGGCGACCGGCTGCGCGCGCCGGCCGGCCTGGCATCAGACGAGGTCAATCCGGCGCAGCCGATCGACAATCTCGGCCAGGGCATCAGCAAGGCCGTCGGCTCCGTCGCCGAGATCGTCATCACCACACCGTTCAAGGTGCTGACCATCGCCACCGGCGGATGATTGACGCGGGGCTCGCCCTTGGTCGTCGTCAGACGAACAGGTCGACCTTCTGGAATGTCGTCACGTCGATCAGGCCGACGTCGGAAATCCTCAGTTCCGGGATGACGACCAGCGCCAGCAGCGAGTGCTGCATGTAGGCGTTGTTCAGCGAACAGCCCATCTGGCGCATTGCCTCGGTCAGCTTGTCGGCCTTGGCGGCGACGATTTCGGCGCGCTCGTCCGACATCAGCCCGGCGATCGGCATTTTGACCAGCGCCAGCTCCTTGCCCTTGGAGAACAGCACGACGCCACCACCGACCTCGCCGAGCCGGTTGACCGCCAATGCCATGTCCTGCTTGCTGGTGCCGACGACGATGATGTGGTGCGCATCATGCGCCACGCTGGAGGCCATGGCGCAGTCGCTCATATAGCCGAAGCCGGAGACGAAGGCGTTGGTGACGCCGCCCGTGCCCCTGTGGCGCTCGACCAGCGCGATCTGGCAGATGTCGTTGCGGCGGTCCATAGCGACCAGCCCGTCCTCGACCGGAAGATCGGCCTCGAGCGCGCGCGTCGGCGCCTGGTTCTCGATCACGCCGATGACCCGCACCCGCACCTCGTTGGCGCCGATGGGCGCGATGATGTCGAAATCCCCTGCTTTGAGCTTCTTGCCGAGCTTAACGGTGTTCTTCGCCGTCTTTGGATAGTTATAGGCCGGAATGTCGATGTCGAGCTTGCCGCCCTTGGCCAGCCTGACGCCGCGGCCATAGACCTCATCGATGGTCATTGCGGCCAGATCGGAGACGATCAGCAGATCGGCAAGCCGCCCCGGCGCGATCGAACCCAGCTCGCGCTCCAGCCTGAAATGCTGGGCGGTGTTGAGCGTCGCCATCTGGATCGCCGTCACCGGCTTCAGCCCCTGGCTGATGGCGTGCCGGACCACCCGGTCCATATGGCCTTCATGGACAAGTGTGCCGGAATGGCTGTCGTCGGTGCACAGGATGAAGTTGCGCGGGTCGAGCCCGCTCTCCGTCACCGCCTTGATCTGCGAGGCGACGTCGTACCAGGCCGAGCCCAGCCTCAGCATCGCCTTCATGCCCTGGCGGACGCGGGCGATGGCGTCCTCGGCGCGCGTGCCTTCGTGGTCGTCCTCGGGTCCGCCGGCGACATAGCCGTGGAACGGCAGGCCGAGATCGCGGGAGGCATAATGGCCGCCGACGGTCTTGCCCGCCCTCACCGTCGCGGCGATCTCGCCCGCCATCACCGGATCGTTAGCCGCCACACCGGGAAAGTTCATAACCTCGCCAAGCCCGATGATGTTTTCCCACGCCATCGCCTCGGCGACATCGGCGACCGTCAGCTCGGCGCCGGCATGCTCCAGCCCCGGTGCGGAGGGCACGCAGGACGGCATCTGCACTAACACGTTGATCGGCATGGCGACGGCCTCGTCATGCATCAGCCGCACACCCGGAAGGCCGAGCACATTGGCGATCTCGTGCGGGTCGATGAACATCGAGGTGGTGCCATGCGGGATGACCGCGCGGCAGAACTCCGTCACCGTTAGCATGCCGCTCTCGACATGCATATGCGCGTCGCAAAGGCCCGGCACCAGATAGCGCCCGCCAGCGTCGACCACCTTGGTGCCCTGGCCGATGGCGTGGCCGGCATTCGGCCCGCAATAGGCGAAGCGGCCGCCGGCAATGGCAATGTCGGTGCCGGCGATGATCTCGCCGGAATGAACGTTGACCCAGCGCCCGTTGCGGATGACGAGATCGGCGGGCCTCCTGCCCATCGCGACGTCGACCAGATGCGTGGCCGCCTCGGCCCAGGGTTTTGGTTTCGTCGCATTCGCGGTCTTCACCATGAGAGACTCCTGTTTTCCCGACTGTGCCAAGCCGATGGCGTTTTGGCCAGCGAGATCAGCGGATTGCTTGAGCGCTCCTCGGCCTTCACAATGACCGCGATTTTCGAGTCTCGTCGCGAGCTCGCGATTCGTTGCTTTGTGACGGCATCTATGCTATTGATTTCGGCATGGTGCTGATTTGCGCCAACGACCCGCCGCCGAGGCGGGTTTTTTGTTTCAGGCGCCATCCACGGCAAAGTGCCCAACCGGAATACGATTCCGTTTGCGGCAAAAGCAGGTTGCCCCTCGTTAGCGGATCTTCCTGAATCGACGTTCGGGGAAAGCTTCGATCAGAGACTCGAATTGCCTGAACCGGCCGTTCAGAGGGTTACTGCACTCCGCGCAACTGTCACTTCTTGCTCGGATCGTCCGCCGGATTGACGTAGGTGATCGCGAACGGCCCGTCGCCATGAACCTGGATAATCGTGTCGCTCGTCGTCCAGGCGAAGTGATTCATCCCTGCGGCGCGACGCCGAAGCCGCCAGCAGGCAGTTCGGTGCCTTTCGCCTCGTCGAACTTATCGCCCATCCCAATGTGAAAGTTACCGGAAAGCACCGTTAGATATTCCGAGGTGGGATGATTGTGTGCGGCAATTTTGTAGCCGGCGGGCATCTTCAATCGGAGCACAAAGCTGCCATCCTTTGAGGGATCTCCAGACGAACGATGACCGGGTAAAACCCGCTAAATTCTCTCCTTCACCCCATGACGCAACGCGTTTGGGGTCCCGGGAATGCGGAAACGGTTCCCGCCCGGCATGATCAAGCGCCTCAAGCAATGGAACAAGGGTGCTGGGCAACCGGAGGTCCACGCCAAGATCCAGCACACCGTGTAAATACCGGCGATTGTCTTCAGACCGGATCAATTGCCGTACGGCGTTTGCAACAGACTGCCCTTGTCCTGTGTCAAACTCTGCCATGTTCGGGATTCCAGTAACTTTAGTCCGAAACTCAGCCGCCGCGAAAGAGTTCCAGGTGGAAACGATCTTGTTTGAATCTTTGTGGGTGATTGGCCCCTCGCTGGCGAGGGGATTGCCGCTGGCCGGGTCGCCGCAGCTATGCTGTGGATTTTTCGGCACGGCGCTGATTTGCGCCACGGACCTGCCGCCAAGGCGGTTTTTGTACCAGTTCCTCTGCACAGAGGATTCGGTTCTTAGACTGAGCCTGAAAGCGGCTGTGGACGGTCGTCGGCCGGCCTCCAGCCGCCATCTCTGACGCTGGCGATTGGGCATAAGTCACCACGACTTCGTCATCCCAGGGCGGAGCAAGGAGCGAAGCGACGCGGCGCAGACCCTGGGATCCATTCCGTTACCTCAGCCGAAGAATGCAGCGGCTCAGAACGGCGCTTGCATCCGCAACTGCGCTCGCACTTCACCAGCCGCTACGGCGTGCAGCGTCTGGTCTGGTGCGAAGAACATTTCGACATTCGCGATGCTATCCAGCGCGAGAAGTCGCTGAAGCGTTGGCCGCGCCAATGGAAGATCGAGCTGATCGAGAAAACCAATCCAGAGTGGTTCGAGCTTTTTCGCGGAACGGGGTGGTAGCGTTCTGTTCTAGTCCGCTGGAGCACTGCCGCGAGGTAACGGCATGGATCCCAGGGTCTGCGCCGCGTCGCTTCGCTCCTTGCTCCGCCCTCGGATGACGAAGTGGAGGGGTGTTTCGGCTAATCTCGAAGGTCTGCGACCTGCCCACTGAAATTGGCCGCTGAAGGGACTGTGGACGTTCGCGGCCGATCGGCCCCACCTGTCAAATTACTGTGTCGCGGAACTAGGTTTCAGGGCCGTCAATGGACATTGAGGCAGGCTTCAGTTTTTAAGCCGCATGTCGTTTCTTGCGGCGCAGCGACAAAGCGTGCTTCCAGTGTGAGATTTTTTCGATGACAGAGATGGGCTTGACGGCCTTTGGCTGGCGTCTGAAAAGGACTGGCCTGCGGACGTGGCGGAATTGGTAGACGCAAGGGACTTAAAATCCCTCGATCTCTGATCGTACGGGTTCGATTCCCGTCGTCCGCACCATGTTGAAATGAAACATCAATTTGGCTTTCTTGCCGGGAATCGGAGCTCTGCTGCAAGGTGGCAGACAATTTCATCTTTGCTGCTGACAGCGCATCCTGGCGGCGGCGCCTGGAGGTAAGGTTGCGAAAGATTAGCGTCTAGCGCCGTTCCGCCTACCAGCCCAAAGGGATTATCTGGGATAGCCCGGCGATGTCGCCATAGATCATCGAACCTTTGACGAGAAAACACTTGTCACCGAGGACTTCGAACAGTGAGCTTGACGCGGTGCAAACCGGCAGGCTCTTCGAATTGGCGTAGGTCCCGAGGGTCGCGGTTTCGACCTTACGGTCCTTGGCTTCCGCATAGCGGACAGTGATCGCGAGGATAGCGATAGCAATGAGAGTCGTCTTGCTCATATTTAGCCCCTAGAGCCAGCGGGCTTCTTGGGCAGCAAAAAACCGGGTTGCCGCCCTTGGCGTTGCCATAGGTGACGCAGGGTAAGTCGCGCCATGGATCAAGGTAGCAGCGGCCCATGATGAGCTTCATCCATCGATTGGATGAAGCGGGCTCATACAATTAGCTAGCGCTTGACTAAGGCGTCTGCCGCTCCAACCGTATTAAGCACCATAAATGCTAGCATCCAGGCCGTGGCAAGAATGCGGGATTGGGCTTTGCCAAGCAGCGGCGCCATCGCGCTGGTTCTGCTTCGAGCACCGCGCCGGCTCAAATCAGGCCCGGATCGGGTTCAGCTTCAGGTGCTGGATGAGGATGATCGTCTTTGCGTCGACAATGCTGCCGTCGTAAATGCCGGCCAGCGCCTCGTCGAGCGGCATTTCCAGGACCTCGATATCTTCGCCTTCTCCCGGCGCGCCGCCGCCGTCGGAGATGCGGTCGGTCGGCGAATAGCGCGCGACGAAAAACCAAAGCCGCTCGGTTACGCTGCCGGGGCTCATATAGGGCGAAAACAGCCGTTCGACGTCCTTCAGCCTGTAGCCGAGTTCCTCTTCCGCCTCCTTGCGGATGCAGGTTTCCGGATCGTGTTCATCGAGCAGACCGGCGCAGGCCTCGATCAGCGGCTCGCGATGGCCGGTGACGTAGGCTGGGTAGCGGAACTGCCGCACGAGCAGAACCGTCGAGCGCTCGGGGTCGTAGGGCAGGATCACCGCCCCGTCGCCGCGATCGTAGGTCTGGCGGATCTGCGTCTCCCATTTTCCGTCGCGCCGGCGATAATCGAGGACTGTCTTTTTCAGGACTGCCCAGTCGTCGGAAAGGACTTCCTCCGAGCGGATGCGAATGCGGTCTTCCATGGTGAACTCCGTGCTGCCGGCGCGAGCCGTAACCGCGAACCGGCATTTGCGCAATCCCGACAGCAATTGGTCCAGAGGCGCGCTTCACCGCCTCGTGTATGGCGCAGGCGCAAACCACCGCCTAAATAGCGACAGCCCTCCCCGGAGTTTTCTGATGACCACGTCCCTCTTCCATCCGATCACGCTTGACGGCCTCACCTTTCCCAACCGCATTGCGGTGGCGCCTATGTGCCAGTATTCCGCCGATGACGGTTCCGCCAGCGACTGGCACCTGTACCACTGGATGAACCTGGCGATGTCCGGCGCCGGCATGGTCACCGTCGAGATGACCGACGTCGAGCGGCGGGGCCGCATCTCGCATGGCTGCCTTGGCCTTTATTCCGACGACAACGAGGCGGCCGCCCGGCGCGCGCTGGATGCCGCCAAGCGCGTCGCCGCGCCAGGCACCAAATTCGGCACGCAGCTTGCCCATGCTGGCCGCAAGGCCTCCAACCAGAAACCTTGGGAAGGCGGCGGGCCGCTCAAGGCCGATCAGGACCCGTGGCCGATCGTGTCCGCCTCGGCAATCGCCTACGACACGGGCTGGCAGGTGCCGCGGGCGTTGGAGGACGAGGAAATCCTGCACATCATCGAGCGCTTCGGCGAGGCGGCAAGACGGGCCGAACGGGCCGGCTTCGATTTCATCGAATTGCACGCAGCACACGGCTATCTGATCTTCCAATTCCTGTCGCCGCTTTCCAACCAGCGCACCGACCGCTGGGGCGGCTCGCTGGAAAACCGCATGCGTTTTGTCGTCGAGATCGCCAAGGCGGTGAGGAAGGCAGTGCCCAAGCTGATGCTTGGGGCGCGCCTGTCGGTCAAGGAATGGGTCGATGGCGGCTTCGATGTCGAGGACGCGATCGAAGTGGCCAAGACGCTGAAGGCAGCGGGCGTCGCCTATCTCTGCTGCTCGAGCGGCGGCAATTCGCCCCTGCAGAAGCTGCCGACAGGCCGGGGCTACCAGGTGCATCTGGCGGAAGCCGTGCGCAACGGCGCCGGCATCCCGACGCGGGCCGTCGGCCTGATCGACGACCCGAAGCAGGCCGAGGCGATCGTCTCCGAGGGCCGTGCCGACATGGTGGCTCTGGCCCGCGCCTTCCTCGCCGATCCGCGCTGGGCGTGGCGCGCCGCCGCCACCTTCGGCGAGACGATCCACCCGGCGCCGCAGCTTGCCCGCTCGGTGACGACGATGCAGCACTGGATGAAGGCGGCGGGCTGACCGCCCGTTTCCATGACTGCGACCCCAATAGCCGCAGCGTTGAGACATTTACGCGGAGGGGCGTGCAACCAAATCGGCCGCCCCGCGTTGCCGGCGATGATGGACAACAAGCCTTTCGAAAAGCCAGTCGTGGTCGAACTCGGCCATGTCGGCAAATACCGTGAGATCCGCAGCACCCAGGAAGCAGCGGAGTGCCTGATGACGGTCTGGCCACTCAATCGTGGTCCTCGGCATCGCGATGCTCTCGACACTTGCCTAAAAGTGCTGGAGGGTTATCGTTCGACAGCGGATGCACGCCGGGCATTGGTCGAAGCCGCGAAGGAATCGGACGTGCTGGTTCCCGACGAGAGATTGCCCCAAGGCAAACTGCCTCAAGGCAAACTGCCCCAAGGCAAGTTGCATTGAGCAGACTGAGCTTTTTCCACTGGAGGATTCATGGCGAAGCTGACCTACAAGATCGTCGAGCATGACGGGGGTTGGGCTTACAAGGTCGGCGAGACATTTTCGGAGACGTTCCCTACTCACGAGGACGCGCTGCGCGCCGCCGAGATAGCTTCGGCCGAACAGCAGGTCGCCGGCACCACGGACGGCATCCAGTACGAGGACGCCGACGGTAAATGGCACGATGAGCTCGCCGACGGCCGGGACCGGCCGCAAACCGAAGTTTCCGACTAGGCAGGCGTCGTTGCTGATGGCTTCGCGCATCTCTGGTTTTAAGAGCTGGGGCTTGACAAAGCATCCCCCTGCTATGATCCCGGACGTGGCGAATTTCAGTCCGTGCCGGGGACGCCCACAATCACGAGCAACAAAGAAGAGTGCTTGCGGCGCAGCCGCTTTACAGGCAGGCTTGGTAGCGCTACCGTTTCATCATCGCGCGTGACCAGGGAGGAGCTTGGGAGCTGCCGCGGCCAGTTAAGCAGCGGTTTCCTTCGAAGACGTCGCAGGAAGCATTCGGGAGGAAATCGATGGCGTCTGTCGCGATTGGCGATGTTTACAAATCATTCGGAACGGTCGAAATTCTCCACGGCGTCAGCGTCGACATCGACGACGGCGAGTTCGTCACGCTGGTCGGGCCGTCGGGCTGCGGAAAATCGACCCTTCTCAGGATGATCGCCGGCCTGGAAAAGATTTCACGCGGCCAGATCGCGATTGGCGACCGTATCGTCAACAACGTTGCGCCAAAAGAACGCGACGTCGCCATGGTCTTCCAAAACTATGCGCTCTACCCGCACATGACCGTCGCCGAGAACATGGCGTTCTCGCTCATGCTGAAGGGTGTTTCGAAAGCCGAAAGCGCTGCCAGCGTTAAGCGCGCCGCCGAAATCCTGGGACTGGTGCCGTTGCTGGAGCGCTATCCCCGGCAGCTTTCCGGCGGCCAGCGCCAGCGCGTCGCCATGGGCCGGGCGATCGTGCGCGATCCGGCGGTCTTCCTGTTCGACGAGCCGCTGTCCAATCTCGACGCCAAGCTCAGGGTGCAGATGCGCGCCGAGATCAAGGAACTGCACCAGCGGCTGAAGACCACGACGGTCTACGTCACCCACGACCAGATCGAGGCGATGACCATGGCCGACAAGATCGTCGTCATGCATGACGGCCTGGTCGAGCAGATCGGGCCGCCATTGGAACTCTACGACCGGCCGAACAATCTCTTCGTCGCCAGCTTTATCGGCTCGCCCGCCATGAACATGCTGAGGGGCGAAATCGCAACCGATGGCGGCTCACCGTCCTTTCGAGGCTCCGGGGGGATTTCAATCCCATTGGCTGCAGCACCTACCATCGGCAATGGCGATCCCGTGGTGCTGGGAATACGGCCCGAGCATCTGCAGCTGTCCGACGGCCAAGGTATTCCGGTCACCGTCGCGGTGGTCGAGCCGACCGGATCGGAAGTGCAGCTCATCGGCCGGACGGCCGGCGGCGAAGAGATCGTCGCCAATTTCCGCGAGCGCCATTCCTTCACGCCGGGCGAAACCGTCTGGCTTACGGCCGAGCCGGGCCTCATTCATCTCTTTCATGGCGAAACCGGGCAGCGCTTCGAAATGCGCACCCGGCAGTAAGAACCACGGCAAGGACATAAACAGGAGGAGACGAGCATGAAATTCACCAGACGTGACGTGATCCGCACGACCGCCGGCGTGGCGGCGGGAGCCTTGGGAAGCCGGTTCGTCGGCTCTCCCGCCTTTGCCCAGGAGGGGTTGACCTACAAGCCCGAGGACGGCGCAAAGCTGCGGATGCTGCGCTGGTCGCCATTCGTACAGGGTGATGAGGATCAATGGCTGGCCAACACCAAGCGGTTCACCGAGGCGACAGGCGTCGAGGTCCGTGTCGACAAGGAAAGCTGGGAGGACATTCGCCCCAAGGCGGCGGTCGCCGCCAATGTCGGCTCTGGTCCAGATCTCATGTTGGTCTGGTTCGACGACCCGCATCAATATCCAGACAAGCTGCACGACGTGTCGGAACTGGGTGAGTATCTCGGCACGAAATACGGCGGCTGGCACGACGGACCAAAGCAGTATGCGACGCGCGAGGGAAAATTCCTCGGCCTGCCTCTGGCCACCATCGGCAACGCCATCGTCTATCGTGAAAGCTGGGTGAAGGAGGCTGGCTTCTCGGAATTTCCGAAGGACACGGCAGGCTTCCTCGAGCTTTGCAAGGCCTTGCAGGCGAAGGGGCATCCGGCCGGCTTCACGCACGGTCATGGCGTCGGCGACGGCAACAACTATGCGCACTGGCTGCTTTGGAGCCATGGCGGCCAGATGGTCGACGAGAGCGGAAAGGTGACGATCAACAGCCCCGAGACGCTCAAGGCGATCGAATACGCGCAGGAACTCTACAAGACCTTCATCCCCGGCACCGAAAGCTGGCTCGACGTGAACAACAACCGCGCCTTCCTGGCCGGCGAACTGGGCGTCATCGCCAACGGCATTTCCGTGTATAACACGGCCAAGACCAACAAGGACAATGATCCGAAACTGACTGAAATCGCCAAGGACATGCGCACGACCAGCCTGCCGATCGGTCCCGTCGGGAAATCGGTCGAGCTGTTCCAGGTGACCACGGCCGTGATCTTCGACTACACGCCCTACCCGAACGCGGCCAAAGCCTATCTGCAGTTCATGTTCGAGGAACAGCAAATGGCGGAGTGGATCACTTCCTCGGCCGGCTACTGCTGCCAGACACTCAAGGCCTTCGACAACAATCCGGTGTGGACGGCCGACCCGAACAATGCCGCTTACGCCAAGGCCTCGGCGACGCTGCGTCCCAACGGCTATGCCGGGCCGCTCGGCTACGCCTCGGCGGCGACTATGGCCGATTATGTCCTGGTCGACATGTTCGCCAAGGCGGTGACCGGCCAGGCCACGCCGCAGGAGGCGATGGAAGAGGCGGAGAAACGCGCCAACCGGTACTATCGCGTTTAAAAACAGCCGAGCCGGGCAGCCGCGACCGCGCTGCCCGGTCTGGTTCCCAGAATCGTGTGGCGGCCTCTCAGGCCACCATGCCAGCAGACCTTATGAGGAGCCGTCCTATGGCCGTGTCGTCCGCTGCCGTTCAGCCGCGTCCGTCGATCCTGTCGCGGAGCCTGTCGCTCCTGGCCGACAGCCGGAACGCGCTTGGCTTCGGCTTCATGCTGCCGGCGGCAGCGCTGCTGCTGGTCTTCCTCACCTATCCGTTGGGGCTCGGTATCTGGCTCGGCTTCACCGATGCCCGGATCGGCCGCCCCGGTATCTTCATAGGCATCGAAAACTACCAATATCTGTCGGATGACGCCGTCTTCTGGCTCTCCGTATTCAACACCTTGCTCTACACGATAAGTGCCTCGATCCTGAAGTTCGCGCTCGGCCTCTGGCTGGCGCTTATCCTCAATCAGAACCTTCCCTTCAAATCGTTCTTCCGCGCGATCGTCCTGCTACCGTGGGTGGTGCCGACGGTGCTGTCGGCCATCGCCTTCTGGTGGATATACGACTCGCAGTTCTCCATCCTGTCCTGGGCGCTTATGGAAATGGGCCTGATCGACCATCGCATCAATTTCCTCGGCGATCCGGAGAACGCGCGCGCTTCGGTGATCGCGGCCAATGTGTGGCGCGGCATTCCGTTCGTCGCCATCACGCTGCTAGCCGGCTTGCAGACGATTCCGCAGTCGCTTTACGAGGCCGCCACGCTCGACGGCGCTAGCCGCTGGCAATTGTTCCGTTTTGTGACGCTGCCGCTGCTGACGCCGATCATCGCCATCACCATGACGTTTTCGGTGCTGTTCACCTTCACCGATTTCCAGCTGATCTATGTGCTGACCCGCGGCGGACCGGTCAATGCCACCCATTTGATGGCGACATTGTCGTTTCAGCGCGGCATTTCGGGAGGTCAGCTTGGCGAGGGCGCCGCCATCGCGGTCGCCATGATCCCGTTCCTGCTTGCGGCGATCCTGTTCAGCTATTTCGGCTTGCAACGCCGCAAATGGCAGCAGGGCGGCGGAGACTGACATGGCTACGATCAAGAGGGCCACGACCAAAAAAACGAAACGTCCGGAACTCGACGAAGGCGGCATGGGCTACCTTCAGAGCCTGCCGCGGCGCGTGGTGACGGTCTATCTGCCGTTGCTGGTGTTCGTCATCGTGCTGTTGTTCCCGTTCTACTGGATGACGATCACGGCGATTAAGCCCAATCACGAGATGACCGACTACGCCAATTTCAATCCGTTCTGGGTCGTGCATCCGACATTCCAGCACATCCGCTATCTCTTGTTCGACACGTCCTATCCGGGCTGGCTGCTCAACACGATCATCATCTCGACCGCCGCCACGTTCCTGTCGCTGCTGGCTGCGGTGTTCGCGGCCTATGCGATCGAACGGCTGAGGTTTTCGGGGGCGCGGCAGGTCGGGCTCGCGATCTTCCTCGCCTATCTCGTGCCGCCGTCGATCCTGTTCATCCCGCTGTCGGTGATGGTGTTCAACCTTGGGCTTTACGACACGCCCTTCGCGCTCATTCTCACCTACCCGACCTTCCTGATCCCGTTCTGCACCTGGCTGCTGATGGGTTACTTCCGCTCGATCCCGTTCGAACTGGAAGAATGCGCGCTCATTGACGGGGCGAGCCGATGGCAGATCCTCACCAAGATCGTGCTGCCGCTGTCGGTGCCCGGCCTGATCTCGGCCGGCATATTCGCATTCACCCTGTCATGGAACGAATTCATCTACGCCCTGACGTTCATCCAGTCGTCCGAAAACAAGACCGTGCCGGTCGGGGTGCTTACGGAGCTTGTCCGTTCCGACGTCTATGAGTGGGGAGCGCTGATGGCCGGAGCCCTGATCGGCTCGCTGCCGGTGGTCGTGCTTTATTCGTTCTTTGTCGAGCACTACGTGTCCTCGATGACCGGTGCGGTGAAGGAATAGCGCCTGTGGGCGCGCACCTTCTCCCTTCTCCCCTTGTTTTGTGGGAGAAAGGAAGAGCCGCACCAGTGCGCGCCAATATCCTGGCGCATTGCCGCAGGCCATCCGCCGCGCTATCTCAGGCGACCCTGTCTGCCTAGGCGACTTTTTTGCCGGAGCCTCCCATGTCCGAAATCGTCACCGCCGCCATGCTCGTCATCGGCGACGAGATTCTGTCCGGCCGCACCAAGGACAAGAATGTCGGCCACCTCGCCGACATCATGACGGCGATCGGCATAGACCTGAAGGAGGTGCGCATCGTTCCCGACGAGGAAGACGAGATCGTCGCCGCAGTGAATGCCCTGCGCACCCGCTACACCTATGTCTTCACGACCGGCGGCATCGGCCCGACACATGACGACATCACCGCGGATGCGATTGCCAAGGCCTTCGGCGTGCCCTGCGAATACGAGGCCAAGGCCTATGCCATGCTGGAAGCGAGCTACGCCGCGCGCGGCATCGAATATACCGAGGCTCGCAAGCGCATGGCGCGGATGCCGCGCGGTGCCGACCATATCGACAATCCAGTGTCCATCGCGCCTGGCTTCCGCATCGGCAACGTCCATGTCATGGCCGGCGTGCCGGCGATTTTCCAGGCGATGCTCGACAATGTGGTGCCGACGCTGAAGGCCGGCACCAAAATGCTGTCGGCCACGGTGCACTGTCCGTTCGGCGAAGGCCTGGTCGGCGGACCGCTGGGCGACATCCAGAAGGCGCATACGGATACGATCATCGGGTCCTACCCGAAATATGGCGACGGCAAGTTCTGGACGGAGCTGGTCGTCCGTGCCCGCAGCCAGGAAGCGCTGGACGCCGCCCGCGCCGATGTCGAAGCGATGGTCGCAGGCCTTGCCAGCGCGGCGACCTGATCTAAAGCGCGTCGCGTCTGAGAGGATTCATGCGACGCGCTTTAGGTTCTTTTTTATGCATGTCGTTATCCCAACCGCTGCGCACTTTTGGGCGACATGCATTAGCCGGAACCAAGCATGGTGCTGTAACGTTTCATGCGGAGTTTCGATCGCCGTAAATTGAGGGGTTACCATGCGATTTAAGACCATCGTCGCCATACTGCAGAACGAACAGGACGCGGAGCGCGTGCTCGAATGCGCCATTCCGCTTGCCGACAGGTTCGAGAGCCATCTCATCGGCATTCACGCCGAAGCGCTTCCCGTCCCCTACACCTCGGCCACCGGCTTTCCCGACACCGAGTTCCTGCAGGTTTCGGCCGACATGAACAAGGAGCGTGCTGAAAAATTGCGGGCGGTTTTCCTCCGGCATATCGAGGATTCCGGCCTGTCCTTCGAGTGGCGCAGCCTCGAGAGCTTTTCCGGAGACAGCGCGCTGACCGGCATCCCAACCGTCCGCACCGCGGACTTGATCATCGCCGCGCAGCGCGAGTCGGGCGGCGATCCGAGCGCCGATGTCGACACGCTGGTCTACGACGCCGGCCGGCCGGTGCTGGTCGTGCCGCACTCGGGCCCGCTCATCACCAGCTTCAAGCACGTGCTGCTCGCCTGGAACGGCAGCAAGGAAGCCGCACGCGCCGCCTTCGACGCCCTGCCCTTCATCACCGAGGCCGAGAAGACTGATATTGTCGTCATCGACCCGCCGGATACGCTCGACGAGGCCCCGGAGGCGGCCGGCGCCGAAATCGCCGCCGCCCTGTCCAGGCATGGCGCTACGGTCAGCGTCTCGGTGCTGCAATCGGGCGGCCACTCGGTCGACGAGGTGATCCAGACCAGGGTCGCCGAGACCGGCGCCGACCTGCTCGTGCTCGGCGCCTACAGCCATTCCTGGCTGCGCCAGGTTCTGTTCGGCGGGGTCACGCGCACGGTGCTGCGCACGTTGCCCGTGGCAGCCTTCCTGTCGCGGTAAGTCCACAAGGGCTAAGTCCACAGGATCGCCTGCCGCCGCCCTTGCCAACGCCTAGGCTTTCCAGTTAATTCCGCGCGCATTCCTTCAAGTGTCTGCGCGCGGTTTTTCGCGCGCTGCGGAGTGCATGCAAAAATGTCCCTTCCCGAAAAGGCCTTTCCCGTCTCCTGGGATCAGTTCCACCGCGACGCGCGTGCGCTTGCCTGGCGGCTGGCCGGCGCCAACAAAGGCCAATGGAAGGCGATCGTCTGCATCACGCGCGGCGGCCTGGTTCCGGCCGCCATCATCTCGCGTGAACTCGGCATCCGGGTCATCGAGACGGTTTGCGTCGCCTCCTATCACGACTACACCAGCCAAGGGCAACTGCAGGTGCTGAAGGAGGTCACGCCGGCACTGCTTGCCGATGACGGCGCCGGCGTGCTGATCATCGACGACCTTACCGACACCGGCAAGACCGCGGGCATCGTGCGCGCCATGATGCCCAGGGCGCATTTCGCCACCGTCTACGCCAAGCCGAAAGGCAGGCCGCTGGTCGACACCTTCGTCACCGAGGTCAGCCAGGACACCTGGATCTATTTTCCGTGGGACATGGGCTTCACCTACCAGAAGCCGATCGCCGACGACCACGCCGGCTGATTCGCGGTAACCGCTTTTTCTCCCGTAACATGCCGGCGCGCCTTCTTGCCGGGAGCACTTCTTGAAAGAGTGCCGCGGCGCACGATATTTCCTGAATCGACGCCCCTTGGCGTGGTTAACCCGTGCGTATGAGGTTTTTTACTTTTATGGCTTATGATTAGCCGTAAGATTCACGAGACGGCAAGTGATTCTGGAGGCTGGGGCAAGCTTCTCCGATGTTGACGACGCCAGCAACGCACAACCATTTGGCCGAAAGGGTCCAGCGACTCTTCGGCACAGCGCCGTGCCGCCTGCAGGTTGCAGCATTGCCCTGGCGCGATACCGGGCATGGCGTCGAGATCATGCTGATCACCAGCCGCGATACCGGCCGCTGGGTGCTTCCCAAGGGCTGGCCAGAGGCCAAGGAACTGCTTTGCGAAGCGGCGGCGCGCGAGGCCGGCGAGGAAGCCGGACTGCGCGGCACGATCTCCCACCACGAGGCCGGCCGCTACTTCTATGCCAAGGCTTTGGCTTCCGGCGAGGAAGTGCCTTGTGAAGTCCTGGTATTTCCGCTGCAGGTCGACAAGATCGCCGACCGGTGGAAGGAAAAGCGGTCGCGCATCCGCAAATGGGTCAGCCCCACTGAAGCCGTGCGCATGGTCAACGAGCCGGACCTTGGCCAGATTATCGCCTATTTCTGTGCCGACCCGCACCAGTTCTCCTGAGCAAGCACAGGCGCATCGGCCAAAGCCGCGCACCTGCCGCGCATCGCCCGACGATGTTCTTTGGCGAAGAGAATCGATTTGGCCACTCCAGCTTGGGATGCGTGTCGCGGCCGATTACCTGCGCGTAGGCAAATCGAAATCCCCTGGGCCACTTTCTATCCCCGTTATCCACAAATGTGACACACAAGATGTTGGGGTCACAAAAGCGGCACAAACGAATCCTTGACGGCGCAAAACGAGTCGCCTTTTATAGGCCATGCGCTCCTGTTGAGAGTGCGACCGGAAAGTTCTGAGCCCGGTCTTTTTCCCGGATTACGTGCGTTTTGGCCGCATTTCCGCCTGTTTACGAGGCCGGCGGAAGCGTTGGGGTTGTGGGGTCTTTGGGGACGAAAGGGAAAAATGTCGGACTGGATTAAATTGTCTGTTAATACTATATTTAGTGTTTGCAGATAGGTTCGACGCTAGATAGTGTGAAAGTCCCTCGTTTGAGGGAGTCGCAAAAAAGTTTCAGTTTTGAGGGACCCGCAGGGTTCGTCGGCGCGTTGGACGGCTACTTCGCAAGGAGTTCGACCAGCGGGGCGGGCGGAGCCTGTGAAAAGGAGCCGGCCGTTTTCGAACGCCGGCAGACGGCGGACATGCGCGTTTCGCAAAGGGGGCAGAAATCCCCTGGGAAAGGCGCTATATATAGACAAGCAAGGGATAGGACCAATGCGCATCGAGCGTCGTTTCACCAAGCAGGGGCAGTCGGCTTATGCGGAGATCGAATTCCGCAAGGCACTTTCGGAGATCAAGAATCCGGATGGCTCGGTGGTGTTCCGCTTGGACAATATCGATGTGCCGGCACAGTTCAGCCAGGTTGCCGCCGACATCCTGGCGCAGAAATATTTCCGCAAGGCCGGCGTGCCGGCTCGGCTGAAGAAGGTAGAGGAGAATGACGTCCCCTCCTTCCTGTGGCGCTCCGTTGCCGACGAGGCCAAATTGGCAAAACTGCCCGAGGCCGAGCGCTACGGCTCCGAGATCGACGCCCGCCAGGTCTTCGACCGCCTCGCCGGCACCTGGACCTATTGGGGCTGGAAGGGCGGCTACTTCAAATCGGAGGAAGACGCGCGCGCCTTCTGCGACGAGCTCGCCTATATGCTGGCCACCCAGCGCGTCGCGCCGAACTCGCCGCAGTGGTTCAACACCGGCCTGCACTGGGCCTATGGCATCGACGGCCCGAGCCAGGGCCACTTCTATGTCGACCCGTTCACCGGCAAGCTGACCAAGTCGAAATCTTCCTACGAGCATCCTCAGCCGCATGCCTGCTTCATCCAGGGCGTGCAGGACGATCTCGTCAACGAAGGCGGCATCATGGACCTGTGGGTGCGTGAAGCACGCCTGTTCAAATACGGCTCCGGCACCGGCTCCAACTTCTCGTTCCTGCGCGGCGAAGGCGAAAAGCTGTCCGGCGGCGGCCGCTCGTCCGGCCTGATGAGCTTCCTCAAGATCGGCGACCGCGCGGCGGGCGCCATCAAGTCGGGCGGCACGACGCGTCGCGCCGCAAAGATGGTCATCGTCGACGCCGACCATCCCGATATCGAGGAATTCATCGACTGGAAGGTCAATGAGGAGCAAAAGGTTGCCTCGCTGGTCACCGGCTCCAAGATCGTCAAGAAGCACCTCGAAGCGATCATGAAGGCCTGCATCAACTGCGAAGGCCAGGACGACGATTGCTTCGACCCGGCGATCAACACAGCGCTGAAGCGCGAGATCAAGGCAGCCAAGAAGGACGGGGTGCCGGAGAACTACATCTACCGCGTCATCCAGTTCGCCAAGCAGGGCTACACCTCGATGTCGTTCAAGACCTACGACACCGACTGGGATTCGGACGCCTACCTCACCGTTTCGGGCCAGAACTCCAACAATTCGGTCTCGCTGAAGGACGATTTCCTGCGCGCCGTCGAAGAGGATGCCGACTGGCACCTCACCGCCCGCAAGGACGGCAAGGTGCTGAAGACGCTGAAGGCCAGGGATCTGTGGGAAAAGATCGGGTATGCCGCCTGGGCGTCGGCTGATCCGGGCCTGCACTTCAACACGACGATGAACGACTGGCACACCTGCGCCTCGGCCGGTGCGATCCGGGCGTCCAACCCGTGCTCGGAATACATGTTCCTCGACGACACCGCCTGCAACCTGGCCTCGATCAACCTGCTGCCCTATCGCAACGCCGACGGCACCATCGATATCGCTGCCTACGAGCATACGGTTCGGCTGTGGACCATGGTGCTGGAAATTTCCGTCATGATGGCGCAATTCCCGTCGAAGGAGATCGCCAAGCTCTCCTACGAATACCGCACGCTAGGCCTCGGCTACGCCAATATTGGCGGCCTGCTGATGACCTCGGGCATTCCCTATGATTCCGACGAGGGCCGCGCCATCTGCGCCGCACTCACCGCTGTTATGACCGGTACGGCCTATGCCACCTCGGCTGAAATGGCCGCCGAGCTCGGCGCCTTCCCCGACTACGACCGCAATGCGCAGAACATGCTGCGTGTCATGCGCAACCATCGCCGAGCCGCCTATGGCGACAGGGACGGCTACGAAAAACTCGCCGTCAACCCGGTGCCTCTGGTCGCCTCCGACCTGAAGCAGCCGGAGCTTGCCGTCCATGCCAAGGCTGCCTGGGACCGCGCCATCGAGCTCGGCGAAGAGCATGGCTATCGCAATGCGCAGGCAACCGTGATCGCGCCGACCGGCACGATCGGCCTGGTCATGGATTGCGACACCACCGGCATCGAGCCCGACTTCGCGCTGGTGAAATTCAAGAAGCTGGCCGGCGGCGGCTATTTCAAGATCATCAACCGCGCCGTCCCTGAAGCCCTGCGCACGCTCGGCTATTCGGAAGCGCAGATTGCCGAGATCGAGGCCTATGCGGTCGGCCACGGCAATCTGAACCAGGCACCTGCCGTCAACCCCGGCTCGCTCAAGGCAAAAGGTTTTACCGACGACAAGATCGCGGCACTTAACGCAGCGTTGAAATCGGCCTTCGACATCAAGTTCGTCTTCAACCAGTGGACGCTGGGTGCGGACTGGGTGAAGGAGACGTTTGGCTTCACCGACGAGCAGCTCAACGATTTCTCGTTCGAGATGCTGCCGGCGCTCGGCTTCTCCAGGAAAGACATCGAGGCCGCTAACATCCATGTCTGCGGTGCGATGACGCTGGAAGGCGCGCCGTTCCTGAAGGCCGAACATCTGCCGGTGTTCGACTGCGCCAGCCCGTGCGGCAAGATCGGTAAGCGTTCGCTGTCGATCAACAGCCACATCCAGATGATGGCGGCGGCGCAGCCCTTCATCTCCGGCGCCATTTCCAAGACCATCAACATGCCGAACGACGCGACGGTGGAAGACGCCAAGGGCGCCTACATGCTGTCGTGGAAACTGGCGCTGAAGGCCAACGCGCTCTATCGCGACGGCTCGAAGCTCTCGCAGCCGCTCAACGCCTCGCTGCTTGCCGACGTCGAAGACGACGAGGACGATGCCGTCGAACAGCTGATCGCGGCCCCGGCTTCACAGCGCGCCGTGCAGGTGACCGAAAAAATCGTCGAGCGCGTCGTGGAGCGCCTTTATCGCGACCGGGAAAAGCTGCCGAACCGCCGCAAAGGCTATACCCAGAAAGCGGTCGTCGG
The DNA here is from genome assembly GCF_040318115.1 of Mesorhizobium sp. M1312. NCBI lineage: Bacteria > Pseudomonadati > Pseudomonadota > Alphaproteobacteria > Hyphomicrobiales > Phyllobacteriaceae > Mesorhizobium > Mesorhizobium sp. M1312. The sequence goes on along the minus strand of NZ_JAMYLQ010000014.1, from coordinate 86,564 downwards.
CGGCCACAAGGTCTATCTGCGCACCGGCGAATTCGATGACGGTCGTCTTGGCGAAATCTTCATCGACATGCACAAGGAAGGTGCGGCCTTCCGGGCGATGATGAACAACTTCGCCATCGCCATCTCGCTCGGCCTGCAATATGGCGTGCCGCTCGAGGAATATGTCGAAGCCTTCACCTTCACCAAGTTCGAACCAGCCGGCATGGTGCAGGGCAACGACGCGATCAAGAACGCGACGTCGATCCTCGACTATGTGTTCCGCGAGCTTGCGGTTTCCTATCTTGCGCGCCACGATCTCGCCCATGTCGACCAGTCGGATTTCGACAAGACCGCACTTGGCCGCGGCATCAACGAAGGCAAGGCGACGCCGTTCTCGAAGGGGCTGACCCGCGGCGCCTCGCCGGTCAAGCTGGTGTCGGGCATGGGGGCCGAACCCAAGGGATTCGGGGGTTCAAGTCCCTCTCCCGCCCCCACTCGCTCGGCGCCGACGGCGTTCTCAGGCTCCAATGTGCTGGCGCTGAAGCCGGCCAGCGACGAAGCGATCGCCTACAAGCGTGATTATGAGGAGCGGGCGAAGGAACTGGTCGAGGATATCATTTACGAGGAGGCAACCGACCCGACTGGGCTGTTTACCGACGATGCCGCGAAAGAAGCGGCCGAGGCCAAGGCGCTTGCCGCTACAAGGCGTCAGCAATCCTTGATGCAGGGCTACACCGGCAACGAATGCTCCGAATGCCACAACTTCACCATGGTGCGGAACGGGACATGTGAGAAGTGCGATACCTGTGGGGCTACGAGCGGGTGCAGCTAAGATAGATGCCACCTCGGCTTACGGTCCGCGAAGTCATTCGCCTGCTGAAACCGACGGCTGGTATCTGGTTGCAACCAAAGGCAAGTCATCGCCAATATAAGCATGAAATCAAAGCCGGCCGCGTCACCGTGGCCGGCAAGCCGTCTGAAGAGGTTGCACCGGGAACACTGAACAGCATCCTCAAGCAGTCCGGTTTAAAGGAGTGACCATATGCGTTACGCGGTGGTGATCGAAAAGGCCGGCGATAATTTTTCCGCTTACGTGTCGGATCTACCCGGCTGCGTCGCGACCGGCGCGACGGTGCCTGAGGTGGAAACCGAAATTCGCGACGCTATACGCTTTCATATAGAAGGCTTGCGTGCCGATGGGCTGGATGTGCCCAAAGGTGTCAGCCTTGCGGAATATGTAGAGGCATAAATGCCGCGCCTTCCCCTCTCCCCTTGTGGGAGAAGGTGGCCGAGCGAAGCTCGGTCGGATGAGGGGTGCTCCAGCTTGGCATCGCAAGCGCTCCGTCCAACACCCCTCTTCCGTCTCGGCGCTGCGCGCCGATCCACCTTCTCCCACAAGGGGAGAAGGCAGGACTGCGCTACTGCCACGGTTGCAAACTCTCATCGCGGACATAAGCGATGATGGTGTCGCAAACGGCGTTCAAATCCCGTAGCACGTCGTCGTTCCAGAAGCGCAGTACGCGAAAACCCCTCGCCTGCAGTTCGGCGTCTCGCTCGCGGTCGTAGTTCGAATCCGCATGCTGGCTCTGCCGTCGATCTCGACGATCAGCCCGGCCTCGGGGCAAACGAAATCGGCGATGAATTTGCCGACAGGAACCTGACGCCGGAATTTGATTCGATCGAGCCTGCGTCCGCGCAGCTCCTGCCACAGGCGGTCTTCCGCCTCCGTTGGCTCATGCCGAAGAGAACGGGCAAAACGACGTTTGGCGGGAGCGACGGGCTGAGGCGGCATCGGGCGAGATTAACCAGCCTTGGCGCTCCGTCCAACACCATCGTCACGCAAATCGCTGACATTCGAGATTGGCCAAGCGCGGAATGCCGCGCCTTCCCTTCTCCCCCTGTGGGAGAAGGTGGCCGCGAAGCGGCCGGATGAGGGGTGTTCCAGCTTGGCACCGACAGTGCTCCGTTCAGCACCCCTCAACCGTCTTGGCGCTGCGCGCCAATCCACCTTCTCCACAGGGGGAGAAGGAAAGAACCACCCTCAGTTCACGGCGCTGATGTTGCCCAAGCGGAGAAACAGCGTTTCGCCGGAAGAATCATCGACGCCGTCGTTGTCGGTGGCGACGAAGATGTCGCCGTTCTTCTTGGTATCGATCTTGTCGAGCGTGACCGAGCCTGCGGAGAAGTGCGTGACGATCGCGCCGGTTTCGGCGTTGACGATGGCGATGTGGTTGTTTTCCTGCAGCGTGACCGCTATCTCGCCGGCCTCGTTGAAGGCGACGAATTCCGGCTCCGGATCTTCCGCCGCCATCTCGTCAATGCCCGCCAGGTTCACGCTCTTCATCGTCGCGCAACCAGGCTGGCCTTCGGCAAGCCTGAAAATCTTGAGGTCGCCCGCCGGCATCTGCGGGATTCCTCCGTCGTTCAGCTCTTCGTCACGCTCATTCTCGATGGCGATGGCCAGGAACTTGCCCTCCTTGCTCAGCGCCAGCGAGTCCGGCTGGCCGCCGAGGTCGCAGGTGCTTTCGATCGCCTTGGAGGCAAGGTCGATGACGGTGAGGTTGCCCGACGGCTTGGCTTTGCTCTCCGACGTGTTGACGCCGGCCAGCACCTTGCCGCCGATGACAACGACCGAGGTCGGCTCGCCGTCGATCTTGACGATGCCGCCGGCCTTGGGCGCCTTGGGATCGGCGATGTCGATGAAGCCGACCGCGCCGAGCGGGCTGTCGGAATAGACCAGCGTCATGCCGTCTGCGCTCGCCGTGATGATCTCGGACGACGTCGGCGTGGTCTTCTCGACGTCCGCCGGGAGGTTTCCGGCGACTGCGAAGCTCGCGACCCGGTTGAACATCATGTCGGCATGGGCCGGCAGCGAGACGGAGGCAGCAAGCGCTGCCGTCAGGACGAAAAGCGCGAAATGGCGGGGCACGGGTGGCGTCTCCTGTTCGAATGGAAGCCACCTGCTTGGGGGAACGACATTTCAAAGCGAGGACGGATCGATGACACTTCCGCGGCAGGCGGTTAGGGTCCGTCGATATTGACCTCATGCTGGCCTGCAATGGCGGCTTTCTGCGGCCGCGATCAGCACCCGCAGGCGCGAGCAGCGAGAAGTTCCAGCGCGGGAAGGAGCCCCCTACTCCGCCTCCGCCACCATCTGCCGCCCGCCAACCCAGTTCCGCCAGGCTCTCTCGTCGCCATGGAAGACGTTGAGGTCAATGCGGCCCCTCACCCCGTGCGACAGGCCGGAGCCGGAATATTGCCAGAATACCCATTTGCGGCCGGGATAGACCTTTGACGGGTGCTGTGCCACCGCGCGCAGCCAGAACGGATAGTCGGAGAAAGCGCCACGCAGATTGTCGCGGTAGAAATCCGGCGCGGTGTAGATGATGGGCCGCTGGCCATAGTGGCGTTCGAGCCTGTCCATGAAGACCTGCATCTTCTCCAGCACCTTTTGCCGCGACGGCCGCCGCTTGCATCTCGATTCGCCGTTCCACTCGACATCGATCACCGGCGGCAAGGCGCCCTCGACCCTCGGCACGTTGCGAATGAACCAGTCGGCCTGCTCGCTGGCGGTGCGGCACCAGTAGAAGAAATGGTAGGCGCCGCGCTTCAGGCCGGCGGCGTCGGCATTGCGCCAGTTCTTCATGAACATCGGATCAAGATGATCGCCGCCATCGGTCGCCTTGATATAGGCGAAGTTCGCGCCCTGCGCGCGCAGCTTTGCCCAGTTCACGTTGCCCTGCCAGCGCGAGACGTCGACGCCGTGAACGGCGAGGTGTCTGGGCGAGGCCCTGCCGAAATTGATCGGCTTGGCATCACGAAAACGATAGCGCTGAACCGGCTCGGCGAGGATCGGTGCTGCCCGTGCCAGCCGCTTCGGCGCCACCAGGGCAATCGGCTCGACGGGTGGTTCGATGCTTTCGGCGGGCTCTGGAGTGGCCATCGCCACAGTCTGCTCCGTCGCCTCGTCCTGCGTGAAGTCGGGTGCCGCATCGGCCGCACCGACCGACGCTACCGGCGCGGGCGGCCGCACAACCGAGCTGGTCGTTTCGCTGGACGGCACTTGCAGCGCGTCGATGCCGGACGTGGATGTGCAGCCGGCAAGGCAAAGTGACGCGATCGAGAAGATGACGACGCCTGATAACCGCATCTGGACCTGTACGCAGAACACAACAGACCGAGGGCAAGACAACGCCGCCGGACAAACCAGTCCAGATTACTAACGAGAAATTGCCAACAAAGTTTGAATCAAATTGTTAGGGCTCTTCAATCGAAGCGTAGGCGGAACACCGCATCCTGATAAGGGCCAATCGCCCCACCCGTGCGGGAGAGATGTTCGGCAGGACAGAGAGCCCGCGAAGGAACGCTGATCTGACCCTATCAGGCACCGCTGCCTAGCTGCACAGCCATAGCTTGTCGCAGGTCGTGGCTATCATGTGGGCGGGCGGTACAAAGCGAGCATTGACGGGGCGATCATTGACGGGGCGATCATTGACGGGGCGATCGTTGACGACCGGCGCATCATCCCGGCGAACCTTTTCTTCAAGCAACGTGCGAAGCTCGGCCGGCTGCACGCGGTCACGCTCCATCACGAGCTTGACCATCGGATCGCTCAAAAGCTCGTCCAGGGTGTTGATTCTGTCGTTCATCTGTCGCCTCCTCGACTGCCGACCCGCACGTAATAGATAGGCGGCAATGATGGCTCGCCAATGACGGTTTGCCGGCTATCTCGTGTCCCGGATGAAAAATTTGGGCACGCTTTTGCGCTTCAGTTTCGCCTGTGCTTCAGTTCGGGGGTGGCGCGCCTTCATATTGCGGCAGTCCGTCGTCGAGCTGCACCCAAGGCTGCTTCGAGGCGGTCCAGATATGCATCTGCGGCTTGAACATGGAAGGATCGTCGAGCGAGCCCGAGGTGACGCCGATGATGCCGGCGGAATCGCGCCGGGAAAACAGCGTCGTGCCGGAGCGCGAGCAAAAGCCACGCTTGAGATCGGGCGAGGAATTCACCGCCGCCACCGGCCCGTCGATGGTCACGTCGTCGATGCGGAACAGCACGCGGGCGTTGAAGGCCGCGCCCAGCGCCTTCTGGCAGAGCCGGCAATGGCAGACGCGTTCGTTGATCGGCACGGCATCGGTGCGGTAGCGCACCGCGCCGCACAGGCAGCCACCCTGATATTTCGCCATTACTGCGCCCCTCTTTCTGAAGATTGTCGGCAAGGTAGCTGCCGCCATAGCAGCGTCAATCGAAAAGCCTTGATGGCGTTATCTGTTGGCGTGATGCGACCGAAGTTCTTGGCCCAACGACACATGCCGGGATCGCCGAGGAACATAAAGCTGGCTTCAAGGGGCTAAGCATCGCCGGCCATCTCACCCGAGACGGCCGGCAGGTATCAGGTGGTTAGTCCGTTTCGCTAAGGACCTCGTCCCAGGTCTTGACCTTGGTCTCGCCATTGAGGAAGGGCAGCGTCACTGCTGTCAGTTCCGGCGCGAAGAACACGTCGTAGTGGGTGCGGTTCGGCAGGATGGCCAGGCGGTTCTGCGACAGGTTCTCTCGCATCCAGCCGGCGTCCTTCAGTCCGCCGCCGAGCATCTGATAGAACTTGATCTCGTGCTCGGGCCGGTACATGTCGCTGTCGCCGAACACCAGCATGACAGGCATCTTCAGCTTCGGCACGTCGGCGGAGTAGTCGTAATCCTTGCGCATATAGGCGCCGAGCTGGTCGAGCAGTTTTGGAAAATCCTGCGGGCGTGGCGCAACCGCGACGTAGGATTTGTACATCGGCGTGTCCTTCATCATGTCGGCCATCGCCGCGCCGACCTGCGCCTGCTGGGTGCGCATGTCGGCATAGAAGCCATCCGAGGCATAGCCGGTCGAGACCAGCACCAGCCGGCGCACCGCCTCGGGATGCTGTACGGCCATGCGGAAGGCAACGCCGCCGCCCAGCGAGTAACCCATGACATCGACCTGCTCGTAGCCGAGCGCCTTGACGATCGCCGCCATGTCGTCACCCATCGCCTCCAGGCTGAGCGGCCGGTCGCCGAGCGCGGTGCGGCCGTGACCATGCAGGTCGACGCCGATGACGGTACGGTTCTCGGCAAGCTTCGGCAGAATCGGCGCGAACATGTCGGTCGTGCCGAGCCCACCATGCAAGAGAAGCAGCGGCTCGCCCTGGCCATAGACGGCGTAATAGTAATTCAGGCCGTTGATCGGCAGCAGGCCGGATTTCGCCGGCTTCGGCATTGCTTTCATCTCGGAGGTCATGGCGGGCTTTGCGTCCTCGGCTTTGGTGGAGCCAGGCGCAGCGAAGAGCGCTGCAACCGAGGCGAAAATAGCGAAAAACATCGATCTGGACATGTCGGTCTCCTTGCGTCCCGCCGATATCAAAGTCGCTTGGCAACTTCTTCGAGCTGATCGGCGCACTGGCCCCAGCCCTCGTGAAAGCCCATCTTCTCGTGCTCTTCGCGGTCAGTGACGGACCAATGCGCAACCCGAGCGATGTAGCGGGTCTTGCCCTCGCCCTCATCCTCGAAGGTCAGTACAACCGTCATGAACGGCTTTTCGGACGGCTCCCACGCCTTCGTATAGGCGTCGGTGAGAACGATCTTCCTGCCCGGCACGACTTCGAGGAAGATGCCAGGGTTCGGGAATTCATTGCCGTCGGGTCCCGCCATGACGACCAGGCTGGAGCCGCCGGTGCGCACGTCCATTTCGGCGCGCGGCGTCGTCCACGGCTTTGGCGCGAACCATTGCGTCACGAGCTTAGGCTCGGTCCAGCAGCGGTAAACGTTCTCGCGCGGCGCATCTATGATGCGGGCGAGAACCAGCTCGCGGTCAGAGTTGGGGGCGATGTCGAGCTTGGTGGTCATGATGTTCTCCTCACTTGCTTGCAAAATTTGGCTTGAATGCCGGTTACCGTCTCAAGGACGAGCGGGCAACGCGCAGCCCGACACGGGTCTCGCGAAAAACTTCGCCAGGCCGATTCCGGCGGATGCCGAATGAGAGCTTAGTGGCGCTTGGCTTGCACCAGATAGGCGTCGATCTCGACCTCGCCGAGCCACTTCGCCGCTTCCAGCCGATGCAGGCCTTCGACCAGGACATGGCGCTTGCCGTCGTGGCGCACCTGGATCGGCGTCTTCATGCCGTTTTCCAGAATGTCCTCGGCAAGATGCCGAACGGTCTCGGGATGCAGCGTCTTCCTGCGCGCGGTCGGCACATAGATGTCGTCCACCTTAACCTTTTGCACTCTCAGCATGTCGGCTCCCGTGGCGAAAAAGGCCACCGTTGTGAGATAGTCGGTTTGCATGGCAAGGCCAAGGCCGGCTGTGATCTATCGCTGGCCCGATCGTTTCCAATTGACGGTTGGCCGGCAGATGGTCGAAATGACGAGTTCGACCCTTCACAGGCGTTCATGACCAAGCTTCCTACCGAATTCCCCGATTTCGGACTGACGCCCCACCAGCGCCGGCAAGCCGTGCGCGGCCACTACTGGGAGTGGCCGGGCATAGATGGCGAACGCGGCGAGATCTGGTGCTACAGCAACCGTTTTTCATACCGCCGGGGCGAGACGGTGGTGCTGCATGTCAGCTCGACGGCCTCCAGCTTCAGCATGTGGATCGTCCGCGACGGCGTTACCGAAACGAAAATGCTCGACAAGGCTGGGATCGCGGGGCGCTGGCAGGATACACCCGACCAATGTTCGGTCGTGGGCTGCGGCTGGGACGCTTCGTTTGAATTCCGCGTCGGCGACGACTGGCCGTCCGGCGCCTACCGCGTCACGCTGACGGCGGACGGCCGCGACGGCAAGCCGATCCGCTGCCACCATCTTTTCATCGTCAGCCCGCAGCCCGGCAAGAAACGCGGTCGTGTGCTGCAGGTTGCTGCCACCGGCACCTGGCTTGCCTACAACACTTGGGGCGGCTCCAATCATTACGAAGGCATCACCGGCCCGAACCGCGACCAGTATGCCTCAATGGTGTCGACGCAGCGGCCATGGTGCCGCGGCTTTGTTGTTCTACCGAAAGAGGCGCCGCGCGTGCCGCTCGAGGTCGCCGTGCCGCCGAAGACCGTGCCGCGCTATCCGCATATGGAATGGGCCTTCGCCACCGGCCATTCGAAGAAATACGCCTCGTCCGGCTGGGCAAGCTATGACAGCCATTTCTTTCGTTTTGCCGAGCGTGCCGGCTATGCCGTCGACCTCGCCAGCCAGCACGAGCTGCATTTCTCGCCCGAAATCGTCGACGGCTATGACTGCGTCGTCTTCGTCGGCCATGACGAATACTGGACCTGGGAGATGCGCGACACTGTCGACGCCTATGTCGAGCGCGGCGGCCATGCGGCACGCTTCGCCGGCAATTTCATGTGGCAGACCAGGCTGGAGGACGAGGGCCGCCGGCAGGTCTGCTACAAATACCGCGCCCGCGCCGAGGACCCGGCCTATCGAGGCGGCGACGTGACCCGCGCCACGAACTCCTGGGAAGCACCTGAGATTGGCCGGCCGGGCGCCTCGACTTTCGGGCTCAATGCGACGAGGGGTGTCTATGCCGGCTGGGGCGGCTGCGCGCCGCGCGGCGTGCGCGGCTTTCCCGTCTACCGGCCGGAGCACTGGGCGTTCGCCGGCACCGGCATCTATTATGGCGACCTGCTCGGCGCCGACAGCCATGTCTATGGCTATGAGGTCGACGGGCTCGATTTCGAGATTCGCGGCGGCCTGCCCTATCCGACAGACACAAGCGGCGCACCGGATGGGCTGCAAATTCTCGCGGTCGGCATTGCCAGCCAGGTCGAGGAGAGCGCCGATATCCCGTTCGAAGACCAGTTCCTTGGCGACGAGGACGGACGCTTCACCGCCGAGACGCTGTTCGGCGAGGCGAGCGACGCCAATCTCGACAAGGTCAAGCGCGGCAACGGAATGATCGTCAACTTCCAGCACGGCAAGGGCGAGGTGTTCCACGCCGGAAGCTGCGAATGGATCGCCGGCCTGCTAAGGCAGGATGCGATGGTCGAGCGCGTCACCAAGAATGTTCTCGACCGTTACCTTGGAAAGACCTGACATGCTGAAGTCCCAGACCCCCGCCCTGGACACCGAGGCGCGCCCGCCGTCGCATCTGTTCTATTTGTCCAGCTTGCGCAGGCCGCTGGTCGATCGCGCCGAAGGTATCTACATCTGGACGCAGGATGGCCGTCGCTTCATCGACGGATCGAGCGGACCGATGGTCGCCAATATCGGTCATTCCAATCGCAACGTGCTCGATGCGATGAAGCGGCAGATGGACCGCGCCACCTTCGCCTACCGGCTGCATTTCGAGAACGAGCCGGCCGAGGAGTTGGCGCGGGAGCTGGCCGGAAAGCTGCCCGAAGGCATGGACCGCATCTTTTTCGTCTCGGGCGGCTCGGAAGCGACTGAATCCTGCATCAAGCTTGCCAGGCAGTGGGCAGTGGCGACAGGCCAGCCCAGGCGCTGGAAGGTGATCACCCGTTTTCCCTCCTATCATGGCGGCACGCTTGGTTCGCTGTCCGTCACCGGCGACGATGCGCTGGCCGAAACTTTTACGCCGATGATGCAGGTCATGCCGACCGTGCCGGCGCCGGCCGCGTGGCGCGACCGTGACAATCTATCGATGGAGCAGCGCGGCATCCGCTACGCCGACATGCTGGAGGAGAAGATACTCGCTGAGGGGCCGGAAAGCGTGCTCGCCTTCATCATGGAGCCGGTTGGCGGCGCTGCCACCGCGGCGCTGGTGGCGCCCGACAGCTATTATCCGCGCACCCGCGAAATCTGCGACCGCTACGGCATTCTGCTCATCCACGACGAAGTGATGAGTGGTGCGGGCCGCACCGGAAAATTCCTCGGCGGCGACCATTGGAACTGCAAGCCCGACATTGTCGCACTGTCGAAGGGACTGGGCTCGGGCTATGCGCCGCTCGGCGCGCTGGCGGCACCGATGCGGCTGGTACAGCCGCTGCTCGCCTCGGGCGGCTTTCAGCATGGCCACACCTATGCCGGCAATCCGCTCGCCTGCGCCGCCGGGCTCGCCGTGCTCGGCGAGATGGACCGCCTCGACCTGATCGCCAATGCGGCTGAGATGGGCGACCTTATGATGGGCGAGCTGAAGGGATTAGCCAAGCGGTTTCCGTTCATCGCCGACGTACGTGGCAAGGGCCTGCTCCTAGGTGCCGAGATGGTCGCCGACCCCGATACGCTGAGGCCGATCGCTCCAGCGAAGAAAGCCACTCAGCGCCTGCTCGATCTCGCCTATGAACGTGGCCTGATCATCTATGGCAGAAAGGTTAAAGGCGGCGTCGACGGCGACAATTTCATGGTGGCGCCGCCGATGATCGTCACCAGAGAACAGATCGGCGAGATCGTCGCCATCATCGGTGACTCGCTGCAGGTGCTGGCAAGCGAGCTCGATCTGCCGGTCGAAGGCTGAAAATGGCGCCGCGAAAAGTCATCATCACCTGCGCCGTCACCGGATCGGTGCATACGCCCTCGATGTCGCCGCATCTGCCGGTGACGCCGGACCAGATCGCTACGGAGGCGATCGCCGCCGCCGAAGCCGGCGCCTCGATCCTGCATCTTCACGCCCGCGACCCCAGGGATGGACGGCCAACAGCCGATCCCGATGTATTCATGCAATTCCTGCCGCGTATCAAGCAGGCGACCGATGCGGTGATCAACATCACCACAGGCGGCTCCTCGCTGATGACGCTCGACCAGCGGCTGGCGGCACCGCTGAGGGCCGAGCCCGAAATGTGCTCACTCAATATGGGTTCGATGAATTTCGCGCTGTTCCCGATGCTCGACCGGCCAAGAGAGTGGCAGCACGAGTGGGAGCCCAAGCTGCTGGAAGCAACCCGCGATACGATCTTCAAGAACACCTTTTCCGACATGGAGATGGTGCTCGAAAGACTTGGAAAGGGCTGCGGCACCCGCTTCGAATTCGAATGCTACGATGTCGGCCACCTCTATTCGCTGGCGCATTTTCGCGACCGCGGGCTGGTATCGGGACCTCTGTTCATTCAGTTCGTGTTCGGCATACTGGGCGGGATCGGCGCCGATCCCGACAATCTGGTCCATATGAAGCGTATCGCCGACAAACTGTTCGGCGACAGCTATCAGTTTTCGGTGCTGGCCGCCGGCCGCCACCAGATGCCGATGATCTCGATTGCGGCGGCGATGGGCGGCAATGTCCGCGTTGGGCTGGAGGATAGCCTCTACGACGGCCGCCAGCTGGCAAAATCCAATGCCGATCAGGTGCGCCGTATCCGCGGCGTGCTCGACGGGCTGTCACTGGACGTCGCCACGCCCACCGAGGCGCGGAAGATGCTGGCGCTCAAGGGCGGCGATAGGGTGGCATTCTGAGATGGTCGTGGCCTGAGATGTTTGCGTTCCGTCGCACCCCCCTCTGTCCTGCCGGACATCTCCCCCTCAAGGGTGGAGATTGGCAACTTCAATCTAGCCGCACATCCTGCAACGTTCGCGATTGGCGAAAGCCGCAGCGAGATCTGATCTCCCCCCTTGAGGGGGAGATGTCCGGCAGGACAGAGGGGGGTGCCTTGGCGCCCCATTTATCGTGACCGATCCTGCAAACGACATTCTCATCCGGCCCGGAACCGTCGAGGACGTCGAAACCATCCATGCTGCGATCCTGCGGCTTGGCGCCCATATCGGCGCGCCCGCGAAAATCACTTCTACGGCCGAAGACCTTCGCACCTATGGCTTTGGCGAAAAACCTGCGTTCTCGACGCTGATCGCCGAAGTCGGCAGCGAGTTCGCCGGCCTCTGCCTGCATTTCCCGATCTTCTCGACCTGGATGGGGCGCCCCGGCGTCTACGTGCAGGACCTCTATGTCGAGGATCGGTTTCGCGGCCGCAGGATCGGCGAGCGCTTGCTGCGCCGTGCCGCGCGAGAATGCCGGAAGGACGGTGGCGCCTATCTCAGACTGTCCGTCGATACCGACAATGAAACCGCCAAGGCTTTTTACGAAAGGCTGGGCATTGCCTGGTCGAGCTACGAGCAGGTGCAGAAGATCGTCGGCGACGCGTTCTTTGCGTTCGCCGATGCGCCGGATGATGAGGAACCAAGATGAAAGCCTTCAATGCCGAAGAACAGAAGCGCCACGATCCCAAGGCGTTCCTCTCCAGCGGCGCCCAGAAACCCAATCCGGAAAAGCCGGAACGCGTCGAACGGCTGCTCGTCGGCGCCAAGGCCGCCGGCTGCACGATCGAACGGCCGAGAGATCACGGGCTTGGTCCGGTTGCCGCGGTGCATACGCCCGAATATCTCGATTTTCTCGAACACATCTTCGCGCGCTGGCAGCGCATCGAGGGCGCTTCAGCGGAAGTGATCCCCAACATCCACCCGATCGCGCGGAACGGCTCCTATCCGGCCTCGGCGGTCGGCCAGGCCGGCTACCATATGGCCGACACCGCTTGCCCAATCTCCGGCGAGACCTGGCAGAGCGCGCTGTGGAGCGCCTGGAGTGCGGTTGAAGCCGCTGAGGCCGTGATGGCGGGCGCACCGGCTGCCTATGCGCTGTGCCGTCCGCCCGGCCACCACGCCTTTGCCGACGTCGCCGGCGGCTTCTGCTTCATCAACAATTCGGCGGTCGCGGCACAGGCGCTCCGCAAGAGTGCAGCGCGGGTGGCGATCCTCGACGTCGATCTGCATCACGGCAACGGCACGCAAGGCGTTTTCTATGCGCGGCCGGACGTGCTCACCGTCTCGCTGCATGCCGATCCGGTGCGCTTCTATCCGTTCTTCTGGGGTCATGCAGACGAGCGCGGCGAAGGGCTAGGCCTCGGCTACAATCTCAACCTGCCGCTGCCACGCAAATCCGGCGATGCCGCGTTCCTCGAAGCACTCGATGTGGCTTTCCAACGCATCCGCGCCTTCGCACCCGATGCGCTAGTCGTGGCGCTCGGCCTCGACGCCTTCGAGGGCGATCCGTTCGGTGGGCTAACGGTAACCACGCCAGGCTTCTCGCGCATCGGCGAGGCCATCGCCGGGCTCAGCCTGCCGTCGGTCATCGTTCAGGAAGGCGGTTATCTTTGCGACGAGCTCGGTGACAATCTTACCGCTTTCCTTACCGGCTTCGGCGGCGGCAGAAAGCGGTGATATCAGCCGGATGTCGCGTCAAGATCGCTCCTGTCGCAGCATGGCGATGACGCGATGCACGCTCTCCAGCGTCTCGTCGATTTCGGCGGCCGTGTTGTAATGCGCGATGCCGATGCGCACGACACCCTGCTCGGCTGGAATGCCGAGTTGGTGGACGACCTCGCAGGCGTAGTTGTGGCCCGACCACAGGAAGATGTTTTCCGCATTGATCTGACGCACGATCGTCTCCGGCTCTATGCCATCGACCGTGAAAGAGACCGTCGGCACGCGCTCCCCGACACGCGCCGGATCGGTAATGCCGTGGATGGTCAGGCCTGAAATAGCCGATACACCGTCGATCAACCTTTGCGCCAACGGGTTTTCGTAAGCGATTGATCTTTCGAACGCCTTGGCGATCCTGATGCGGCGCGAACCGCCCTCGCTTACCGCCGCGCCCAGCTCAGCAAAATAATCGACCGCTGCCGTCAGTCCGGCCATCAGCTCGATCTGCGGCGTGCCGAGCTCGAACCGCTCCGGCAGCGCATTGGACGAACAGCGGCATTTATACGGTGTCAGTGCATCGATAACATCCAGCCTGCCCCACAATATACCCATATGCGGGCCGAAGAATTTATAGGCCGAGCAGATCAGGAAATCGCAGCCGAGGTCCTGCACATCGATCAGGCCGTGCGGCGCGAACTGCACGGCGTCGACATAGACCAGGGCGCCAGCCTGCTTGGCGATGCGAGTCAGCGCCTTCACCCGGTTGATCGAGCCGGTCAGATTGCTGGCGTAGTTCAAAGCGACCAGCCGGGTCCTGTCGGTGAGCAGCGCAGCAAGCGCCGCCTCCTCGATCTGCCAGCTCTGCTGGTCGAAAGGCAACCAGCGCACGACAAGGCCAAGGTCTTCGGCGAGCTGCAGCCACGGCGATACATTGCCTTCGTGTTCCATGCGGGTGAGGATGATTTCGTCGCCGGGTTTCATCGTGCGGCCGAGCGTTCGCGACATGTGGTAGGTCAGCGTCGTCATGTTGGCGCCGATGATGATTTCCTGCGGGCTTGCAGCACCCAGGAAATCGGCCATCGCCGCATGGGCGTCATCGACGATTTGTTGCGCCGCGACCGTTGTTTCGAAGAAGCCGCCGAGATTGGCGTTTGTGGTCAGCAGGCAACGTGACACCGCGTCGGCTACTGCCTGCGGCACCTGCGTACCGGCCGGGTTGTCGAGATAGATGCGGCGACGACCCTTGTCGGTCAGCGACAGTGCCGGAAATTTCTCGCGCACGACATCAATCGGAAAATTCACTTTTTCTCCCTCCCTACTGTAATCGTTGACAATCGCACCTTACAGCGCCGGAAAGCAGCTCACGGACAGGGGTTGCCGACAAGCTGGTGGATTGCATCGACCGCCCTCTGCATGTCCTCGGTCCAGACGACATCGGCGGAAGACAGCGCCATTTCGAGTTGCGAAAGGGTCGTCGCGCCGATGATGCTCGAGGTGACGAAGGGCCGGCTCGTGACATAGGCGTTGGCAAACAATGCCGGCTCCATGCCGAAACAGCGCGCCAGCTCATTGTACTCAAGCTGCGCTTCCGCGGCGTTGGGCGTCTCATAGCGCTGGCCGCGTTGGAAGAGTTGCGAGCGCGAACCCAGCGGCCGCGCGCCATGGTCGTACTTTCCGGTCAGGTAGCCTTGTCCCAGCGGCGAATAGGCGAGCATGGAAACCTGTTCGCGCTCGCAGACCTCGGCGAGATTTATCTCGAAGCTGCGGTTGACGAAATTATAGGCGTTCTGCAGCGATACCAGGCGCGGACCTAGGCCCTTGTCAGCTTCGGCGATGAACCGCATGACGCCCCAGGAACTCTCGTTCGACAGGCCGAAATGGCGGATTTTTCCTGCCTTCACCAATTCGTCGAAGACGGCGAGCGTTTCGGTGATCGGCGTCTCGCCGGCCGGTGCGCCGACGGAATCGGCCCGCAGCGGCACGGCGCCGACGCGGTTCGGGTTGGCGCCCCACGGCACGTCCCGCTCCGGCCAATGGATCTGGTAGAGATCGAGATAATCGGTGTTGAGCCTGGTCAGCGACTTTTCGACGGCGTCGAAGATGTCGGCGCGCACCAGCTTCGACGGGCGCCCGCCGCGGAACCATGCATTGGCGGTGCGGCCAACCACCTTCGAGGCGAGGATCACTTGATCGCGGTTGCCCTTCGCTCTCATCCAGCTGCCAATGATCTTCTCGGTCCAGCCTTGCGTCTCCGCCTTGGGCGGGATCGGGTAAAGCTCGGCAGTGTCGATGAAGTTGACGCCGCGTGAAAAGGCCAGATCCATCTGGGCGTGGCCATCCGCTTCGGTGTTCTGCTGGCCCCAGGTCATCGATCCCAAGCAGATTTGGGAAACAAGAAGATCGGTCCGACCGAGGCGGCGTTTGTGCATGGAACTTTCTCCGGCGGGAAGTTTTTGCGCGGCTGCGCGGGGAGGAAGCCGCAGCATACAGGAATGCGCGGGCTGTCTCCAAGCCCGCCGCCAATCGGCCGGCGACATTTCCGTAGGATCCAGCCAACGCCTACGCGGCAGTCAACAAAAAGCCGGACTGCATTTTCATGCAGTCCGGAAGTTCGCCAGGAGTGGCGAGGAAAAACCGGCCCTAATGCCGGCCGTGAGACATACGGTCCGTCCGCGCCGGAAGTTTCACCGGACAAGTCGATTGTGGTCAAAAAACCGGCGCAGCATGGCTGCCATGCAAATGCTGCACTGCACAATTGTCATGATTTGTCTATATTGGGAATCGGGGAGGACCAACCAGGGGCTTGAATCATGGGTTTCCTCACTGAAATGTTCGCCCGTCCGCGTCCGCAGGAGCATCTGCGCTACCGCGCGGCTCTGGTGCTGCTCCATTCGATGAGCAATACCGACCGTGCCGACATCAGCATCAAACCAGCCGATTTTCCGCGCGTCGCTCGCGAAATGTCCTCACGTTAGTCAGGTCGTACGGATATCCCGGCTTGGCCGGGATATCGCCTCGCCGTTCTTCAACGAGATCCCATGAAAATCGCTTTGCTCAGCGGCACGCCATTGTGGCGCAGGATGTCGTATGCGGTGGTCACGTGGAAATAGAAATTGGGCATGGCGAGATGCAGCAGATACTGCATGCCGGCCATCGAGAATTCGCGCTGGCCAAGCTTCAGTTCGATCATTCTGTCATCGGAGCCATCGAATTCGGCAGCGGAGAATGTCGCCAGAAGATCGATGGTCTTGGTGATGCGCGCCTGAAGATCGGCAAAGCTCGCCTCGTTGTCTTCGTATTTGGGCACCTCGCGGCCGGCAAGCCGCGATGGCGCGCCTTTCGCGTGGTCGGTGGCGATCTGCACCTGTCTGGTCAGCGCGTACATGTCCGGCGCCAGTCTCGACGTCAAAAACACCTGAGGATCGATCTTCCGGTCGAGCGCATTCTGCTCGGCAATGCTCAGCACGTTGGATAGCGCCTTCAGCCTGGCCGAAAACACCGGCACAGACGCTTCGTACATCGATATGGTCACGTGAATCTCCTATCCGGCGGGAACGCCGACGGCGGGACGTAGCGCCTTCCCAAGCGATTCTTCAAGCGTCACCACGTCGCCGCAATCGGTATGATAGGATTTCCCATCTGGTGGAGATTCCCGATGAGAAGCGACCTTTTCGCAGCGACCGCTTTTTTCTCCCTTGCCGTGACAGGCCAGCCAGTGCTCGCCGCCGAAACGCCCTATGTCGATGACCGGTCGGACGCCGAAGCGGTCATCCGCTCGCTCTACAGCGCCATCAACCGGCAAGAATTCGCGCGCGCCTGGGATTATTTCGGCGACACCAAGCCGGCCAAGGATTTCGGTGCGTTCGTCAAGGGCTATGACGGCACCGAAAGAGTCGACGTCAAAACCGGCGGCGTGTCGGAAGACGGTGCAGCCGGCAGCATCTATTACAATGTTCCGGTCGCCATCCGGGCGACAGCCATGGATGGCAGCGAAAATGTCTTTGCCGGTTGCTACACGCTGCGACAGGTCAATGCCTCGATTCAGGAACCGCCGTTCCGCCCGATCTTCGTCGACAAGGGCGCGCTGAAACCGTCCAAGGCCGATTTCGAGGACGCCGTGCCGGAAAGCTGCGGCGACGGACCACCGCCGCCGAAGAAGGATGCGGCGCTGGAGCAGGCCAACAAGGCGTTTGCGGCCACCTATGGCGAACAATGCGACAAGGAGATGCCTGGCGGCGAGCCCTTGGCAGAGCCGGACGCCTACTCCCTCCGCTACAAGGATGCTGGCGCCGAGGCTGACGAGCCCGAACGCGAGACGCGGCTGTTCCGCTTTTTCTGCTCGATGGCTGCCTACAATGAGAGTGCCGTCTACTATGTCTACGACGACGTATCCGGTGTCCGGCAGCTGCAGTTCGCCTCGCCGGAACTCGATATCCACTATGAGAACAACAATAGCGAAGGCAAGGTCGAGGCGATCAACGTCATCGGCTTCCAGACCGACGACCAGCTGGTCAATTCCGAATATGACGACGCCACCAAGACGATCTCGTCTCACAACAAGTGGCGCGGTGTCGGCGACGCCTCGTCAGCCGGCACCTATCTGTTCCGCAACGGCAATTTCTCGCTGGTGCAATACGACGTCGATGCCTCCTATGACGGCGAGATCAACCCGCAGACGGTGGTGGACCACAACACCGCGCCCTAAGGGGCCTTCGACAGCATCCAGTTGAGCGTGCCGCGCCAGTCGGTCATGCGGATCGGCGTGCCGTGCGTGCCGGTCTCGAATCGGACAAAGCGGGCCGGATAAGTTTTCGATTTGGCCAGTATCGAACGGAAGAAGGCTTCCTGTTTCTCGACCGGAAACACCGGGTCCTTGCTGCCGTGGCCAAAGAAGACCGGGACACCGCGCTTGAAGGCCGGGCTCGAGAAGTAACTTTCATCCCACAGCGAACCGAGCAGCAGCAGCCCATCGATGAGGCCGCCCATATCCTTGCGGGCGGCTAGCTTCCAGCACAATGCGCCGCCCATCGAGCCGCAGGCAATGAAGATCTTCGCGCCCGGCGACTGTTCGGCATAGTGGCGGCTCAGCGCTGTGATCTGGGCCGCGCCGGTGTCGCCGAAATCGGAGAAATCCGGTGACAGATAGAGGCCGCCATTGCCGGCCATCAGGTTCTTGATGCGGTTGAAATTGCCGCCGAAGGTGAAGTCGTCAGCACCTTGCTTACGGCTGCCGCCCTGCCCGTGCAAATAGAGCACGATGATGCCAGCGCCTTGCGTGCGGCCGACGGCGACGTGGCGGACATTGCCGGCGCCGGTCTTCAACAGCAGATCCTGCTGCACCTTGCGCACGCCGGTGTCGACATACTGCGCCTGCGCGCGGCGCTCCGGCACCTTGTCGCGGGCGTTGATGTCGCGCAGCTCACGATAATCGACGACCATGTAGGCGCCGTTGTTCTCGGACGAGAGGATGGCCGGATAGGCGAACAGGTCATCCTTGAAGGGCTTTAGCGACAGCGTCTGACCATGCGCCAAACCCGAAAACAAAAGAAATATCGAGGTCAGAAGGGGTAAACGGAAAGCCATGCCAAAGGCATCGTTTTTCGGCTTCGGTTTGTCAATCCTGCAGTACGCCGCCGGCGCCTTCGAGCGCCTCGCGGGTGTCGACATCGATGGAAGCTGCTTTGCCGATCTCGACATCGACGACATCGAGCCCCTCGGCCTCGACCAGATGGCGCGCGCCGGTATCGCCTTCGAGATGAGTGATCGCCGCAAACAGTGAGCGCGGCAACAACACCGGGTTGCCTCGCTTTCCTTCATGCGAGGCGCGCACGACCGATCGGCCCTCGGACTTGCGGAATGCATCGATCAGCCTGTCGAGGTCGGCTGACGCGACGCCAGGCATGTCGCCAAGCACGATCATGACACCGGCAGCGTCGCCGGCAACCTGCGCGATGCCGGCCTTCAGCGACGAAGACAGGCCGTCAGCGAAATCCGGATTGTCGGCGAAGGTGATGTCCAGGCCCGACAGCGCCGTCCGCACGCGCTCGCGCTGATGGCCGGTGACGACGATTGTATCGGCGGCTTTCGAGCCGAGCGCGCGCTCGGCGGTGCGGCGGACCAGCGGCTTGCCGTCGAACAGCGCCAGCAGCTTGTTCGGGCCGCCCATGCGGCTGGAGCGGCCGGCGGCCAGCAGCACGACATCGACCTTCAGCTCGGCCCTGGCCGGCAGCGGCTCGCGCGGCTGCGGCCGCGTCGGGATTTCCATCAGCAGACCGCCGACACCCATGCCGGCAATATCCTTAGCCGTCACGTCGAGGCCGGCGATCAGCCGGTCGAGAACCCAGTCGAAGCCGTTCTCCTTGGGACTGCGGGCGCAGCCCGGTGCGCCGATGACGCGCTTGCCGCCAAGCGTGCCGAGCACCAGCAGATTGCCGGGATCGACCGGCATCCCGGCGCGGATGACGGTGCCGCCGGCCTTCTCGATCGCCGCCGGGACGACGTCGCCAAAATCGCTCATCGCCGAGGCACCGAAGATTACCACCATATCGTTGTCGCGCGCCAGCAAGGCCGCAGCCTCAGCAACCGGGCCAACCGCGTGCGGTGTGCGGCGCTCCGCCGTCAGCCGGCCGCCCGAGCGTGCCAGGCGGGCTTCGGTGACACGCATCGTCTTGTCGAGCAAGCTCGGCTTGATGCCGGGCAGAACCGTCTGGATGACGCCGACACGGACCGGCTGATAGACATTGACGGCAAATATCTCGCCGCCGGCGCAGATCCTCGCCACCGAATCGACCAGCATGGAGCTGACCGCGAAGGGAATGATCTTCACCGTTGCAACCATCTGGCTTTTTTCGACCGGCACATGCTGCGCCAGCGTGGCGATGGTGATGGTCGGATCGACAGCGTTGATGGCGTCGATCATAGCTGCATCGACGGTGAAGATACCGGCCGCCTGGGCATGCAGGTTGACCCGGCCGGTCGCAGCGGCCTTCGTCTCGATGTTGCGATGGATCATGCTTTCGGCGATTTTTTCGGCAGCAGCGTCCTCGCTCAAATCGTCGGAAGCAAGAACAGCCGCGACAACCTCCGAAATCCCCGCTGCCTTGAGCAAAGACACATCGTCGGCGCTAAGCCTATGTGCCTTGCGGAAACGCCGTTCCCCGGCGGTGGTGGCGTGCGCCAGCACTGCGCCTTCGGCCGTGTCGATCGGGATCGAGCCGAATTTCACGCCGCCGCATCCGTAGAGCGCCGCGCGTCCTCTTGGACGCGCAAAGGACGCTCTACTACTTTGAATCTACGCATGGTGCTTCTCCAAAATCGATTCCGATCTTTGGGCCGATGCGGAGGCTTCCAGGCCGCGCGAACGAAAGGCCTGAATCGCCTGCGCCAGCACCGCGACAGCGATCTCGGCCGGGCTCGCTGCGCCGATGTCGAGGCCGATCGGGGCGTGGATGCGGGCGATCTGCTCGGCGGTCGCACCCAATGCCAGCAGGCGCTCGACGCGCTTAGCATGGGTCTTGCGGCTGCCAAGCGCCCCGACATAGAAGCAGTTGGCGTCGAGCGCCGCTTTCAGCGCGAAATCATCGATCTTCGGATCATGCGTGACGGCTGCCAGCGCGGTATAGCTGTCGAGCGGCTGGCGCATCAGGACATCCTCCGGCCATTCGGCATGCAGCGCGACATCGGGAAAGCGGTCTGATGTGGCGAAGGCGGTGCGCGGATCGATGATCTCGACGGGATAGCCTGCGATCTTGGCCATCGGCGCCAGCGCCTGGCTGATATGGACGGCACCGATCACCACCAGGCGCGGCTGCGGCAGATAAGCGTTGAGGAAAAAGGTTCGCCCTTCAGCCTCGACCGACCCGGAATTACCGGTGCGAAACGCCTTGGCAATTGCAGCGCCCAATTCGCCGGCAACCTGGTCGCCCTCGCGCGCGATACGACCGCGGCCATCGCCAAGGTCGGTGACCAGGATCACCGCGCGGCGGGCGCGGCGTTCGGCGTTCAGCGTTTTCAGCGCGTACGGATCCATCGTGCCGGGCCTAACCTAAGCGCTCGACATAGACTTTGATGCGGCCGCCGCAGGACAGGCCGACCTGCCATGCGGTTTCATCGGCAACGCCGAATTCCAGCATCTTTGCCTTGCCGCTGTCGATGACATCGATCGCCTCGGTGACCACCGCGCCTTCGACGCAGCCACCAGAGACGGAGCCGTGAAAATTGCCTTCCGCGTCGATGACAAGGTGGCTGCCGACCGGGCGCGGCGCCGAGCCCCAGGTCTCAACCACGGTAGCAATGGCGACATCCTTGCCGTCTTTCATCCAGCCTTCGGCGATGATCAACGGATCGCGCGCCTCATCGAGATAAATGCTGTTGTCCATCACCGTTTCTCCTGGAGAAAGCATATGGCTATGCGGCGCTTCTCCCGCCACCCTCAATCCATCTGCGTGGGTCGACGGAGCGCGCCGAATTCTTGTCCAGCGATGCGCACAGATCAGCGAGCGCATCGAGATTGTGCACCGAGCGGAACTCGTCGACGTGCGGCAGCATTGCCTTGACGCCGCGGGCGCGCGCCTCGAAGCCGTCGAAGCGCAGCAGCGGGTTCAGCCAGATCAGGCGCCGGCAGGATTTGTGCAGGCGCTCCATTTCCTCCGACAGGCCGGCGACGTCGTCGCGCTCCAGTCCGTCGGTGATCAGGAGAACGACAGCGCCCTGCGCCAGCACGCGCCGCGACCACAGCCGGTTGAATTCGGCCAGCGTGTCGCCGATGCGAGTGCCACCCGACCAGTCCATCACCGCCGCCGAACAATCGGCGAGTGCAGCGTCGGGATCGCGATGGCGCATCTGCCGCGTCAGATTGGTGAGCCTTGTGCCGAAGACGAAGGCGTGCACGCGCCGGCGCTTTTCGGTCAGCGCATGCAGGAAATGCAAAAAGATGCGCGTGTACTGGCTCATCGAACCGGAAATATCGGCAAGCACGACCAGCGGCGGGTGAACCTCGCGCGGCGACCGGAATTTCGGCAGGATCAGTTCGCCGCCTGTCCGCGCGGCCGAGCGCATCATGGCGCGCGGATCGATACGTCGGCCATGCGCATTGGATTTGAAACGCCGTGTCCTGACCATGTCGAAGGGCAGCCGCAACTCGGCGATCGCCTTCTTGGCGTCAGTCATCTCGGCGGCGTTCATCTGGGCAAAATCCTTGCCCCTCAGCACCTCGTTCCCGGAAAACGTGAAGCGAGCGTCGACCTCGATCTCGGGGATTTCCTGCACCGGCTGGTTCTTCTGGTGGCCCTCGAACATTGCCTGGCTGACGCGGTTTTCTGCAGCGCGCGGCTTCTGCTTCTCACGATTGTTGGGCGCAACCGGCGAAAACATCACCAGCATCTTTTCGATCAGCTCGTGCGATTTCCAGAACAGCCGGAAAGTCTCGTCGAAGGTGGGGTGATCCTCGTGCCGCGACACCAGCACGGCGTGCAGCGTCCAGTAGAAATCGTCGCGGGAACCGATGCCGGCCGCCAGCACCGCCTCGATCGCGTCCTTGACCGAGGCCGGGCCGACCCGCATGCCGGCCTTGCGCAAGGTGCGGGCGAAATAGACGATGTTGTCGGCTATCCGCCCGTCCGGAGTGGCCTCTTTCGGTTCGGGACGCGGCGTTGCCATCGCCCTACTCCGCCGCCGAAAGCTCGGCCTTCACCTCGTTGAGGATGCGCCGGCCTTCGCCCTGTTCGATATGGGCAATGTCGTCCTGGTATTTCAACAGCACGCCGATCGTGTCGGAAACGGTTTCCGGATCGAGCGCCACCTTGTCGAGTTCGGTCAGCGCGCCGGCCCAGTCGATGGTCTCAGCGACGCCAGGCACCTTGAACAGCTCGATCTGGCGCAGCTTCTGGATGAACGATACCACCTCTGCCGACAGCCGGCTGTTGGCCTGCGGCACTTTTCTGCGCACGATCTCCAGTTCGCGCTCGGCGTTGGGATAGTCGACCCAGTGATAGAGGCAGCGCCGCTTCAGCGCGTCATGGATCTCGCGGGTGCGGTTGGTGGTGATGATGACGATCGGCGGTTCCTCCGCCCTAATCGTGCCAAGTTCGGGCACCGTCACCTGGAAGTCGGAGAGGATTTCGAGCAGGAATGCCTCGAAGGCCTCATCGGTGCGGTCGAGCTCGTCGATCAGAAAGACCGGGGCGGCGCCCGCCTTGCCGGTCAGTGCGTCGAGCACCGGGCGGCGGATCAGGTATTTTTCGGAAAAGACGTTGCGTTCCATGTCGGAGCGGTCGACCTTGCCGGCCGCCTCCTCCATGCGGATCTCGATCATCTGCGCGGCGTAGTTCCACTCGTAGACGGCGGACGAGACATCGAGGCCTTCATAGCATTGCAGGCGGATCAGCCGGCGGCCGAGCGCTTGCGCCAGCACCTTGGCGATCTCGGTCTTGCCGACGCCGGCCTCGCCCTCGAGAAACAGCGGCCGCTTCATGCGCAGCGACAAAAACAGCACGGTCGCCAGCGACCGGTCCGCCACATAGTCCGCACCGGTCAGCAGATCGAGCGTCTCGTCGATCGTCCGCGGCGCGGGACGCGGTTTCAACTCGGTCATTCTCTCTCCGTGGGTGCAGCCATCCAGGGCCTCTACAGAGCGTGATAGCCGCGGTCGTGGTAGATCAGCGGCCGCAAATTATCGCCTGTGCGCAGGCCTGTCACCTTGCCAAAAAGCACACGGTGGGTGGCCAGTTCCTTGGTGTCGATCAGTTCGCAGTCGAACACGGCGAGCGCGCCCTTCAGCGTCGGCGCACCGGTCGAGATCACGTCCCAATCGCCCAACGCGAAACGTTCCTCGACGGGCAGACCGGTGAGCCCGGAAAAGCCGACCGACAGCGCCTCCTGGTCCGAAGCCAGCGTGTTCAAGGCGAACCTGCCATTCTTCACGAACGGCTCGTTCTTGGGATTTTCGCGATTGAGGCAGACCAGGATGGTCGGCGGCGTGTCCGAGACCGAACAGGCTGCAATGACCGTCGCACCGCGCCTGCCGGCGAGACCGTCGGTGGTAACCACATGGACATGGCCGGCAAAATGGCTCATCGCGTCGCGATAGGCCTGCGGCCCTATGTCGTTCTTCTTCAGCACCGGCGATTTCCATTGGTTTGAAGCGAGGTGAACCCAACCGTTATATATGGCGGCATATTGCATGCCACAAGCGAAGTGGTTGACATGCATCTTGAATTTCGCGTGTTGCGTGAAAGCTGACCAGCCTTTAGGTCTTGGCAGGAAGTGGCGCCGGCAAACACGCGACCGGCGCGAAGGAATTCTTCGCACGCATGCGACCCCGGACAATAAGCACGACAACGACAATAGCGGTGCTGGCCTGGCTGTCTCTCGCCGGTGATGCGAACGCTGAGACGCTGCTGGTCGGCGTCGCAGCACCACTGTCCGGGCCGTCGGCGATCCTCGGCAAGCAGATCGAGGCGGGCGCCGGCCTGGCGGCAGAGGCGAACGGTATCGAGCTCAAGACGGTCGACGACGCCTGCACGGCAGATGGCGGGGCTGACGCGGCAAGGGAATTCGCCGCGGCGAAAGTCACCGTGGTCGTAGGCTTCCTCTGCACAGAGGCGATCGAGGCGGCACTGCCGATCCTGAAGGACGCCAACATACCGGTCATCACCGTCGGCGTGCGCACCGAAAGTCTGACTGACCGCCGCGCCAAGACCGGCTGGCCGATCTTTCGGCTTGGGCCGCGCGGCGATGACGAGCGCAACGCCGTCGCCTCCAATCTCACCCGCCAATGGCAGAACGAACTGTTCGCCATCGTCGACGACGGCACGATTTACGGCCGCGAAATCGCCGAGACACTTCGGGCGGCAGCCGAGCAGGCGGCGCTGAAACCGGTGTTCGTCGACACATTTCGGCCGCAACTCGACAACCAGATCGGGCTGATCGGTCGGCTGAGGAAAGCCGGCGCAACGCATGTCTTCGCCGGCGGCGACGGCGACGACATCGCCATCATGGGCCGCGACGCCGACCAGCTCGATGCCGGCATCACCTTTGCCGGCGGCGAAGCGCTACGCACACCGCCCGGCGACGTGGCTTACGCCACGGGCACGCTGATGATCGCGCCGCCCGAATGGGATGACGTGGCCGACTCCAAGGTGCTCGAAAGCTTTGCCGCACAAAAAATCGTGCCAGAGGGTTACACGCTGCCGGCCTATGCGGCAGTCGAGATCGCCGAAGCGGCGACGGCCCTGGCGGAAACCTCCGGCAAGCCACTGGCCGATGCGCTTACCGCGCATGACTTCAGCACCGCGATCGGGCCCATCCGCTTTGACGGCAAGGGCGACTTGACCGAGAACCGCTATCGGGTCTTCCGTTTCGACGGCGCGCATTTCGTGCCGGCGGAGGCCAAATGATGTTTCGGACAGGGCCGCGCAATCTCATCACCGATGTCGCCGGCCTGCGCGTCGGCAACGCTTCCGATGTGAGGCTGAGGTCCGGGGTAACCACCATCGTCTGCGACGTACCGGCGGTGGCCGGTGTCCAGATCCTGGGCGGTGCGCCGGGCACCCGCGAGACCGACCTGCTCGAGCCGCACAATTCGATCGAGGCGATCCATGCTGTGGTGCTTTCGGGTGGTTCGGCCTTCGGTCTCGACGCCGCCTCCGGCGTACAGGCGGCGCTGCGTGAAAGGGGCATCGGTGTCGAGGTCGGCGGCTTTCGCGTGCCGATCGTGCCGGCGGCGATCCTGTTCGACCTGCGCAATGGCGGCGAGAAGGATTGGGGTCGCTATCCGCCTTACCGCGATCTCGGCTATGAGGCGGCACAGGCAGTCGGCATCGATTTTCCGCTCGGCACTGTCGGCGCAGGCACCGGCGCGTTGAGTTCCGGCCTCAAGGGCGGCCTCGGCTCGGCCTCGACGGTGCTCGACAGCGGCGTCACCATCGGTGCGCTCGCCGCCGTCAATCCGACCGGCTCGGTGACGATCGCCCAAACCCGCCACTTCTGGGCGGCGCCCTTCGAGATCGGCGACGAGTTCGGAGGACTTGGCTATCCCTCACCTATGCCGCAGGACGCGAAAACGATCCTGCTGAAGTTTCGCGACAAGCATATCGGGAAGCGGGCGAAGGTCGGCGGCAACACGACCATCGCCGTCATCGCCACGGACGCCGTCCTCACCAAGGCCGCTGCCAAACGCTTGGCGATATCAGCGCATGATGGCTTCGTGCGCGCCATTTGGCCGACACACACGCCGGCCGACGGGGATCTGGTTTTCGCGCTGGCGACCGGCAAGAGCGGCATCGAACTCGCGCCCAATGACGCCATCGACCTCTACGCAGCGGCAGGCGCCACCATGGCGCGCGCCATCAGCCGCGGCGTCTTTGCCGCGACGCCTGCCGACGGCGACCTGTTTCCGGTCTGGTCGTCGCTCTAATGCGCAATGCCGTGGCCTGTCATCAGGTGGGATCGGATTTTTCTTCCTCGAATGTGACAGCAACATCCGAGTTCGCCGACAGTCGCACTTTCTGGCCCTCGATTTCGGCTACCAGGCTGAGCGGAATATAGTGGTGGTGCCCCCTGTGAGCGCCCTCGCCGCTGTCGCGCTTGGTCAGCTTGATTCGTTGTCCCTCAACTTTGTCAACGGTGCCGACATGGACGCCGTCGGCGCCGATCACTTCCATATGTTCACGAATGCTGGCTGCATCGATCATTGTGGGTTCTCCATTAGAGCGCCGCGCGTCCTTTTGGACGCGCAAAGGACGCTCTAAACACTTTAAATCAACGCATTATCCTTTTCGAAAATCGATTCCGATTTTCGGGCCGATGCGGTGAAGCTGCCAACATAAACAAATGACAGCGCGATTGGATGCATCCGCTTTGCGTCTCAGAGGGCACGACGATTTGACGATGTCGTGATAGTGATCGAAACAACGCTGGCTGCTCAAACGGAAATCCGATGCGAATCCTTGTCCTGTTTGCCGTTTCCCTCGTTGGCCAGTTTGCAACCTCGTTGGCCGCCCATGCCGGTGACGTCGCCGAGCTTGAAATCCTCGGCTTCACTGGGAATGGCGGCGCCTTCGCTTTCAAGGAGTATGGCATTCAGGACGGATCGGGATTTCCCTATGCCAATCGCTACTACGTCAACACCGCCGACGACAGTTTTCTCAAGGGCACACCGGTCAGGGTGCGGCTTGACGACGAGAACGCAACGCTTGACGCGGCGCGCCTTGCAGCCCGGCAGAAAGGCGAAGCCATCATCAAGCAGGCGGAATTGACCGCGAATCGCGGCATCACCGCGGGCTTCAACCCGGTGACCGAACTTTCGGCCGATCCGTTCCGCATGGTGGTCAACCCGCGCCCGATCTTTTCGCCGGTCGACGATCCGCTCGAGTTCCGGCTCGACGAGATCGGCATGAACGACACCGAAACCTGCCAGGGCCTGGGCGAGATCAACGGGTTTCGCCTGTTGCGCATCGAGGCGAAAGACGGCGGCAAGACTGAGCTTCTGCACGAGGACAAGTCGATCCCCAAAAGCAGAGGCTGCCCGAACGGCTATCGGATCGGCGCGGTGCAGACATTTTCCATGCAGGGCCTCAGCGCCTATGCCGTGCTGATCGCGGTGCGCCAGTACGGCTTCGAAGGGCCGGACTATCGCTGGATCGCGGTGACCGGCCGGCTGTGACGCCGCTCCCCGCCATACGCAACCGCATGGGTCATATCCGCAAGGCCTTGCCATCACCGCGCGCCGCGGTTTGCGGCGCCCTGCTGTGGGCCGCAGCGATGGGCGCCAGCGCGCTTGTCAATCTGCTGGTGGACGACTGGGAGAGCCCGGCAAAGATCCGCTTCGTCTCGTTGCTCTATGCGGTCGGCGGTGCGCTCGCCTTTCCAGTCGGTCTGTTCCTTGCGCGGCTCGTCTCGCTCGGACGGCATTGGCAAGTTGCCTTGGCGGCCGCGTTTGTCTGCCTTCTTGCCACTACGATCGGCCTCACCGGTGGACTCTTTGCGCTGCAATACCGTTCCTACTATGCTCAGTGGCATGAACCCGCACTGACCATCGCGTGGGCCATCCAGTTCGTGCACACCGTGGCGACGGCGTTCTATCAATTCGTCGTCCTGGGCATCCGGCTTTATTTTCCGCTCGGTTTCATCGCGCTCGCTCTCGCCAGCATCTGGTTTGCGCGGCAGCAGCGTTGAGCATTTTGTCTGCCTCTGTTAGGACGCGAGCGAACGCCCTCGCAAGTCAGGATTGACCGATGATCCCTCGCTACTCCCGGCCGGAAATGGTGGCCATCTGGTCGCCCGAAACCCGGTTCCGCATCTGGTTCGAGATCGAGGCCTACGCTTGCGACGCATTGGCCGAGCTCGGTGTGATCCCGAAGGAGGCCGCCAAGACCATCTGGGAAAAAGGCGGGGCCGCGAAGTTCGACGTCGAGGCCATCGACGAGATCGAGCGTGTCACCAAGCACGACGTCATCGCCTTCCTCACCCATCTCAGTGAATTCGTCGGGCCGGACGCCCGTTTCATCCATCAAGGCATGACGTCCTCGGACGTTCTCGACACCTGCTTTGCCGTGCAACTCACCCGCGCTAGCGATATCCTTCTGGCCGACATCGACGGTCTGCTTGCGGCGCTCAAGCGTCGCGCCTTTGAACACAAGGACACCGTTACTATCGGCCGCAGCCACGGCATCCATGCCGAGCCGACCACCTTCGGCGTCAAGCTGGCGCAGGCCTATGCCGAATTTTCGCGCTGCCGCGAGCGGCTGGTCCACGCGCGTGAGGATATTGCGACCTGTGCCATCTCCGGTGCTGTTGGCACCTTTGCCAATATCGATCCTTATGTCGAAGAGCATGTGGCGAAGAAACTCGGACTGAAGCCGGAACCGGTGTCGACGCAGGTGACCCCGCGCGACCGCCATGCGATGTTCTTCGCGACGCTCGGTGTCATCGCCTCCTCGATCGAACGGCTGGCGACAGAAATCCGCCATCTGCAGCGTACCGAGGTGCTGGAGGCGGAAGAGTATTTTTCACCCGGACAGAAAGGCTCGTCGGCGATGCCGCACAAGCGCAACCCGGTGCTGACCGAAAACCTCACCGGGCTTGCGCGCATGGTGCGTTCCTTCGCGCTGCCGGCGATGGAGAACGTGGCGCTCTGGCACGAGCGCGACATTTCGCATTCGTCGGTCGAGCGCATGATCGGCCCGGATGCTACCGTGACGCTCGATTTCGCGCTGTCACGGCTGACCAGTGTCATCGACAGATTGCTCGTGTATCCCGACAACATGCTGAAGAACATGAACAAGTTCCGTGGCCTCGTGCATTCGCAGCGTGTGCTGCTGGCGCTGACCCAGGCGGGCGTATCGCGTGAGGACGCCTACCGGCTGGTGCAGCGCAACGCCATGAAGGTATGGGAGCAAGGCGCTGATTTCCTTGAGGAACTTTTGTCCGACAAAGAGGTCACGACAGCCCTGCCCGAAGCCGAGATTCGTGAAAAATTCGACCTCGGCTATCATACCAAGCATGTCGACACGATCTTCAAGCGCGTGTTCGGAGAAGCCTGATGATTTCCGCGGCTGGAGATCGATTTTCTCGCCCTGCCGGGACGCGGCAATTCCGGGCCGGATCATTGGATGTCGCATTGGTGCCGGGCGTTCCCCAATTCGAGCCGCGTGCTGCAGGCCGAATGGGACAGGCCGACCCCTGAGGACTGGATTGGCCGGGTGGACGCAGCGATTGCCGCGGCACCTCGGCGCGTGGTGCTGCTTGCGCACTCACTGGCGGTGGCGACGGCGGTGAAGTGGGCGGCCATCGCCAGCGAAAGCCAACTCAACAAGGTTGCGGGCGCATTGCTGGTTGCCGCAACCAATGTCGACGACCCTGATCCTTCCTTCGACCTGGTTCGCCCTTTTGCGCCGATGCCGCTGAAACGCTTGCCGTTTCCGACCCTGGTGGTGGCCAGCCGTACCGATCCGCGCGTCACCTTCGACCAGGCGACGGCCTTCGCCGCCGCCTGGGGCGCGGACCTCGCCGACGCCGGCGACCTCGGCCATATGGGCAACGAAACCCGCCTCGGCCTTTGGCCGGCGGGCCTGCTCATGCTCGGCCGCTTGTTGGAAAAAGCCCGGCTCTAACAGGCTTCCAAACGCTCAGGCCTTGCCGGGAACGGTCCTGATCACCGTTCCCCATGGATCCTCGCGGGTCGTTGCATCAGTCACATTGTCGGAACGCATTTCGACCCAGGCCAGGCCGGACCGAGAAGGATCGCGACTGCCGGCGCCGGCGCTCTGCCACGAATTGGCGCCGATGTGGTGGTGGTAGCCGCCTGACGACAGGAATACCGCCGCGCTGCCATATTTTGCCACCGTATCGAAGCCGAACTCCTGGTGCCACCAGGCCTCGGCGTCTTCCGGACGACCGACGCGCAGATGGACGTGGCCGATGATGCTGTTGTCCGGCATCCCCTGCCAGCCGGCATCGCCGGCAGGCACTTCGGCGACGACCGACGAAATATTCAGCCGTTCGGTCGCCATCGCCACCTTGTCGCCATTCCACTTCCAGTCCTCATAGCGGCGGTCGGCATAGATCTCGATGCCGTTGCCCTCAGGATCGGTCAGGTAAAGCGCCTCGCTGACCAGATGGTCGGAAGCGCCGTCGATGCCGATATTGTTAGCGATGGCGTGGTTGATCCAGCGCCCGAGATCGGCCCGGCTGGGCAGCAGGAAGGCGGTGTGGAAGAGGCCGGCGCTGCGCGGATCGTCGGGTTTCGCCGCTGCATCCGCCTCAATGTCGAGCAAGGGGCGATTGGCGGCGCCCAGCGTGATCGTACCGCCGGCGCGGCTTAGTTCCCGCAGACCGACGAGGTTGCGATAGTAAGCGGCCAGGCTTTCGGCATTCCGTGCGCGCAGCCCGACGCGGGCAACGCTTACCGGGGTCGTGGCGGCAAAAGGCAGTTCGCTCATCAAAGTCTCCGTTTGGGCGGCCTTCGGAGCCCGGCGCCACCTACCATTGTACGTCGTGTCAGTTCCAAAATCCTGGTTCTCATTTACACGGCTGTTTCTCTTCCGATGACAGATCGTCGATCGCGATCGTTCACACAAGACGCCAAGATGCGAACATGGTGTTCACTATTCGTGAGTAATCGCACCGATGGTCAGACCCAGTTGCGCATGATCTTATGCAAAAACCGCTTCACACTTTTTGGGATCATGCGCAGTTGCACGAAACCGTGTCCCTCGCTACATGCCCGCCATGAAAGTCAGGGATGCAGACATTCTCATCGTGCCGGGCTACACCAATTCCGGCCCCGACCATTGGCAGAGCCGCTGGCAATCGAAATTGTCGACGGCGCGCCGTGTCGAGCAGGCGGAATGGTCGAAGCCGGTGCGCGAAGACTGGACGGCGAGCGTGGCGAAGGCGGTCAACGAGGCCGAGCGGCCGGTCGTTATCGTCGCGCACTCACTCGGCGTCGCCGCCGTGATCCAGGCAATGCCGCAATTCCAGCGCCCGGTCGCCGGAGCCTTCTTCGTGGCGCCGCCCGACGTCGCCAATCCTAAGATAAAACCCAGGCACCTGATGACCTTCGGCCCCTATCCGCGCGAGCCGCTGGCATTTCCCTCGGTGGTGATCGCCAGCCGCAACGACCCGTTCTGCACATTCGACGTCGCCGAGGACATTGCCGGCGCCTGGGGCTCGCTGTTCATCGATGCCGGCGATGCCGGCCATCTCAATGCCGATTCCGGCTTCGGCCCATGGCCCGAAGGTTCGATGACTTTTGCGAAGTTCCTGACCGACCTTTAGGAGCCGATCGAGTCCTTGACGCTCTTCAGCAGGGTCTTTGCCCCCAGGCCGATCAGAGCGTGCTCGGAGCCCATCGCCAGCAGCCGGTAGCCCATCGACACCACACGGCCGGCGATGGCCGGTTCGACGACGTAGATCGCCGCATGCTTGCCGGCCTTGCGTGTCCGCTCGGCGATGGAGGCGACAGTTTCCATCATGCTTTCCAACGTCGAGTTGACGCCGGCGCCGTTCGACCAGGCAATCGAGAAGTCCGACGGGCCGAGGAAGATGCCGTCGATACCCGGCGTATCGAGGATGCCGTCGAGCGCATCGAGGGCAGCGCGCGTTTCGACCATGGCGAATGCCATGGTGCGCTCGTTGCTGTCACGCAGCCAGTCGGCGTAGTCGCCCTTGCCATGACGCGGAAAGGCATAAGTCGGACCCCAGGAGCGCTCGCCGAGCGGCGGGTACTTCATGGCAGCAGCAAACAGCCGCGCGTCCGTCACCGAATTCACCATCGGCGCAATCACCGCTTCGGCGCCGAAATCGAGCGCGCGGCTGGCCATGTCGAAGCGGCCGACCGGAATGCGCACCAGCGCCGGTTTGTTGGCGGCCAGCACCGGCCCAAGGCCGCGCAACACGCTGTCCTCGTGATGTCCGCCATGCTGCATGTCTAGCGTGACGGCATCGAAACCCTGTCTGGCCAGAATCTCGACCGTCAGGGCATCAGGCACGCCGGACCATGCGGTGCACAACGTTTCATCGGCCGCAAGGCGTGACTTGAGGGACATGGGCGCCTTCCTTAATCGCTCTCGCATCGGCCCAAAATCGGAAATCCCGATGCGAGGAGTCAAAGTTTGAGAGCGTACTTGTGCGTCCGAATGGATGCATGTCGCTCTAATGCAGTTCAGCCGGAAACAGCTGCAAACGCAAAGAAAAACCGCCCGGAGGGACTGGGCGGTCGATTGGTCCAGCGTGTCGATTGGCTTAAAGCAAGGATCAGGTGTTCTTGATCTGCTCGATGGCCTGCGCCATCAGATCGTCCATAGTGCGGCGAATCTGATGGTCCGATTGGGCGACCCCGGCTTCGTCGAAATCCTCGCGTATCTTGCGGAAAACGTCGTGATCGCCGGCTTCCTCGATGTCGGCGAGGACTACCTGCTTGGCATAGGCTTCGGCGTCGGCCCCGGCCTTGCCGAGCTTTTCGGCGGCCCACAGGCCGAGCGCCTTGTTGCGGCGGGCCGAGGCCTTGAACCGGAGCTCCTCGTCGATTACGAACTTGCGCTCGAAGCCCTCCTCGCGATCTTTCATGCTGCTCATGGCACCCTCCGGTCAAATCCGATTCGTTGGCAGTTGAAATATGTGTATTGCCGCAGCACAAACCAAAAGGCCACGGGCCGGTCAATATGGTACGTCACTTGCTGCGCTGCGGCATTTCATTCCGGAAAGCGGTGATTGAAAGGATTTGCCGATTGAGCAAACAGTGCGATTGGGATAGACACCGGCATTGAACCCCTACCGTTGCCGCACTAATTTAGGCGGACGGACAGGAACTGGTCGCTTGCCGCCTGCCCGGAAATCCAGAGAAAAGATCAGATGAAAAATCGCCGCCGCATTTATGAAGGCAAGGCCAAGATCCTCTATGAGGGACCTGAGCCGGGAACACTGATCCAGTTCTTCAAGGACGACGCGACCGCTTTCAACAAGAAGAAGCACGAAATCGTCGATGGCAAGGGAGTGCTCAACAACCGCATTTCCGAGCACATCTTCAACCATCTCAACCGGATGGGCATTCCGACCCACTTCATCCGCCGGCTCAACATGCGCGAGCAGCTGATCAAGGAAGTCGAGATCATTCCGCTCGAGGTGGTGGTGCGCAATGTCGCCGCCGGTTCGCTGGCCAAGCGTCTCGGCATCGAGGAAGGCACCGTGCTGCCGCGCTCGATCATCGAATTCTATTACAAGGCCGACGCGCTCGACGACCCGATGGTGTCTGAAGAACACATCACCGCTTTCGGCTGGGCGAGCCCGCAGGAAATCGACGACGTCATGGCGCTTGCCATCCGCGTCAACGACTTCCTTTCCGGCCTGTTCATGGGCGTCGGCATCCAGCTCGTCGACTTCAAGATCGAATGCGGCCGGCTGTTCGAAGGCGACATGATGCGCATCGTCGTTGCCGACGAGATCTCGCCGGACTCCTGCCGTCTGTGGGACGTGGCGACGCAGGACAAGCTCGACAAGGATCGTTTCCGCCGCGACATGGGCGGATTGGTCGAAGCCTATCAGGAAGTCGCCCGCCGCCTCGGCATCATGAACGAGAACGAGCCTCCGCGTCCCGCCGGGCCGGTGCTCGTCGCCTCGACCGACGGCGTCAAAGGCAAGCCGCACTGAGATTCTATCGCTCAGCACTTCGAACAGGAGCATGTCCAGCGTGATCAAGGCCCGCATTACCGTCACTCTCAAGAATGGGGTGCTCGACCCGCAAGGCAAGGCGATCGAACACGCATTGTCCGGGATGGGCTTTGACGGCGTCGGCCAGGTGCGGCAGGGCAAGGTTTTCGATGTCGAGCTTGCTCAGAGCGACAAGGCCAAGGCCGAAGCCGATCTCAAAGCCATGTGCGACAAGCTTCTGGCGAATACGGTGATTGAGAACTATAGTGTGGCCATTACCTAAGGTTGTGCCGGAGGGTATATGACTGAAGCCACGAACGAGTTGATGTACGAGCTCCTGAAGCGTGTGCACCACGAAGTTGCTGAACTTCGGACAAGATGTTTCCGAAGTGAAACGGGAGTTGAACGTCGTTCGGGGTCACATGGTCGCAACCCAAAGCGACATCCATAACATCTACGGCATTCTTGGCCGTCAAGACGATCGTCTCGAACGTATAGATCGCCGTCTTGAATTGCGCGAACTTGCCGAAGCCCGGGGGCCTTACGAACCGAAATGAAATCAGCCGTCGTTCTTCTGCCGGGCCTCAACCGTGACCGCGACATGATCGCGGCGCTGACCAAGATTTCTGGAACGCCGCCGGTCACCGTCTGGCAGACCGACACCGAAATCCCCGATGTCGACCTGATCACCATTCCGGGCGGCTTTTCCTTCGGCGACTATCTGCGCTGCGGCGCCATTGCCGCGCGCATGCCGGTGATGCGGGCGGTCGCCGAAAAGGCGGCCAAGGGCGTCATGGTCATCGGCGTCTGCAACGGCTTCCAGATCTTAGTCGAGGCCGGCCTGCTGCCAGGCGCCTTGATGCGCAACACGTCGCTGAAATTCGTCTGCCGGCAAGTCAAGCTGGAGATCGCCAACGCCAACACGATGTTCACCCGCCGCTATCAGCCGGGCCAGATCATCCACTCGCCGGTGGCGCATCACGACGGCAATTACTTTGCCGACGCCGAGACGCTTCGCAGGCTCGAAGGCGAAGGCCAGGTCGTGTTCCGCTATGCCGAAGGCACCAATCCCAACGGCTCGATCAACGACATTGCCGGTATCATCAACAGCCAGGGTAATGTGCTCGGCCTGATGCCGCATCCCGAGAACCTGATCGAAGCGGCGCATGGCGGCAACGACGGCCGGGCGCTGTTCGAAAGTGCCCTCGGCATCGCCGCTTGATATCTTCAGCGCTCATCCTTTTCCGAACTCGAAATAGGCGCCGCCTGACCATGAGACAGACGATTGCCCGCCTCGCTCTCGTCGCCACCGCCGGCCTTGTGCTCGCCTCCTGCCAATCGAAGCCGAAGAGCGCACCGGCGCCTTCGGGCAAGAGTGCGGCGCTGCTTGCCATGGAACAGGTGGCAATCGCCGCCCACAAGTGCTGGATCGCCAGCAAGGATCCCGCCTTCAAGCCCTATCAGATGGCCAACGAGCTGAATTCGTTCACCGGCACGCCGCGCTTCCTGCTGGTCCCGGCCAAGTATTATGGCGGAAAGCCGTTGCTGGTCGTGCAGGCACAGGGCAATTCACGCCGGGTGGACGTGTACGGTCCGCTGATGAACGAGCCGCTCGGTGCACGCATCGGCTCGGACATCGCCCGCTGGCAGGCTGGCA
Organism: Mesorhizobium sp. M1312; assembly: GCF_040318115.1. NCBI lineage: Bacteria > Pseudomonadati > Pseudomonadota > Alphaproteobacteria > Hyphomicrobiales > Phyllobacteriaceae > Mesorhizobium > Mesorhizobium sp. M1312. Next base: position 50,681 of record NZ_JAMYLQ010000014.1, on the reverse strand, counting down.
ATCCGGCCTGCGGTGCGGCTGCGTAGGGCTGTGAGCCGCTTCCTCTTCATCGTCTATGCGACGGTCCTGGCGCAGCTTTGGCAGCCGCAGGGCCTGTTCCTGCTCTGCGACATGCTATGCACTATATAGCGCCGGTACTGTTCGTGCTGTGGTGGCTTGTGGCAGGCGCCGATGGCTCGACGCGGTGGCGCGACATCTCGTGGTGGATGATCTATCCGGTCGCTTATTTGGCCTATGCACTGGCGCGGGCGCCGATAGCAGGCGAAGTGCCCTACCCGTTCCTTGATGTCGCCAAGAACGGCGCTGCCGGCGTCGCCGTCTCCGCGCTGGGCATCACCGGACTTTTTCTATTGCTCTGCATCGTTGCGGTGCTTGCAGACCACGGCATCTCACGGATCCGAAGTCCCGGCGTCCATCAAGGCACGACAAAGGCGTCCTGAGATCGTGTCTTCTTGAAGACGCACACAGCCTCAGTAGCACCTTAGTCCCAGAATGGCCTCAAACCCTCACGATGGGCGTCGGCGCGCGAGATGCCGATATCCTTGAGCTGATCGTCGGTCATCTCCAGCAAGACTAGCCGGCTGCGCCGGCGATCAAGCAAGCTGCCGATCCGGTTTGCGAGTGACCTGATCATACGCACAAGGCGACGGACATAGCCTTGCCGGCCTGACGGGCGGGCTCCGAGCAATTCAGCTCTCGCGTAACGGATTGTATCTATTGCAGCCATTTTTTTGCTACCGGGATTTCGAGATTGTACCCTTTTGTCACGCAATCCATATGTATTGACTCTCAATTCGGCGCAATATAGAAAATTGTCACCATGACAAATTGGCTTCCCGATCTTACGTCCAGTTCCGGGCCCCTCTATCAACGGCTTGCAAATTCCATCGAGACGGACATCGATCATGGCGTGATCGCTGCCGGGGCAAAACTGCCGCCGCAGCGAGATCTGGCTTACGACATCGGCACGACCGTCGGCACGGTCGGTCGGGCCTACCAATTGTTGCGCGAACGGGGGCTGGTGAGCGGCGAAGTCGGGCGCGGAACCTATGTTCTGGGCCGGCATGAGACCAAGACCGATCTGCTGGCATCCGACCCACATGTGGAAGGCACGCGCTACATCGATGCGCCTCGCGGCAAGTTGCGCTTCGACAGCACGGCTGCGCCGGATATTGGCCAGGGCGCCATTGTCGCCGATGTGCTCTCGCGCACCGCGCAGGACCATCCGTATGAGATTTCAAGCTATACCCGGGATTTTCCCGACCGCTGGTTTGAGGCCGGCTGCAGCTGGCTCTCGCGAAATTCGTTTCGCCCGAGCCCTGATGGCATCGTTCCGACGCTAGGCACCCATGCCGCGGTTATGGCGGCGATTGCCGCGCTCACCACGCCTGGCGACTATATCGTCTTCGAGCACCTCACCTATTCGCAGATTTCACGCAGCGCCGGCCTGATCGGACGCCGGACCGCCCTGGTGACGTCGGACGAGGAAGGATTCGATCCAGAGGATTTCGAGCGCGTCTGCGCGCAAAAACACCCGAAAATGATGTTCCTGATGCCGACGGCCAAGAACCCAACACTGGTGACGCTGTCGGCAACACGCCGCGAGGCCATCGCGCGAGTCGCGCGCGAATACAATGTCGTCCTGATCGAGGACGATCTCTATGGCGATCTGACCGACGACCCGACCCCGCTATTGGCCGAATATGCTCCCGAACGGACCATCGTTGCCGGCGGCCTCTCGAAATCCGTCGCGGCTGGTGTTCGGGGCGGCTGGCTCGCCTGTCCGCCGGCTTATCGTCACCGGATCCGGGTCGCTCACAAGATGCTGACGGGTGGCCTCCCCTTCCTGCTGGCGGAAGTGTGTAGCCGGCTGGTTCTGTCCGGCCAGGCCAGCGAGATGCGCAAGCGCAGCATCGTCGAGATCAACGCGCGCATGGCGATCGTGCGCGAGACGCTGGCCGGGTTCGACTTCAAGGCCGTGGACAATGTGCCCTTTGTCTGGCTCACCCTGCCTGATCCATGGCTTTCCGGCACCTTCAAGAATGCCTGTCTCGAATATGGCGTGCTCATCGATGATGAGGACGAGTTCAAGGCCGGCCGCTCCGAGCAGGTTTTTCACGGCGTGCGTTTTGGCGTTTCACAGCCGAGTCGTCGAGAGGACATCGCGGGCGGTGTCGGCGTGATCCGGCGGCTTCTGGACGAGGGCCGCGCCGGCTACGACAGTTTCTCCTGAACCGGCTTGAAACCTGCGGGTCGAGTGGCGATCTTTCGCTACTTGCTGCGCCCTATCGCTTTCCATCGTTTTTCATCGCTTGATGGGTGTATCGGCTGCAAAGCTTGCGATAAGACGGGGCTCGATCCCAAGGATATAAAAATTGCCGCCCATGACCATTTCCAATTCCGTGCCAATCACTCCGGAACTCATTGCCGCGCACGGGCTGAAGCCCGACGAATATCAGCGCATCCTCGACCTGGTCGGGCGCGAGCCGAGCTTTACCGAGCTCGGCATCTTTTCGGCGATGTGGAACGAGCACTGCTCGTATAAATCCTCGAAGAGGTGGCTGCGCACGCTGCCGACCACCGGGCCGCAGGTCATCCAGGGGCCGGGCGAGAATGCCGGCGTGGTCGATATCGGCGACGGCGACTGCGTCGTCTTCAAGATGGAGAGCCATAACCACCCCTCCTACATCGAGCCCTATCAGGGGGCTGCGACCGGCGTCGGCGGCATCCTGCGCGATGTCTTTACCATGGGCGCCCGGCCGATAGCGGCGATGAACGCGCTGCGTTTCGGTGCGCCGGACCATCTCAAGACCAAACACCTCGTCGCCGGCGTCGTTGCCGGCGTTGGCGGCTACGGCAATTCCTTCGGTGTGCCGACGGTCGGCGGTGAGGTCAATTTCGACGCGCGCTACAACGGCAACATCCTGGTCAACGCCTTCGCCGCGGGGCTTGCCAAGACCGATGCGATCTTTCTGTCGGAAGCCAAGGGCGTCGGCCTGCCGGTCGTCTATCTCGGCGCCAAGACCGGCCGCGACGGCGTCGGCGGCGCCACCATGGCCTCGGCCGAATTCGACGACAAGATCGACGAGAAGCGGCCCACCGTTCAGGTCGGCGACCCGTTCACCGAAAAATGCCTGCTCGAAGCCTGCCTCGAACTGATGGCGTCCGGCGCCGTCATCGCCATTCAGGACATGGGGGCAGCCGGCCTCACCTGCTCGGCGGTCGAGATGGGCGCCAAGGGCGATCTCGGCATCGAGCTCGACCTCGACAAGGTGCCGGTGCGCGAGGAGCGCATGAGCGCCTACGAGATGATGCTGTCGGAGAGCCAGGAGCGCATGCTGATGGTGCTGCGGCCCGAAAAGGAAAAGGAAGCCGAGGCGATCTTTCACAAATGGGGCCTCGACTTCGCCATCGTCGGCAAGACCACCGACGATCTGCGCTTTCGCGTGCTGCACCAGGGCGACGAGGTCGCCAACCTGCCGATCAAGGATCTTGGCGACCAGGCGCCGGAATATGACCGTCCCTGGACCGAGCCGAAGAAGCCGGCGCCCCTGGCGGCCAGCGATGCACCGCAAGCGGATGTTGCCGAGGCGCTGCTGAAACTGCTTGGCGGACCCGACCTGTCCTCGCGCCGCTGGGTATGGGAACAGTACGACACGCTGATCCAGGGCAATTCGCTGCAGCTTCCGGGCGGCGATGCCGGCGTGGTGCGCGTCGAAGGTCATCCGACCAAGGCGCTCGCTTTTTCCTCCGACGTGACGCCGCGCTACTGCGAGGCCGACCCTTACGAGGGCGGCAAGCAGGCGGTGGCCGAATGCTGGCGCAACCTTACCGCCACCGGCGCCCTGCCGCTCGCGGCCACCGACAATCTCAATTTCGGCAACCCGGAACGCCCGGAGATCATGGGCCAGCTGGTCGGCGCCGTGAAAGGCATCGGCGACGCCTGCCGCGCCCTTGGCTTTCCGATCGTCTCCGGCAACGTCTCGCTCTACAACGAAACCAACGGGCAAGGCATCTTGCCGACCCCCACCATCGGCGGCGTCGGGCTGATCGCCGACTGGTCCAAGATGACGCGGATCGGCTTTGCCGCCGAGAGCCAGATGATCCTGCTGGTCGGCGCGCCGTCCATGTGGGGAACGCATCTCGCCCAGTCGGCCTATATGCGCGACATCCATGGCCGCACCGACGGCCCGCCGCCGCCGGTCGATCTCGACCATGAAAAACGCGTCGGCGATCATGTACGCACCCTGATCGCCTCCGGCGTCGTTACCGCTGCGCATGACATTTCCGATGGCGGCATTGCTGTCGCGCTGGCCGAGATGGCGATGGCGTCCGGCATCGGCGCGACCGTCCCCGGCCTGGTCGGGACCGATCCGATCCCGGTCTGGTTCGGCGAGGATCAGGGCCGCTATCTCTTGACGCTGTCGATCGATCCGCAGAGCGACGAATGGGATGCCATTCGCGAAGAGCAGAGCAAACTCGGTATCTTCGCGCCATGGATTGGCTCGACCGGCGGTAGTGACCTGAAACTCGGCGAGGCACGGGCGATCCCGGTCAGAGAATTGACCGCTGCCCACGAATCCTGGTTTCCTCGCTTCATGGGAAATGAGGTCGTGGACCCGTGACATAATCGAGTGGGGTCGTTTGGGTGTGGTTCATCCGCCATTTCGATCATATCTATGGTAACGACCTGAACAAGGAATCCTCGTATGGCAATGGACGCGCACGACATCGAACGGCTGATCAAGGAAGGCATTCCGGACGCCAAGGTGACGATTCGCGACTTGGCCGGCGACGGCGACCATTATGCAGCCGAGGTGGTAGCCGAAAGCTTTCGCGGCAAAAGCCGTGTCCAGCAGCATCAAATGGTCTATGACGCGCTGAAGGGCAATATGGGCGGCGTGCTGCACGCGCTCGCCCTGCAGACCAGCGTGCCGGACTGAGCTTCGGCGTCCAACCCCTCGTTACTTTTTCGTCGAGACGGCAATGATCGGCCCTGCCGGATATTTTTCGCCGACGATCGATCTCTCGCCATTCGACAGTGCCGAGACCGTCCGTCGAAGAAAAGCGCGTTGGGACAGTGCAGCGCATCGCGGAACAGGCGTGCAAAGCTGCCGAGACTGACTTGCGAGCACCAGATCGCGATTGCCTGAGCCACCGGATCAAGGCCAGCGTAACGAGCACAATACCAATCAGGATTGCCGCGCCATCTCGCCTTTTTATCGCTTCCTTGGGAAAATAGCTGGCCGATGCGCTTGGCCCAATATCAGGCTATCCTTTGCGCCATTTGCGTGACGATGCTGCAAACGTCTTGTTTCAGGCAACCTATGGGTTTATTTGAAGGACATGTTTCGAGCCTGGCTCCCGCGGGCATGAAAGGATTCTCAATGAGCGGTATCAACGACTACATCGACAGCGAAGTGAAGGGCAACGACGTCGTTCTCTTCATGAAGGGCACGCCCGGTTTCCCGCAATGCGGATTTTCCGGTCAGGTCGTGCAGATCCTCGACTACATCGGGGCCGACTACAAGGGCGTGGACGTGCTGACCTCGGCCGAGCTACGGCAAGGTATCAAGGAATACTCAAACTGGCCGACGATCCCTCAGCTCTACGTCAAGGGTGAATTCGTTGGCGGCTGCGATATCATCCGCGAGATGTTCCAGGCAGGCGAACTTCAGACGTTCCTCGTCGAAAAGGGCGTGAGCGTCAAAGGCGCCGCCTAACGAATACGTCGGGCACTTCGCCAAGCTGATTACCTCCCCGGTATCGGGGTACAAGACGAATGAATGCGCCGGTGCGCCGGCGCTTTTTCGTTGAAGATCGGACTTTGCCGTGGATCAGCATGCACAAGCGCCGGAGGCAAGCACCTTGCCTATTCCGCGCTGGGAATTCATCGCGCTGTGCGCGGCGTTGATGGCGCTCAACTCGCTGGCCATCGACATCATGCTGCCGGCGCTGCAGCAGATCGGCGCCTCGCTGGGCGTGGAAAATGAAAACCACCGTCAGTACGTGATTGCCGCCTATATTTTGGGCTTTGGCGGCGGGCAGCTCTTCTTCGGACCGATCTCGGACCGCTTCGGACGCCGTGCTCCGCTCGTTGTCGGGCTGGTGATCTATGTCGCGGCAGCGGCTGCGGCGGCAATTGCCCCGACATTCGCCATCCTTATCCTGTGCAGGGTAGTGCAAGGCATCGGCGCCGCAGCGACACGCGTCATCGCCGTCTCGATCGTGCGCGACACATTCGACGGCCGGCGCATGGCTGAAGTCATGTCGCTGATCTTCATGGTGTTCATGGCAATTCCGGTGGTGGCGCCCGGCATCGGCCAGTTCATCATGCTGTTCGCGACCTGGCACGTGATCTTCATCACCATGGCGGCAGGCGCCCTGATCGTGTCGGCGTGGGCACTGCTGCGCCTGCCCGAAACGCTGCATCCGGAACACCGCAGGCCGCTGACGGTCTCATCCATCATTGGCGGCTTCCGCATCGTGCTGACCAATCGCATGGCACTTTGCTACGCCTTCGCCAGCACTTTTGCCTTCGGCGCAATGTTCGGCTTCATCAACTCGGCGCAGCAGATCTATGTCGGCGTCTTCGGCGTCGGCGAGATGTTCCCGGTGATTTTCGCAGGGATCGCCGGCGTGCTCGCCTTTTCGAACTATCTGAATTCGCGCCTTGTCGGCCGCATCGGCATGCGCCGCCTGTCGCAGAGCGCGCTGCTCCTGTTTCTGGCCATCAGCCTCGCTTGGCTGATCGTTTCCATCCAAATGAAGATGCCGCTCTGGCTTTTCATCACCTTCTTTGCCTGTGCGATGGTCCCGTTTGGCGCACTCGGCGCGAATTTCAACGCGCTCGCCATGGAGCCGCTCGGCCAGCTGGCCGGCACGGCATCGTCCATTCTGGGTTTCATGCAAACCTTCCTCGGTGGCCTGCTCGGCACTCTGATCGGCCAAGCCTTCAACGGCACGGTGACGCCCTTGGCCGCCGGATTCTGCAGCGTTTCGCTTGGCGCATTGGTGATGGTGCTGATCGCCGAGCGCGGCAAATTCTTCCAGCCACAGAACCCGCCGGTTTAGGCTCGAAACCCAATTGTGGTTGTCAATCGCGACGGTAGAATGGATTATCTCAAGTGGCTACCTGGATTTCCGTCTTCACGGAATTGGCAATAAAGCACTGTTCGTGCGCCGAGTGGTGCAGTTCCGCTTCTATTGCGGCGGTTGGCGTTTCCCCGGCGTAGACAATGGTCGGATTGAGGTCAACGCGGCTGACTAACAATCGTCCGTCCACCTTCTCCATCATGCCGACCGCCTTGTCGGTATAGCTCTCCACGACGATCCCGTGGGGCGCCGCGATCGAGAGAAAGGTCAACATGTGGCAACTGGAAATCGCCGCGATGTAAGCCTCCTCCGGATCGACGTTGGCTTCCACTGAATAAGGAAGCGGAACGATATGCGGCGAAGCGGATGCCGGCACCACTTGGCCTCCGTCGAAGCGCCAGATGTGCGCGCGGCTGTAGCGCTTGTCGGTGAATACCGCTCCTTCTCGCTCCCAGTGCACTTCGACGGTCATTTTCATGATTGATCCTTTGTTGGAACGGAAAGAAGTCTTGCAGTCGTCTGGGTCAGATGGCAGCGAAGATGCTGCGCCGCAGCGTCGAAATCGCGCCTCGCACAAGCGGCAATGATCGCCGCGTGTTCCTCGAAGAAATCAATTCGCTCCTGGGCGCCACGCTCTTGGTGAAGGGTTGCCCGCCGGGATTCTCGTCGAAGATCTCCGACGGTCTTAAGCAATCGAGTATTCGTGCAACCGCTGTACAGGGCGAGGTGAAACTGTTGGTCGAGCTCCAGAATCCGCGACGGATCGTACTCCGCGAACAGGTCGTCGTTGAGCCTCTCAGCCTTACGCAAGGCGGAAGGCTGAAGCCCCGGCACCGACTGCTCCAAGGCAGCGACCTCCAGAATAGCCCGAACCTCGCAAAGTTCAGTCGCCTCCCGTACTGAGAGGATCGCTACCGCCAGGCTTCGGTCGGGACGCCGCACGGCCAAGCCACTCCCGAGTAACCGGTCTAAGGCCTGCCGGACGGGCTGACGGCTGACCCCGAAACGCTCCGCGATCGATTCCTGCTTGAGAACAGAGCCCGGTGCCAATTCACCTGACTCAATCTCGTCTTTGAGTTCGCTAAAGATCGACTTTGGATCCATGGATCCAAAGTACGATGACCCGGCGGAGTTGGTCAAGCCCTATTCACAATAGGCCTCCTGGGATTGCGGCGTTCCCGCCCTTCTGCCTCGGCTCAAGAAACGAAGTGATCAGGGGGCTCTGCGCCGATGTCCTAATGCACCATTGCCGGACGTGGTTTAGGATGCACGCCCACTCGCTGCTGTGAAGCGAGGGAACAGCATACGCCCTGCGATCGCTCCACCCATGCTCTCCGAAACGGGCAGTGGCAGAGCCTTGTCTAGAGCCTCGAGAACGGAAGCCACGAAAGCCCGGTTGAGGGTGGCATCATTCCCTAGACGGGAGTAAGTGGCGCGAGGCTTGCCGATAAGTGTGCCGTTTCGGCGAATTGAGAACTGCAGCGTCAGGGTCATGCCCGCGGTTCCGGGCGGTGGCTCCCAACAGGCGACGATCGCGGAGAACATCTCGTTTATTGTGTCGACGGGATCGGGACTGCGACATGCGCGTTCCTGCGATGTTGCCGCGTTCGGACCGGCAACCAAGGCAAGGGTAAGGGCGACAATTGCGGACCGAGGTTTCATCTCGGGTCTCCGGTTTCGCGCGGGCAAATGTAATGTAGGGGAATTTTTCGACGAAAGCCTCCATCGACATCAGCGCGTCGCATGAATCCTTTCAGACGCGACGCGCTTTTAGTGGCGCACCATGCCAGCGTCGACATTCAGCGTCTGGCCGGTGATCCAGCGTGCGTCATCCGAGGCCAGGAACGACACCACGTCGGCGATATATTCCGGCTGGCCCTTCCCCTTTATCGCCTGCAGCATCTCGACGAAGCCGAACGCCTCGTTGTGCGGGCTCGCCTTGACGCCATCGCTCTCGATCAGGCCCGGCGTCACCGCGTTGGCGGTGATGTTGTATTTGCCGAGTTCTGTGGCCATTGCCCGGGTGAAGCCGATGACGCCGCCCTTGGCCGCGACATAGGCCGCCATGTTCGGCGTGCCGGCAAAGAAGGTGTTGGAGCCGATGCTGATCACCCGTCCGGCCTTGCCGGCGGCACGCATCTGGTCCGTTCCCGCGCGGCTGACGATGAAGGTGCCGGTCAAATTGACGTCGATGATCTTGCGCCAATGATCGAGGTCGACATCGTCCCAGGCGACGAAAGGCACTATGCTGGCGTTGTTGACCAGAATGTCGATGCCCCCGGTCAGGGCCTTGATCTCGGCGAAGAGCGCCTTGACGGATGCAGGATCGGAAATGTCCGCGGCGATCGCCTTCGCTTTTCCGCCGATCGACGCAGCCGCCGTTTCGGCGCCTTCCGCGTTGATGTCGCTGACGATGACGGTCGCGCCATCGGCGGCCAAGCGCGCGGCGATCGCCTTGCCGATGCCTTGTGCGGCCCCGGTAACCAGGGCCGTCTTTCCCGCAAGCCGTTCAGTCATGAAAACGCTCCCTCAATTGTGATCTGGTGATTTTCTGGTTCACGCGTCGGCGTCGATAACGGCGAGCGCCGCGTCGATGCCTTTGCCGACCGCGAGTTCCTGGCCCAAGGAATTCATCGCACCGCCAAGTGCCGTCAGCGCCGCGATCGCATAGATCGGCTGGGCGGTCGGGCCCATATGGCCGATGCGTGTCAGCTTGCCCAATGTTTCGCCGCGGCCAGACGAAAACGCCACGCCGTAGCGGGCGCGCGCGGCCTGGCGAAGCGCCTTCTCGTCGATGCCTTCGGGCGTCCTGACGGCGGTCGTGGTCGGCGACGCGATATTGTCGCTGGCGGCCCAGATCGACAGACCCATGGCGGCGACGCCCGCGCGCATGGCTTTGGCGGTGAGCGCGTGGCGCGCCCACACCGCCGCCGGTCCCTCGTTGAGGTAGAGGTCGAGCGCGACGTCGAGCCCGTTCATCTCCGCGACGGACGGCGTGAACGGAAACGGCTGGTCCTTCGACCACGCATGCTCCCAATCGACGATGCTGAGGATCGATGCGCGTGGCGCCAGTGGATTTGCCTTCATCTTGGCCCAGGCGCGCTCGCTGACGCCCATCATCGTGAGGCCGGGAGGCGCGCCCAGGCATTTGTTCGGGCCGGTGACATAGATATCGGCCTTGCAGTCCTCAGGATGCGTTTTCATACCGCCGAAGGACGAAACGGCATCGACGATCAGATAGGCGCCGTGCGCCGAAACCAGCGCGCCGATGGCGTCGATCGGGTTGATGGTGCCCGACGGCGTATCGTGGTGGCAGACGGAAACAATGGTGATTTCCGGATGCGCTTCCAGCATTGCCGCAACCGCCTGCGGGTCGATCGCCTCGTTGTAGGGCACCTCGATTTCGAGCAGATGCGGCGAATAGCGCTTCGCCCAATAGCCAAATCCCTTGCCGTAGACACCGGAAGCAAGGTTGAGCACGACGTCGTCCGGCGTGATCAGGGAGGCTGCGGCCGCCTCCAGGCCAAGCACCGGCTCGCCATGAAGAATGACCGGCTTGTTCGACAGCCGCATCGCCTTCTGCGCCTTGTCGACCACCCTCTCGTAAAAGAGCTGGAACGCCGGGTCGTAATCGTAGAGCACCGTGCGGCCGAGGCCGCGCAGCACGTCGGGATAGGCGTTCACCGGCCCCGCGGTGAGCGTGATGACCGGTTCGGCGTGTTCGAAATAGCGCATGGTCTTGTCTCCGGTCGGTGGCGATCAGCCGTAGAATTGCGTGCCGGTTTTGTAGGTTTTGAAGTTTTCCATGTCGTGCGAGTACATCAGCTCGGCGCCATAGTCTTCGGCGAGCTTCTTCACCTTGCGCATCGAGTTGACGCCCGCCACCGGGTCGATGTGGAAGGCTGCCTGGCAGAGCGTTTCAAGGCTCTTCTGCGTGTAGGCCGCGTCGATGGTGAACATGATCGGCTTGCGCTTGGGAAACTCGACCAGCAGGCTGTAATGGCCGATCGAATGACCGGGCGTCGAGATCAGCTTGACGCCCCTGGCAAGCTCGACGTCGCCGTCGATGCCTTCGAAGGTCGAGTTGGCCCGCGTCGTGCCCTCCAGCAATTGCGCGGTCGCGCCACGCGCTTCGGCGGCCTCGGCCGAAAAGCTCAGATCGGAATAGCCGAGATGCTCGAAAGGCTGGGGATTGCAGGCCTGCGGCACCTCGGTCCGATGGCAGATTTTCTTGGCATTCGGAAAATACTTGTTGCCGCCGCAATGGTCGAAGTGGAAATGCGAGTTGACGACAACGTCAATGTCCTTCGGCTCAAGGCCGAGCAGAGCCAGCGCGCCAGGAATGGTCTGGTGCTTTTCCTGGATCGGCTTTTCGAAGGGCAGCACCTTCATGACGTGATCGTAGTCGTAGCCGGTGTCGATGAGAAACCGGCCCTCGGCGTGCTCGATCAGGATCGAATAGACGGGAAAGCGGACTTCGCCACCGGGACCGCGATTCCAGAATACGTGATAGCCGTCGAGCACGAGCGAGCCGCCGTCGAGCAGGTAGACCTTGGTATCCGACATTTTTGTCTCCTCTTGTGGCGCGGGTCCCGTCCGCGCATGACCTGTGATCAGCGCGCGCCGCGCTCGTATGGAATGCCGAGCGCCGCCGGCAGACTGGCCCGTCGGCCGAACAGCACCAGCATGATCATCACCGCCAGGAACGGCAGCATCTGGATGACATCGGTTGGTATGTTGATGCCGGCCACCTGCATGGCCGTCGTCAGCGAGAGGCAGACGCCGAACAAAAGCGCGCCGAACAGCACCCAGACCGGGCGACCACGCGCCAGCATCGCCAGCACGATGCCGAGAAAGCCCGCGCCATTGGTGATGAACGGAATGAACAGGCCGGCGCCGACATTGGCAAGATACGCACCGCCGAGCCCCGCCAGCGCTCCGGTCGCCAGCACGGCGACCGTGCGGGTTCGCACGACGTCAATGCCTGCAACGTCAAGGGCGGCCGGCTTATCGCCCGCCGCTTGCAGGTTGAGGCCGAGCTGCGTGCGCCGATAGATGTAGCCGATGGCGAAAACCAACGCGACCGCGAGATAGACGATCAGATGCTGCCTGAACAACGCCGGCCCGATGACGGGGATGTTCGACAGCAACGGAATGACGGTCACATCCACCGCCGGCAGGCGGGGATAGCTGCGCGAAAACTGGAAATGGTGGAGCAGCGCCGTCAGACCTTCGAGTCCCAAGGTCAGCGCAATGCCGATCACGATCTGGTTCAGCCCGATGCGCACGCAAAGCAGCGCCATGACCAGCGCCACCGCGATACCACCGCCGGCGCCGGTGAGAAAGCCCAGCCACAGCGATCCGGAATAGAAGGCGCCGACGAAGCCGAGATAGGCGCCGGCCAGCATCATGCCCTCGATGCCGATGTTGAGCACCCCGGCCTTCTCGGACATCTGTTCGCCGAGGCCGGCCAGCAGCAGCGGGATCGCCGCGGTGACCGCGCCAAACAAAAGCGCGCTGAGAAAGACTTCGCTGAACAGCCCGGTCATCGCTTCAAGCCCTCCGCGACTGGTTGTAGCGGTGATCGATATATTCGGCCAGCGCGAGCACGATCAGCACGATCGAGACCAGCACCAGCGTGAAATGATTGGGCACGCCGAGCCGCCGCGCAGCGCTCTCGCCGCCGATCGACAGCACCGAAAGCAGGAACACAAAACCGATGGCGGCAAAGCCGTTCATGCGGGCGAGGAACACCACGGGGATGACAGCCAGCCCGTAGGCGGGGTTCCAGTCGGCGCGGACGTTACCCTGAACGCCGAGGATATCGACGGCGCCGGCAAGGCCGGCCAGCCCGGCCGACATGGCGAAGACGGCAATGGTGAGCTTCGGCACTCCGAGCCCCGCGTGGATGGCTGCGCGCGGATTGGCCCCGACGATCCTCAGCTTCAGGCCGAAGGCCGTGCGCGTCATCATCAGATGGACGGTGATGATCGCCGCCAGCCCCAGAAGCAATCCGCTAGTGATGGTCGTGTCGAACAGGCGCGGCAGTCGGTCCTCGACCGGCAAGGTGCGGGTTTGCGGCACAGTTGTGCCCGGATCGCGAAACACCAGCTTGACCAGCACATTGGCGAGCGAGGTGCCTAGGAACGTCATCATCAGCGTCGTGATGATCTCGTTGACGCCCTGATAGGCCCGCAAAAGGGCCGGCACCAGCGACCAGATCACCGCAACGACCATGGCAATGACGAACGAACAGATCAGCGCCAGCCAGGACGGCATGATTTGCACGAAGACCGGCGCGCTGGCGGCCGCCGTTATCGCGCCGAGCAGGAACTGGCCATCGCCGCCGAGATTCCACATGCCGGCGCGAAAGGCCACGATCAGGCCGGCGGCAAGAAACAGCAGCGGCGCCATGCGCGTCAGCGTCTGCTGGATGCCGAGCGGCGACAAAAGCCCTCTCTCGAGCACAAAGCTATAATAGGCAAGCGGATCGACGCCGACGGCAAGCAGGATGCAGCCGGCGATGATCAGCGCGGCCAGTATAGGGCCGAGGGTCATCAGCAGCCGATGCTGGATATCGCGGCGCGTAGCCATCGCAGCCGTGGCATCGAGTGCGGTTGCGCTGGATGCCGGGGCGGTGTCGATGCTCATGCGGCAAGTCCGATCATCAAGCGACCGACCCTGGTGCGGGCGTCGTCGGCATTCTCGACGGTGCCGACGAGCGACCCGTTCGAGATGACGGCGATGCGGTCGCACATGCTGAGCAACTCTTCGAGATCGGTGGAGATGAGCAGCACGGCAAGGCCGCGAGCCGCCGTATCGCGGATTCGCTGGCGCGAAGCCAATGTGTTGGCGAGATCGAGCCCATAGGTTGGCTTGTTGAAGATCACCACTTTTGCGCCTTCGGCGAGTTCGCGCGCCAGGAGCACCTTCTGGATATTGCCGCCGGAGAGCCGGGCAACCGGCGTTTTCAGGCTTGGCGTGCGCACGTCAAATTCGCGGACGAGTTGGGCGGCGCGCTTGTCGATTTCGGCGCGCTGCTCGACGCCTTTGCGCCAGAAGGGCGCCGCGCCGACCTGCTTGAGGAAGAAATTGATCGAGACCGGGAAGGTGCCTACCGTCCCCTCACCGAGCCGGTCGTCGGTCAGGTAACGAAAGCCTCTCTGGCGGCGTTCGCCGACGCTCAGCGCCTCGATGGGCTCTCCCAGCAGCCGCACCGAACCGCCCACCGCCGTACGCTGGCCGGCCAGCGCCTCCGCCAGTTGCTTCTGGCCATTGCCGTCCATACCAGCGATGCCCAGCAGCTCGCCTGGACGGATGTCGAACGAAATCGACGACAGGCCCGGCGCGTCGTCTGTCGGCGCAACCGCAAGATCACGCACTTCAAGCAAGGGAGCCGCTTCGGCACGGATGGTACGAACAGGACGCTCGGCCGCTTCTGGGTCGTCCTTCTGCTTGCCGAACATCAATCCCACGATCTCCGAAATGACTGTCTGCTCGCCCAGCGCACGAAACCGCTCGGGAGGAATTTCGCCGACCTTGCGGCCGAGTTTCAGCACTGAGATGCGATCGCCGAAAGCCGCCGCCTCCTTGAGCTTGTGGGTGATGAAGACGATCGCCAATCCCTGCTCGACCAAGCGGCGCATCAGCGTGCCCAACTCGTCGATGCCCTTCGGCGTCAGCATCGAGGTCGACTCATCGAGGATCAGAAGCCGGCTGTTGCGCACCATCGCGCGCAGGATCTCGACCTGCTGCTGTTCGCCGAGCGAAAGCTCGGACACCTTGGCATGCAGCTTTACCGTGATGTCGAGCGTTCTGGTAATCTTGGCGACGCGCGCTTCCAGCTCTTCGGTTTTGGGGCGCTGCCACCACGGCCCGCCCAGCAACAGGTTTTCCGCCACCGTCAGCGTCGGCACCAGCATCATGTGCTGGAATACGGTTCCGATGCCGAGCGCCAGTGCCTTGCGGGGCGAGGTGATCGCGGTAGGCTCGCCGTCGACCAGGATGCGCCCCTCGTCCGGCTGCTGCAGGCCGGACAGCATGCCGATCAAGGTGGATTTTCCGGCGCCGTTTTCGCCGAGCAGCACATGCACTTCACCTGGACGGATTGCCAGATCGACGCTGTCGTTGGCGACCACACCGGGGAACCGCTTGGTCACGCCTTCAAGCGCGACGATGTCGCGCTTGCCGACTGACAATGAGGAAGCACTGCTCATGAAAGCCAAGCCTTGAAATGAAATCGATCCGGAGGGGTGAACTGGTCACCCCTCCAGAAGCCTGCTTTTGATCGCCTTACTGGGCGACGCTGGTCATCAGCGCCCTCACGGCGGCCGCATCATAGACCGGATCGACCTTGGTCTTGCCGGAAATGATGTCTTCGCGCTGCGCCTGGATCTGCGCCCAGACATCGTCGGGGATCGCAGCGGTTTTCAGAAGCTTGACCGAATCGTCCTTGAGGCCGATCGAGTAGCTCTTGGTGCCGAACGTGTCGGCCTTCAGGTCGGCGATCATCGCCGCATAGACCGGCTCGATGTTCCAGACCACCGACGACAGCAGGAAGCCTTTGTCGATAGGCGTCTTGTCGCCGATGACGTCGATGAAATAGACCTTGCCGCCATCCCCGGCCTTGGTCGTCTCGACCGCCTGCAGCATGCCGAAGCTCGAGCCGTTGCCCTGGCCGAAAATGATGTCGGCGCCCGACGCGATCACGCTTTCGGTGACGCGCTTGCCGCCGGCCGCATCGCTGTAAGCGGCGGGTCCGATCACCGCATAGGTAACCTTGACGTCAGGGTTCTCGGCCTTCACCCCTTGCGCGAACGCCGCCGACTGCGAGTTCCACGACGGAGGCTCGCCGGACACGACGATGCCGACCGATTTGGAACGCGACATCTTGGCGGCGAGACGGCCGGCGAGATACGCGCCTTCGTGACCGCTCAGTGTGTAGTCGGCGACGAGGCCCTTCTCCAGACCGGTCGGCGTATCGACGATTGCCACCGGCACCTTGGTTTCCTTGGCGATTTCGGGAGCCGAGGTGTTGTAGCCGCTGGCATGAGCGATCAGCAGGCTGGCGCCGTCAACCGCTAGCTCCCGCAATGTCGGCCGCACGTCGCCATAGCCGAGCCCCTGCGCCACGACTATCTCGACACCGGCAGCTTTCGCCGCCGCCTTGGCAGCGTCGATACCTTGCTGGTTCCAGCCATAATCGGTACCTTCTTCCGGCGTCAGGATGGCGATGGACTTGACCTCGGCGGCAAGTGCATTGCCAAGGAAGAGGCCGCTCAATATAACAGCGCTTACGCTGTTCTTCAGAAACTTAGACATGTTACCCTCTCTGTTTGGTTGACCCAAGATATTCTTATTGTTATTGCGCAAAAGCGAGGTAGACTGCCTGAACAATTGTATCATGAGTTCAAGCAAGGTGGTTGTGCGGTACATCCTTCCAATAACGCTGGCGTTCACGTCGTTCGCCAACGCGGTTGAATTGCGGCAAATTACTGTGCGAACCGGCACCGACGGGCTCGATCCCGCGCCACTGACGATTTCGAATGCGGGGCGCGAGGCGCTTTCCTGCAACGCCGACTTCGCGCACTGGTATTCGGCCACGATCGCCACCGCGGCGCCTGGCAAGAGCGCACGTGTCGAGCTGTGGTTCGATCCAAAAACCGGGACGTTTGCGATTCTCAACGACAAGCGCGAAAACCTGCCCGTCGAGCGGCTGTGGTGCGGCCTGGCGGCCCAGGCATACGCTACGCGGGTGCAGATCGCGCTCGACCGGGCCAGCGCCGCAAAGGGGCAAGTGGCCGTGACGTGCGGCAGCGCGGACGGCAGGTTGGCCTGCCGGTAGACGCTGACTGTTGCCACTTTGGACATCGCCCTGAACCTTTACTCTGCCGCCAGGAACTTGTCGGTGAAGACGTCGTCTGCCGACAGCGCCGTCTTGAGCACGCCCTGATCCGTCAGCGTCTTCAAGGTCTCTTCCCACTGGGCCTTCGTCATCCAGCCGAGACCGTGTTCCTTCGTCGCCGGGCTGTTGAACGTCGAGGCGATGTCGGCCTTGAGCTGGGCCAGCAGCACGTCCTTCTTTTCGGCATAGCCAGGAACGGCCTTGGCTGTGATCTCGGCGGCTTCTTCCGGATGGGCCGAGACATAGTCGAAAGCTTCCCTGTAGGCCTTCACGAAACGGCGCACGACATCAGGCTTGTCCTTGATCATCGCTTCAGAGGTGAACAACCCCGAGCCATAGGCTTTCCAGCCGTGGTCGGCACCGAGCATGATGCTCAGCGACCCCGGGCCGCCGGCCTTGGCTTCAAGTTCGGGCACTTCAGCGTCGAGATAGCCGACCACTGTCTGCACACGCCCGAGCAGTAGGTAGCTTTCGTAAGGCGGCGAGACGCTGTTGAGCGTCATGTCCTTCTCGCTCATGCCGTTGGCAGCCAGGAAGCCCCTGAAGAAGATGTAGGTGGATCCTGCCGGGTGGATGCCGATGGTCAGGCCCTTGAGGTCGGAAGGCTTGGTCAGCTTGAGCGTCTTGGCGAGCGAGATGATGCCCAGCGGCGACTGCTGGTTGACCGCCGCCAGCGCCACGACCGGAACATTCTGCGATCTTGCCACGGCAAGCGTGGGAAGATCGCCGAAGCCGAATTCAGCGTTGCCGTTGCCCACTAGCCTCATGGCGTCCGGCGAGCCGGACCCCTTGCGGACCTCGGCCAGATTGATCTCGTTCTTGGCGAAAAATCCCTTTTCCTTGCCAACAAAGAACATGGCGTGATTGCCGCGCACCACCCAGTCGAGCTGCACGTTGACCGTGTCAGCCGCCAGCGCAGCGTTCGAGAAACCAAGCGCGCCGACTACCGCCGCAAAGATGGCTGCTTTGATAAGAGAGCGTCTCAGCATGTTTGTTCCCTTCTTTGATCTTGGTTGTTCGAGAAGCCTAGGCCTGGCTGAATTTCGGCGCCCAAGGCACCACGATGCGTTCGAGAAATTCGGCTGCGTAGTAGAAGGCGATGCCGAGCACGGAAACCAGCAGCAGCGCCGCAAAGACAAGGGGCGTGTCGAGCTGGGTCGACGCGAACTGGATGACGTAGCCGAGCCCGTCCGACGCACCGGCAAATTCGCCGACGATGGCGCCGATGACGCTCAGGGTCGCGGCAATTTTAGTCCCTGCCAATAGGCTGGGCAGCGAGTGGGGAACGCGGATCCTGAACAGGATCTGGGTCGGGCTGGCGCCGACCGAATTCATCAGCGACAGAAGCGAACGGTCGACCGATTGCATGCCGGCCAGCATCGACAGCGTCACCGGGAAGAAGGCAATGACCAGGATCAGACCGATCTTGGGGGTGAGCCCATAGCCGAACCAGAGGATGAAGATCGGCGCCAGCGCAACCTTCGGCACGTTTTGGAACAACACGACGAGCGGGTAGAGCGCACGGCCCAGCCAGTCGAAACGCACGATGACGAGAGCAAGCGCGATGCCAACTATGACCGAGACAAGAAAGCCAAACAGGATTTCGCCTGCCGTGACCACCGTCGCCCGCGCGAGAGTGTCCCATTGCGCGACCAGCGATTTCACAATCTCGGTAGGGGCAGGAACGATAAAGGAAGAAATCGAGAATATCCGCACCGCGGCTTCCCACAACACGATCGTCACCAGCAGAAGGATGACCGCCGGAAGCCAACTGCTTGTCGCCGCGTTCCAGCCGGAAACAGGCGGGGAGATATCGACGACGGGTTGCTTGCTCAAGACGCGCCTCCCGGCTGATGGCTGGAGCGCAGCATGGTCCGAAGCTGAAGCACCAGCCTGACAAATTCGGGGACTTCGGTCACGGAAGTGTCGCGCGGATAAGGCAGCGGAATGTCGAGGCTCTGGGTAATGCGTCCAGGGTTGATCCCCAGCACATGAACCTGGCGGGACAACTGGATGGCTTCATCGATCGAATGCGTCACGAAGACAATCGTCTTGCCGGTCCTCTGCCAGATCTCCAGCAGCGACTGGCCCATCGAGTCGCGGGTAATCGCGTCAAGGGCGCCAAACGGCTCGTCCATCAGTAAGACCGCCGGATCGAGCGCCAAAGCCCGGGCGATGGCCACCCGCTGACGCATGCCGCCAGACAGCTCGTTTGGGCGCTTGTGGGCGGCATCGCCAAGCCCGACCAGTTCCAGCATCTCCTGCCCACGCGCTCGCAGCGCCGAGCGCGACATCGACTTGTCGGCGATGCCGAGCAGCATCGAGGCATTGTCGACGGCGTTTTTCCACGGCAGCAGATTGGCATCCTGAAAGACGAGACCGATCATCCGCTTGCGCGCCGCCTCGCCTGGCGACACCCCCGCAATCGAAACGCTGCCGCTGCTCGGACTGATCAGCCCGGCCAGCACTTTGAGCAACGTACTCTTGCCGCAACCCGAGGGGCCGATCAGGGAAACGAACGAGCCTTTCGGAACCGAAAGGTCGATATCCCTAAGGATCAGCTGTCGGTTCTGATCCGTGCCCATGACCACCGAAACGCCCGTGGTGGAAATGAGGTCGTCATGGCGGATGTGGGTCGGTCTGCCACCGGCTGGTCGAATGGTTTCAACCTGCATGGCTTGTCGTCCCATGCACGTTCGTTGCTTGAACACCCGCCTTCACGGCGGTGATCCCAGCCCCGTGCGCACAAGTGACCAACCGGCAGAACTCCCCAACCCGGCTGCGCATAACTTGTGCCATCGCCTACTCCCGGCCCTCGAGGATGCGGCGCACCGCGACGAGCTTGCGCGCCCGTTCGCCTTGCAGCGCCTTTATCTGCTCGCGTGTGTAGGAGAACATGCCCTCGCCCGACTTGATGCCGAATTTCGATGCACCGGTCTTCTCCAGAACCATCGGCGCGACATCATCCCGATTGGAAAGATCGGCGTTCAGGAACGACGAGACGGATTTGTAGATGTCGAGCCCCGCCATATCGAGCAGCGCCATCGGCCCGATGACGGCGATCTTGGAGCCGATGCCCCATGAAACGCAGGTATCGAGATCCTCCGGTTCGATGACACCGCGCTCGACTAGGTCGACAGCCTCGCGCAGCAGCGCGTAAAGCACGCGATTTTCGACGAAGCCGGGAACGTCCTTTTTCACGACCACCGGCAACAGGCCGATCGAGCGGATCAACTCGCGTATGGTCGCCACGGTTTCAGGCGCGGTTTTCTCGCCGCCAATCACCTCGATCATCGGAATGATATGCGGCGGGTTCGACCAATGCATGCCGACCAACCTCTCGGGATGGGAGATATGGGCCTGCAGCTTGGTGATCGGAATACCTGACGTGTCCGAGGCGACGATCACCGAAGAGCCGATCAGCGGGTCGATGGCGCGATAGGTTTCGGCCTTGATGTCGATATTCTCAGGCACATTCTCGATGACCAGTTCCGCACCATCGACAGCCTCGGCGAGGGTGCGGACAAGCCGCACCGTGCCCGCGCCCGTTGTCGGCGCCTTGATGTCGAGACGGTCCAGAACCCCGCCGGCCAGGTCGAGCATGCCGCGGGCGCGTTCGACCGCGACATCGGAAACATCGTACGCCGCCACGTCGAGCCCGCCGCGCGAAAGCCGCGCGGCGATGCCCGGACCCATCGTTCCCAATCCGATGAGGGTGGCGCGCTTGATCATCATGCAGCCTTTGCGGCGGCGGCGGTGGTCGCCGCTTTGAAGGCCGGACGAGCGGCGATTGCGGCCACCCAGCGCTCCAGATTCGGCAGCGACGGCCGGTCGATCTTGAAGTCGATGCAGCGTTTCAGGATCGGCGCGCAGGCAATATCGGCGATCGTCAGCTTGCCCAGCGCCAGGAAATCCTTGCCGGCCAGATGCCCGTCGACGATCTTGAGCTGCGCCACAAGGTCCTTCACCTGTTCCTTGTATTCGGCGGTCTGCTCTTCGGGCGTCAGCTTCGCGCCTTTGAAGGCAGCCAGATAGCCGGGATTGACCGCCGCCAGCAGAAAATCCATCCAGCGCTCGACCTCGGTCTTTTCGGCAGGGGTGGCGCCGTTCAGCTGTTCGCCGCGGGATGCAGCGAGATAGCGCAGGATGGTGTTGGACTCCCAGATCACGGTGTCACTGTCGACCAGCGTTGGGACTTTCGACGTCGGGTTGAGTGCCTTGTATTCGGCAGTCTTGGTGTTTTCGAATTGGCGGCCGTAATCCTCGCGCTTGTATGGCGCACCAAGCTCTTCGAGCATGAAGAGCACCTTTTGAACGTTGCCCGATGTCTGGCGTCCCAAGAGCTTGTACATGTGGTCTCCTCGATTGTGTCGTGGCCTACTTGCCGGCCGGCAGCGGCTTGTAGACGATGGCGTCCATTTCGATCTTGGTGTTGATGACCGCCTTTGCCTCGACGGTCGTGCGTGCCAGCACCGCGTCACCGATCCCTTCGAGGAACGCCTTGTTGTAGCGGCCAAAGTCGCGCGTATCCTCAAGATAGGTGGTTATCCGCACGACATCGGAAAGCGTTGCGCCCTCATCGGCAATGACGCGCGCGATGGTCTTCAGCGTCGCCAGCGTCTCTTCCTCGATCGTGCCGCTGATCATGTTGTTGTTCTCGTCCTTCGGCACCTGGCCGGAGACGAAAATGAAATCACCGGCACGCACAGCCGGATGAAACGGCAGGTTCGGATTCTTCTTGCCGACGGCGTAGTGGCTGGCGGATTTTCGCGTGCTGTCGCTCAATCTGTCCCCCTAGAGAACGCTGGTTTCGATGATGTCGACGCCACGGATGCGGTCGATCAGGTAGACGATGCCGCGGTCGTCGATGGTGACGTCATTGGAAGAGGAACGCTCGGCGCCTTCAGGCGCATCGGGCATGAAATGGCCGACTTCCTTGGGTGCGAACGGGTCGGCGAGGTCGACCAGCCGCAGCCCCTGCGCGAACCATGCAAACGGAATGATGGTGCCCTTGAACCGTTCGGAAGGCTGATGGCAGCCGGTCATCGGCGGTTGCGGTGCGCCGTCCGGGTCGAGGCCTGGCACCTGGAAGGTCGAGATCGGCAGCGGGTTCGTCTCGTCGGTGATGTCGTAGATCCAGGTGAAGGCCGGCGGCGAAGGTCGGAGCTTGGCAACATCCTCGTCCGCCACCACCATGATGTTACGGCCCTTGAGCGGCTGCGGGATCGGCAGGCACGTATGCGTGGGATGCGGGAAGCTCGGGCTCGAATTGATATGCGAGACAAGCTTCGGCTTCGAAAGGTCGGAAATGTCGAGGATGAACAGGCCGTGATGCCAGTAGCTGACATAGAGCCGGTCGCCCATCCGCAGCGGATGATGGCAGCGCGGCGTGACGTAGTCGTGCCACGGGTACTCTTCACCGCCGCCGGTCCACTGGCCCGGTATCCACCAGCGCCCGACCTCGACCGGGTTCACCGGATCGATCAGGTCGAGGATCATCACGATGTTGCCGACATAGCCGTCGGCGGTCGGCGAGATATAGGCATAGCGGCCGTCATAGTCGTAGCGATGAACGCCATGACCACCAGTTATCCACTTCGAGATCAGCTTCGGCTCTGTCGGACGGGTCGTGTCGTAAAGCGCCAGGCCACCACCGAAATCGGCCGGGCCCGCATCGCCGAAGCGCTCGTGGTTGATGATCATCAGACCGTCCTGGGCGCGCACCTTATGCGAGTGCCAGCCCGGCGGAACGTCGATTGTCGCGATCTTCTTCGGATTGCGCGGATCGGAAATATCGACCAGCGTCGTGCCGCTCGGCGGTCGCATGTGGCCGATATAGAGAATGTTGCCGTCGACCCAGACCTGACCACCGCCTGGACAGTCGACATGGCCGATCTGCTTTGTGTTGAACGCCGAAACCAAATGCATACGCCCTTGCTGCTGAAACGTCTTTTTCGGCGTCCGCGCCACTGTGGTGGCGCGGACAGTTTCCGCTGCAAAAACTAAACGATGCGGAGCAGATCGCCGGCCTGGTTGCGGCCCCAGCGCTTGTAGAGGAGCAGCGCCTTCTGTGTCGGCGCATCGGTGGCGCCGAAGAAGATGACCGGCTCGGTCGAGGAGCAGTTGACGTGCTCGACCCAGGAACCACCCGGTATGGCGATCGTATCGAACTGGTTCCAGTCGTAGCGCTTGCCGTCGATGATTGAATGGCCATTGCCGCGGAATGGCGCCAACAGCAGGCTGGCGGTCTCGCGCTGCGGCAGCGTCTTCTCGCCCGGCCGCAACATCTGGACGTAGAAATTGATCGTGTGGAAGACCGGGCCGCCAGTTGTGGGGTCGACATAGTCGATGACGATGCCTTCGTGCGGATCGCCGTCCCAATCCTTGTGGGCGTCGAGGATCGCTTCCATCTTTTCCCAGCGATAAACATACATCGGCGACGACAGGCCACCGCCGCGCTTGTGGTCCACGAAGCGCGGCATCAGGCCGCCCTCGCCGTAGATTCGTTGCGAATAATCGCTCGGGAAACGGGCGGTCTGCACCTTCTTCTCGACTTCCTTGCCGTCGACCATCTCGGTGTATTTGTGGTCGAAATGCACGGCGTGCAGCGTCTCGACCAGCGGCAGGTCGAGAACCGAAAGGTTGACCGCCTGTTCGCCGCCAACCGTGCCGTGATTGTGCCAGGCGTCGTTCGGCGTCAGCACCATATCGCCGGGGCCGAAAACCACGTCCTCGCCCTCGACGCCGGTGAAGTTGCCCTTGCCGGTCAGGCCAAAACGTATGGCGCTCGGCGAATGCTTGTGCGGCGGCATGATCTCGTCCGGATCATTCAGGCGGTAGGCGGTGTACATGGTGCTGACCGATGCGCGCTTGGGCGCAAGACCCGGATTGACCAGGATCAGCGACCGGCGCTCGCTGTCGTCCATGGTCACCAGTTCGGCGGCCCGCTGCAGCAGCGGCTCGATGTCGGCATAGGACCAGACGAAGGGGATCGCCTTCGACGTCGCCATCAGCTGCTTGATCTCGTCGTGATCGACGCCTTCCGATGTCGCCCAGAACGGAAACATGTTCTTTTCATAGAGGGCGTCATAGAGGCCCTTCAGCGCTGCCTTTTTGTTGGTGACGGCGAGGTCTGCTGGTTGCGCCAAGGACATGACTGACACCTCTCTTCACGAAGAAAACGCGTTTAACCAACTCAACCGTATTCGTATTGGTTTTGCTCGACAATCCCAAAAATGAGAATTCCTTTAAGTTTTTGGTTGAGAAATATTGTTGAAAGGCAAATACCGCGAAAGGCGATGAAAAAGTCAGAAATACGCAAAAAACACAGCCTGAACCGGTAGATGCGGATCGAGCCATGACGGCCGCGATCTTCCCCACGGAAGCCCAACCAGCTCGAATTTTTGTTCAACCAAAGGATTTTGGTTGAACGCCGGACGACGCCGATCAGGCGGCCATGCTTTGTTCAGCACGGCTGCGGATCAGGTCCGAAGCCTTTTCGGCGATCATGATGACCGCCGCATTGATGTTGCCGCAAATGAGGTCCGGCATCACGGAAGCATCCACTGCGCGGAGCCCGGCGACGCCGCGCACCCGCAGTTCGGGATCGACCACCGAGTCGGCGTTGACACCCATGCGGCAGGTGCCGGCCGGATGATGTACGGTGATCGACGTCTTGCGAATGTGCTCATCGATCTCGTCGTCGCTTTGGCATTGTGAGCCCGGAAAGAATTCCGATGAGATGAACGGCGTCATCGACGGTTGCGCAGCGACGTTGCGTGCGACGCGGAAGCCCGCGCGAAGCGACTGCCAGTCACGTCGCGAAGACAGGAAATTCTGGTGGATCAGCGGCGCCGCCAATGGGTCATTCGACGCCAGCTTGACGCTCCCCCTGCTTTCCGGTTGGACGGCGACGATGCGGGTCGCAAAGCCATCGGCGAAGGGCGCCTTGAACGGCGACATATAAGGCCATGCGGCAAGCGGTGCAGCCGTGAAAAGCAGCTGAACGTCCGGCAGCGACCGGCTTGCGTCGCTTTTCAGAAACGCCACGACCCCGCCAGGCACATCTCCCGAAAAGCCCTTGCCGGTGAGATAGGTCCTGACGAAATCCAGCCCGATACGATCGGCCCGCATCATCTTGAGGAATGGTCCCGGCTGCTTGCGCCGATACATCAAAATGACCGAAACGTGGTCCTGCAGGTTCTTGCCGACCTGCGGACGGTCGACTTTTGTCTCGATGCCATGCGCGGCGAGTTCGCCGCCATCGCCGATCCCCGACAGCATTAGCAGCTGAGGCGTATTGATGACGCCGCCGGCAAGCACGACCTCACGCCGCGCCAGAACCTGGTGGGTCGCGCCGCCTCTGGTGTAGGCGATGCCGGTCGCGCGCCCGTCCTTCAGCAGGATCCTCGTCGCCATCGCGCCGGTCAGCACCTTGACATTGCTGCGGCGCATGGCGGGACGCAGATAGGCGGACGCGGTCGAGCAGCGGCGACCGTTTGCGATCGTCATCTGCAGGCGACCAAAACCTTCCTGCACGGCGCCATTATAGTCGTCAGTCTGGGGATATCCGGCATCCCGGCTGGCCGTGGCGAAGGCATCGATCAGCTCGTCCTTGTAGCGGCAGAACTGGGTGTTCAGCGGACCGCTGCCGCCGCGATAGTCGCTCTCGCCCTTTTCCCAGCGCTCCTGCTTCTTGAAATAGGGCAGCACCTTGTCGAACGACCAATCGGTGAGGCCGCCGGCTGCCCAGCGATCATAGTCGCCACGATTGCCGCGCACATAGGCCATGGCGTTGGTGGAGGAGGAGCCGCCGATGACCTTGCCGCGCGCACATTCGACCTTGCGGCCGCCGACATTGGCCTCGGGCTCGCAGAAATACATCCAGTCGTGACGGCGCTCGGTCAGGATCTTGCCCCAGCCGAGCGGGATGTGGATCATTGGATCTCGATCCCAGTCCCCGGCTTCCAGGAGCAGCACGGAAACCGCCGGATCTTCACTCAGGCGGTTTGCAAGCACGCAGCCGGCCGACCCGGCTCCGACAATGACATAGTCGAATGTTTCCCCAAACGGCATGCACGGTCCTCGGGAGAAGGACGGCCCCTCAAGATGTGAGCCGTCAAAGAAACAACTGCTGCACTCAACCATCGCGCAACTGATGTTGTCAACCACTGGGCACAGATGTAGATTGGTTGAGTTGGTTGAGCGCCGTGTTCATCGATTCCGTGTCGCAATATGATATCAGGACGTTGAGTCGATCGCTGCCGATCAGACAGGAGATTTGGTTTTGAACGCATTCGAGCCGCAGATCGTATCATCGGATCTCGACGACATCATCGCAGCGGTCCGCCAGTTGCAGCAGGGTGGCGGTAAGCTTCCTTCCGAGCGTGACCTTGCCGAACATCTGAACGTGAAGCGCCATCAGCTCCGCAAGGCGCTCGAGTTGCTGCGCCAATCAGGTGATTTGAAACCGGCGCGCGCCAGGCGTGCGCCAACCGCCCTGCCCCGATATGGCGAAGAACTTGTCCGGGTAACCAACCCCATCGAGGTTCTGGAGTTGCGCCTGCTCATGGAGCCGGGCCTCGCCCGGCTGGCATCGCTGCGCGCCTCCTCGTTCGAGACGGCCCGGATCATCGATGCGGCAACCACGCCGGAGAATGCCTCGTCGGGCGCGGTCGATTTCGCTTTTCATTCCGCCATCGTCGCTGCCGCACGCAACCATCTGGCCGCCGAATTCTATAAGATGCTGCGCCAGGTCGGGGTCGATGCGCGGGTGAAGATCGCACGTACCGCAGCACCCACCTGCCCTAAGCGGATCGCCGAGCGCGACGGCGAACATCGTCTGATTGCCGATGCGATCTCGAAACGCGACCCGGAAGCAGCCGAAGCGGCGATGCGCGCGCATTTGCTATCCGTGCAAAGACGAATCACGGAACGGTCGAATGCCGGCGCCTTTGCGGCATGAGCGTCTTGCGTTCTAGCCAGCCAGCCTGCTCGCGGCGAGTTTCAAATTGATGCGTCATTTCGACGTGCTGGTCGTCGGCGCGGGATGTGCTGGCTCGGTTATAGCTAGTCGGCTAAGCGAGGACAGCTCGTGCCAGGTCGGCCTGATCGAAGCCGGGACCATGCCGTTCGATCCCGATATCGCCGACCCGCTGAAGTGGACGATGTTGCAAGGCCGCGCCTATGACTGGGCCTATCGGACGGTGCCGCAACCCTTTACCGCAAACCGCGTCCATGAATGGCCGCGCGGAAAGATAGTCGGCGGTTCGAGCTGCCTGCATGCCATGGCCCATGTGCGTGGTCATCCCGACGATTTCCAACCCTGGGCAGTGGCCGGCGGCGAACGCTGGTCGTATTCGGGCTTGTTGCCGGGCTTCGTCCGCAGCGAAGCTTTCACCGCCTTTGACGCGCCGTCGCGCGGCCGCAGCGGACCGCTGGATGTCTATCTGCCGGATGCGGAGGTCAGCCCCGTCGTCCGCGCTTATATGGCCGCTGGACAGGCCATGGGGGTCCCCATCCTGACCGACCACAACAGCGGCGAGCTCGCCGGCACGAGCCCCAATTCGCTAAACATCCGCGCCGGCAAGCGCCTGAGCGTCGCAGACGCCTATCTGCCGCCGGAGGTCATGGCGCGACCGAACCTCGCTCTGCTGACCGCCCACGAGGTCGAGCACCTCGTGCTGGAGGGCCAGCGGGCCACGGGTGTGGCTGTCGTGCGCGACGGAGAGACCACGACGGTTTCCGCCGACAGGATCGTTCTTTGTGCCGGCGCGGTGTCGTCGCCGCTCATCGTCATGCGGTCGGGCATCGGCGATGCCGATACGCTAAAGCAGGCGGGGATACGCTGCCTTGCCGACCGACGCGCTGTCGGCCGCAATTTGCAGGACCATCTGCTGGCCCTTGGAAATGTCTACAGCACGAAAAAACCGCTGCCGCCGTCGCGCCTGCAGCACTCGGAATCGTTGATGTACCTGCACGGTATTGATCCGACCCGTTCGACGGGAAGCCCCGATATTGCGCTCGCCTGCGTCGTTGCTCCATCAGCCGCAGAGGGCCTGAGTGCCCCGCCCTATGGCTCGGCTTTCACGATTCTATGCGGCGTCACCCATCCGACCAGCCGTGGACACATCGCACCGAGCGGACCGGGCCGAAACGATGTACCCATCATCGATCCGCATTATCTCGAAACCGAACACGACCGGGCGGTTTTCCGGACGGCCCTGAAGACGGCGCGCGTGGTTGGTCATCATGCAGCGCTCGACGAGTGGCGCGACGTGGAAGTCCTGCCGGGATTGCCGGTGCGGTCGGACGCCGATCTTGACGCTTTCATCGCGAGCGCCGCTTCCACACACCATCATCCTGCCGGCACGTGCAGGATGGGCGGGGATGCCGACGCAGTTGTCGACCCGGATTTGCGCCTGAACGGCTTCGACAACGTCTTCATCGTCGACGCGTCGGTGATGCCGACGATCCCGAGCGGACCGATCAATGCCGCTATAGTCGCCATCGCGGAAACCTGGGCGTCAGCTCCGCCTAGCCCATGACCCCCCGACCAGCCTATTCCGCCCAGAGTTCGCGGCGCAGTTCGCGCCAGCTTTCCTTGTTCGGTGCGACAAGAAGGCCACCTCCGACATGTGAAGGCAGATAGGCGCTGCCGTCGAAACGCGCCGCGTAACCACCTGCCTCGGCATGGATCAGCACACCGGCCAGGTGATCCCACGGCATCAGCTTGTTGTAGACCACGAAGTGGGCGTGGCCGCTCGCCAGCAGGCGGTATTCGTGGGCCGCGCAGCGATAGCCGAATTGCGACAGGGATTTCGTCTGGTTGCGCGCCAGCCGCGACCGTTCCGGCTCGGGCATGTATTGCCAGGAAACCGCGCCGGTCATTTGCGAGATCGGTGCAGGCTCGGCGACATGCACCTTCTCCAGAGTGCCATGCGCATGCCGTATGTGGCTGCCAGCACCTTTGGCGCCGATCAGCCAGTCCTTGCCAACGGGATCGTGAACGATGCCGGCGACGGTCTCGCCCCTCACGACGACGCCGAGCATGACGCCGAACAGCGGCACGCCGGAGGCGAAGTTGAAGGTGCCGTCAACCGGATCGATGACGAAGGCGACATCGGCTTCGCCGAGGCCCTGGAGCAGCGCCGGATCGTCGGAACAGGCTTCCTCGCCGACGATCATCGCCTGAGGGTAACGCTCACGCAGCCTGACGGTGATGAGCCGCTCGGCATTAACGTCGGCCTCCGTCACCAGGTCGGCTGCCGAGGTCTTCTGGCGGACCTCGCCCTCATCCAGCCGGCGAAAGCGCGGCATGATCTCGGCAACGGCGGCGTCGGACAGAATCTTGGCGAGCCAGTCGATCGCGGTATCGTCAAATGTCATCGGGAACGTCTTGCCTTGTGGTGAGGGTCCCGTTGAGGGCGGCGAAATCGAATAGCTTTCTGTCGAGCAGATGCGAGGGCCGCACATTGGTCATGGCGTGGATCATCGTGTCCTTGCGGCCGGGCATGCGCTTTTCCAAGTCGTCGAGCATCGCCTTCATCGCATTGCGCTGCAAGCCGTCCTGGCTGCCGCACAGATCGCACGGGATGATCGGGAACTTCATGGCGCTGGCGAATTTTTCGAGGTCGGCCTCGGCGCAATAGGCGAGCGGCCGCAGCACCATGACGTCGCCGTCGTCGTTGAGAAGCTTGGGCGGCATGGCGGCAAGGCGCCCGCCATGGAACAGGTTCATGAAAAAGGTTTCGAGAATGTCTTCGCGGTGGTGGCCGAGCACCAAAGCCGAGCAGCCCTCCTCCCGCGCGATGCGGTAGAGATGCCCGCGCCTGAGCCGCGAGCACAGCGAACAGTAGGTGCTGCCCTCGGGAAGCTTGTCGGTCACCACCGAATAGGTGTCCTGATATTCAATGCGGTACGGAATGGCGTATGTGTTGAGATAATCGGGCAGAATGTGTTTTGGAAAGTTCGGCTGGCCCTGGTCGAGATTGCAGGCCAACAGGTCGATCGGCAGCAGCCCGCGCCATTTGAGATCGAGCAGCAGAGCGAGCAGGCCGTAGGAATCCTTGCCGCCCGATAAGGCAACGAGCCAGCGATCGCCAGGCCTCACCATCGAAAAATCGTCGATCGCCTGACGGGCGAGACGCAGCAGCCGCTTGCGCAGCTTGTTGAATTCGACCGAGGACGGCACATCGGCAAACAGCGGATGAAAGCCGCCTGCGGCATCGGCGATCGGTTCGAGTGTCTTGGCGTCTGGCAGCATGTTCATGGCGCGTCGGCCCCAAAGGTCCTTGTTGCTGCCCGGAGTAGCGCATCGGCCCGAAAATCGAAATCGATTTTCGAAAACCACGATGCGCAAATAAGAACCAGAGCACGGCAGACAAAGAAAAGGCCGCCTCGATGGGCGGCCTTCGATGCTGTCGCAGACGGCGCGTTCGATCAGCGCGAATAGAATTCGACGACCAGGTTCGGTTCCATCTGCACGGCGAAGGGAACATCCGACAGACCGGGGATGCGCCCGAAAGTCGCGGTCATCTTATTGTGGTCGACCTCGATGTAGTCAGGCACATCGCGCTCGGCCAAGCCCACTGATTCCAGGACGATCACCAGCTGCTTCGACTTTTCGCGCACTTCGATGACGTCGCCCGGCTTGCAGCGGTATGAGCCGATGTTGACGCGCTTGCCGTTGACATTGATGTGGCCGTGATTGACGAACTGGCGAGCTGCAAAAATGGTTGGCACGAACTTGGCGCGGTAGACGACCGCGTCGAGACGCGACTCGAGCAGGCCGATCAGGTTCTCCGAAGTGTCGCCCTTGCGGCGATCCGCCTCTTCATAGACCTTGCGGAACTGCTTTTCCGAAACGTCGCCGTAGTGACCCTTGAGCTTCTGCTTGGCACGAAGCTGCAGGCCGAAATCGGAAAGCTTGCCCTTGCGGCGCTGGCCGTGCTGGCCGGGACCGTATTCGCGCTTGTTGACCGGGGATTTCGGGCGGCCCCAGATGTTTTCGCCGAGACGGCGGTCGATCTTGTATTTCGCGGATTCGCGCTTGCTCATCGCATTCCCTTTCAAAACAATACACCCGGAACCTCATGGTCCGGGTGAAGGAAACGCGCCCTCCTCTGGCCCCCGTTTTCGAGACCTGACAGGGTTTTCCCACGCAACGCGGCGGAAAACCCACGGGACACGTCATTCTAGACAAGAGCTGAGGAAGATTAGAGCGCTTCCCAAACGTCTTGCGCACATAAAGAAACCACCGGACGTTGCGGCCCGGTGTTGGTGGGCTGATTAAACGGAGATTTAACCGGTGTCAAGCTTGCGGGCTGGCGTTGGTGAGGCAGGCGGTCCTCGACGTTGAATGCTGCATCCTGGTCATCGCAAGGTCATCCGCTACAAGGTACGGCGCCGCCACTGGGCCTGGTAGCTTGACCGTTGGTTGGTCAACTGGATCCGCAGGCGACCGCCCTGCGGGTGCTTCCAGTCGGACGCGCGGCTAGTGCTTCGATTTTTTCTCGGGCAGGCCCTTACGCTTGGTCTCAGCGAACTCCTCTAGCTGCTTTTCGCTCATCGATTTGTACATTCCCTTTGAAGCGCCTTTGAGTTCGCTCTTCTTGGTCTCGCCGCGCTTGGCGGACAGTGCCGCTCCTGCGGCTTTTTGCTGGGCTTTTGAAGTGGCTGGCATGATCGTTTCTCCCGTCTTGCAATGAGGGAAAAACGCACCGGTCCGGGTGATGTTCCCAGATATCAGGAAATCGCCAGCCCAAACCCCTGCATCAGGCGGCGAGTCGGGAAATCAACCCGCTTTGAGGTGAAGACAGCAAGATCGGCGCCTTCCGGCAACGCCTCGCCGCCATTCCTGGCCTCGGTGTCCGCGAGCAGCGAGATCGCCCGCCGTGCGATCGCCTCGGCGGGATCCAGCCAATCGACCGGCCAAGGTGCCGTCTTGCGCATGCGGTTGGCCAGAAAGGGATAATGGGTGCAGGCAAGCACGACGATGTCGGTCCGCAGCTCATCATGTTCGACGAAGCACGGCGCGATCTCGGCACGCACAGCCTCTTCATCGACAAAGCCTTCGCGCATATAGACCTCGGCCAGTCCCGCCAGATTGTCGCTGCCAACCAGACGGACATGGCATTTCTGCGCCCATTTGCCGATCAGGTCGCGCGTATACTGGCGCTTGACGGTGCCGGGCGTCGCCAGCACCGAAACCAGCCCGGAGCGCGTGCGTTCCGCCGCCGGCTTGATCGCCGGCACCGTGCCGACGAAAGGATGGCCGGGAAATCTTTCACGCAACGCATCGATAACAAGCGTCGAAGCGGTATTGCAGGCGATGACCGAAATGGCCGGCGAAAAACGGTCGAGCAGCTTGCCGAACAGCTCCAGTATGTGCGCCCTCAGTGCCGGTTCCTCCCAAGCGCCGTAAGGGAAAGCCGCGTCATCGGCGACATAGACAAAGCGGCGGT
This sequence comes from Mesorhizobium sp. M1312, assembly GCF_040318115.1. Lineage (NCBI taxonomy): Bacteria > Pseudomonadati > Pseudomonadota > Alphaproteobacteria > Hyphomicrobiales > Phyllobacteriaceae > Mesorhizobium > Mesorhizobium sp. M1312. Next base: position 18,218 of record NZ_JAMYLQ010000014.1, on the reverse strand, counting down.
CGGGCATCAGCACGCGCGCTTCGCGCAGCACCGTCAGGCCGCCGATGCCGGAATCGAACATCAGGATCGGGCGGGCGCTTGAGGGATCGGTCATTGTCATCGGTTATGAAAGAGAGCTGGGGAGAGACGGCTGGCCCGTGCTTAGGCCAATGATGTGTTTATCTCGTACGGTTCTATCTGCAACCATCATGGCCTTGATGCGGCGAGATGATCACACAAGGCCCCGCTTACCGAAGCCGCCGGGCCGCGGCCGGCCGTTTGGCAGAGACACAGGTTGAGATGTAGGGCGGTTCGACGGCGCCGGTGCGGCGCGCATGGCGTAGGCCGGGGCCTGGGCCGTCACGCGGGCGGCCGACTCTGAATGGGGCGCCCGGCCGCCGCGCAACGGCCTGGGAGGGTCGATATCATCGAAACTCAGGGAAGACGCCATATCCGCAGAGCTGCCACCCGCCGGCTTGGCGGTCAAGATGGCCGCCCAGAGGCCGACGAGAGCGAGTCCCAGCAGGTTAAGGCCGGAATGCGAATCTTCGCCGTCCAATTTCACGACAAGAAGGGTGCCGGCCTGCAGAATCGCAAACAGGGTCGAGAACACAATGTACGACCAAAGGATCCATTTGGATCCTTGCGCGTCGCGGCTTCGACGCCAGGCGAAATTCGCGCGGAACAGCACGATCACTAGCGAAGCGACGAGAACGGCCGCCGCCAGCCCTTCCCTGGAAGGACCAGGTTTCGAATTGGCCAACCCCTCGAAGCCGATGGTCCATGCGATGGACAACACAATTGCCACGACTTCCGCCACCAGCATGGCCGCGGAATAGAAGAAGAAGCGAAGACGACCGATATTTGAGGTAAGCGTCCAAGGATCCATCGTTTTCAAGACAATGGATCACACCAAATAACATTCAGTTACTGGTGACGCAGCCGTTCTCACGACGATCGGTCCTAGTCTTTGCCTTTCGCCTTGCGGGCCCGTGCCGCAGCCGCCGGAAGCCGCCTTGGATCATCGCCCGGCGATCCGTCGCCGCGTGGCATGGCCGGCGAAAACCGGTCCAGCGATGATATTATGCCGCGCAGCACCTTGAGTTCCGGCTCGGCAAAGCCGGCGCGCGTCAGCACCGCGCGCAGATTGTCGACCATCTTCGGCTTCTTCGGCGCCGGGCGGAAATAGCCGCGCGCTTCGAGCGCGCCTTCCAGATACGCGAACAGGCCGTGCAATTGTTCCTTGCTCGCCGGCATCATGTCGGGGCTGGAAAAATTGGTATCCGTCTCATCTTCCAAGCCCGACTTCATCCATTCATAGGACATCAGCAGGGCGGCCTGGGCGATGTTGAGCGAAGAGAAGGCGGGATCGACCGGGAAAGTGACGATCTCGTCGGCCAGGCCGACCTCGTCATTGTAGAGCCCGAACCGCTCGCGGCCGAACAGGATGCCGGTGCGCTGTCCGGATCGCTGGCGCGCCCTCAGCGCCCTGCCCGCCTCGACCGGCCCGCGCACCGGCTTGAAATTATCGCGCGCGCGCGCCGTGGTGGCGAAGACGAAATTCAGGTCGGCAACCGCCGAGGCCAGATCGTCAAAGAGCGTGACGGCAGCGATGACATGGTCGGCGCGGCTCGCGGCAGCGCGCGCTTTTTCGCTCGGCCAGCCGTCGCGCGGATTGACGAGGCGCAGTTCGGACAGACCGAAATTCGCCATGGCGCGCGCGACCATGCCGATGTTCTCGCCGAGCTGAGGCTCAACCAGGATGATCGCCGGGCCTGCGGCAGGAGGGATGTCGTTGCTGGCTTGCATGATGTCAATGAACTGCTGTTTGCGGCATTTCAGCGTCCCGTGCCACATCCAGCCGCGAAAATGAAGCTTTCGCGGAGAGTGTCCGATGGCGATGGTCGAGCCCGCTAGCGCCGATCGCCGTTTGCGCGGCCAAAAATGCTTTGATATACGGGCCGTATCCCCGGCCAAAGCCATGCGGGCAAGGCCGTTACGATCCCAACAATGAGGCATTCTTTCCATGGCGAAGATCAAGGTGGCGAACCCGGTCGTCGAACTCGACGGCGACGAGATGACCCGCATCATCTGGCAGTTCATCAAGGACAAGCTGATCCACCCCTATCTTGACCTCAAGCTTGAATATTACGACCTCAGCGTCGAGCACCGCGATGCCACCAACGACCAGGTGACCATCGATTCGGCCAATGCCATCAAGAAACATGGTGTCGGCGTGAAATGCGCGACGATCACGCCCGACGAGCAGCGCGTCGAGGAATTCGGGCTGAAGAAGATGTGGAAGTCGCCGAACGGCACCATCCGCAACATTCTCGGCGGCACCATCTTTCGCGAGCCGATCATCATGAAGAACGTGCCGCGGCTGGTTCCCGGCTGGACCAAGCCGATCATCGTCGGCCGTCACGCTTTCGGCGATCAGTACCGCGCCACCGACTTCCGCTTTCCCGGCAAGGGCAAGCTGACGATCAAGTTCGTCGGCGAGGACGGCAAGGTGATCGAGCATGAGGTGTTCGATGCGCCGGCCGCCGGCGTCGCCATGGCAATGTACAATCTCGACGACTCGATCCGGGAATTCGCCCGCGCCTCGCTGAATTACGGCCTGCTGCGCAATTACCCGGTCTACCTCTCGACCAAGAACACCATCCTCAAGGCCTATGACGGCCGCTTCAAGGACATTTTCCAGGAGGTCTACGAGGCTGAGTTCGAAGCCGAATTCAAAGCGAAAAAGCTCTGGTACGAGCACCGGCTGATCGACGACATGGTCGCCTCCAGCCTGAAATGGTCGGGCGGCTATATCTGGGCCTGCAAGAACTATGATGGCGATGTGCAGTCCGATACGGTAGCGCAAGGTTTTGGGTCGCTCGGCCTGATGACCTCGGTGCTGATGACGCCGGACGGCAAGACGGTGGAGGCGGAGGCAGCACATGGCACCGTCACCCGCCATTATCGGCAGCACCAGAAGGGCGAGGAAACCTCGACCAATTCGATCGCCTCGATCTTCGCCTGGACGCGCGGCCTCACCCATCGCGCCAAGCTCGATGACAATGCCGAACTGAAGCGCTTTGCCGAGACGTTGGAAAAAGTCTGCATCCAGACCGTCGAGGCCGGCTTCATGACCAAGGATCTGTCGCTGCTGATCGGTCCCGACCAGCCATGGCTTTCGACCACCGGCTTCCTCGACAAGATCGACGAGAATCTGCAGAAGGCGATGGCCTGACCAGACGAACGTCATGAGCAAACCCATCGTCTATGGGGCGGACTACAGCGTCTATGTGCGCATCGTCCGCCTCGTGCTCGAGGAAAAAGGCATCGACTACGATCTGGTGCCGGTCGACATCTTTGCGGCGGATGGCATTCCAGGCTGGTATCTCGACCATCACCCGTTCGGCCGGATTCCTGCCTTCGAGCACGACGGCTTTCGCCTCTACGAGGCGAGTGCGATCACCCGCTATGTCGACGAGGCTTTCGACGGGCCGGCGATGCAACCGGCTGATGCTCGATCCCGGGCAACCATGAACCAGATCATCGGCGTGCTCGACGCCTATGCCTATCGGGCGATGGTGTGGGATGTCGCCGTCGAGCGGTTGGAGAAAGAGCCGCCCGACGAGGCATTGATCGGCAGCGGGCTTCGGCAGGCGAGAACGACACTACAGGCGCTCTCATCGCTGAAAGCCGAAGGGCCATGGCTGTTGGGAGCGGAACTGACGCTGGCCGACCTTCATGCAGCACCAATCGTCAGCTATTTCGTCAAGGTCATTGAGGGGCAAAACCTGCTGGCGGAGTTTGCCGACATTCAGGATTGGTGGACGCGCATCCAGGGCGTGCGAGCGTTGCCAACAATCTGACCTAGCACCCGGGGGCCTCCATGGTTGAACACTCTCACCAGGACGCGCTAACGGTGGCCAGAATAGTCAGGGTCAACCACGCTGGCGAGTTCGGCGCGATCAGAATCTATTCGGCGCAGATTCTTGTCTCGAAGCGTTTCTGGCCGCGTTGCGTGCCGTCTTTGTCAGAGATGCTTGGGCATGAGCGCAGTCATTGCGCTGCTTTCCGTGCAGCCATGCCGTCGCGACATTCGCGTCCGTGCCGCGTGATGCAATTCTGGAGCTGGGGCGGTTGGCTGCTGGGTTTCCTCACTGCCCTGCTCGGCCCGCAAGGCATCTGGGCCTGCACCGCAGCGGTCGAAGCGGCGGTGCACCGCCATCTCGACGATCAGCTATTCTTTCTTTCCGGACGCGATCGCGAGTTGCACGGCATCATCCTGTCCATCCGCGAAGAAGAGCTAGCCCATCTCCGACACGCCGAAGAGCAGCTGAAATCGCCCGGACCGTTGCTGAACCTCCTGCACGCAGCGATCTCCGCCACCACCGACTGCCTGATCTGGCTGTCCACCGGGGGGGATTCCACCCGAACGACGCGCGCCCTTAAGGCAGCAAAGCATGCCTGACGGGGGCTATGCGGCCTCCAGTGCCGCCTTCACCGCAGCGATTGCATTCTCGGCTTTCGAGGCATCCGGGCCGCCGGCCTGGGCCATGTCAGGCCGACCGCCGCCGCCCTGCCCACCCAATGCCGCGGACGCCACGCGGACCAGATCGACCGCGCTGAAGCGGCTGGTCAGGTCGTCGGTGACGCCGACCACGACGCTGGCCTTGTTGTCCTCGCCGGCGCCAACGAAGACGACGACGCCGGAGCCGAGCGACTTCTTGCCGGCATCGGCCAACGGTTTCAAATCCTTTGGCGAGACGCCCGATACCGCCTTGCCGAGGAAGCCGACACCGGCAATAATCTCGTTCTCGGCAGGCACGCCGGCTGGCGAGCGGTCGCCCAGCGCCAGCTTCTTGCGCGCTTCGGTCAGCTCCTTCTCTAGCTTCTTGCGCTCGTCGAGCAGCGCCTCGACGCGGGCCGGCACGTCGGCTGGCGAAATCTTCAGCGCGGCCGCGACCGCCTTCAGCCGCTTGTCCTGCTCGTCGAGATGCTTTCTGGCCGCCTCTCCGGTCAGCGCCTCGATGCGGCGCACCCCAGCGGCCACCGCACTGTCCGACACCACGCGCACCAGACCGATATCGCCGGTCGCCCTGACATGCGTGCCGCCGCAGAGCTCGACCGAATAGGGCCGGTTGGCCTTGGCGCCATGCAAGCCCGTGCCCATCGAAACGACGCGCACTTCATCGCCATACTTCTCGCCAAACAGCGCCATGGCGCCTTCGGCAATGGCATCGTCAACCGACATCAGCCGCGTGGTGACCGGGCTGTTCTGGACGACGATCTCGTTCGCCATCCGCTCGACCTCTTCGAGCTCGTCGGGCGAGATCGGCTTGTTGTGCGAAATGTCGAAGCGCAGACGCTCGGGCGCGACTAGGGAGCCCTTCTGCGCGACATGGATGCCCAGCACCTCGCGCAGCGCTTCGTGGATCAGATGCGTCGCGGAATGGTTCGCGCGCAGCCTGGAGCGGCGCGCATGGTCGACCTTCAGCTCGACAGTCGCGCCCGTGTTGACCGTGCCGTTGACCACCTTGCCGAGGTGCACGAATAGCCCATCGGCCTTCTTCTGCGTGTCGGAGATCTCGATCGAGAACCCTTCGCCCGAAATGACGCCGGTATCGCCCATCTGGCCGCCGGACTCGCCATAGAACGGCGTCTGGTTGACGACCACGGCAACGGCGTCGCCCTTGGCGGCGCTGTCGACGATCTTGCCGTCCCTGACCAGCGCCTGGATGAGGCCTTCCGCCTGCTCGGTCTCGTAGCCGAGGAATTCGGTGGCGCCGTTCTTCTCGCGCACCGGGAACCACACCGTTTCGGTCGCGGGCTCGCCGGAACCAGCCCAGGTCTTGCGCGCCTCGGCCTTCTGCTGCTCCATCGCATTGGTGAAGCCGGCAAGATCAACCGAGATGCTGCGCTGGCGCAGTGCGTCCTGCGTCAGATCGAGCGGAAAGCCATAGGTGTCGTAGAGCTTGAAGGCTGTCTCGCCATCCAGCATGTCGCCGGCGCCCAGCTTTTCCGTCGCCTCCGAAAGCAGGCCCAAGCCGCGCACCAGGGTCTTGCGGAAACGGGTTTCCTCAAGCTTCAGCGTCTCGGTGATCATCTGTTCGCCGCGCACCAGTTCGGGGTAGGCCTGGCCCATCTCGCGCACCAGCGCCGGCACCAGCCGCCACATCAGTGGATCACGGGCGCCCAAAAGCTGCGCATGACGCATGGCGCGGCGCATGATGCGACGCAGCACGTAGCCGCGGCCTTCGTTGGACGGCAGCACGCCGTCGGCCACCAAAAAGCAGGACGAACGCAAATGGTCGGCGATGACGCGGAACGATGCGACGGTGCCCCCATCCGGACCGCGGCCGAGCGCGGATGACGCAACGTCGACCAGGTGACGGAACAGGTCGGTCTCGAAGACGCTCTCCACCCCTTGCAGAATGGAGGCCATGCGCTCCAGGCCCATGCCAGTATCGATCGACGGGCGCGGCAGGTCGATACGCTCGTCCTTCGTCACCTGTTCGTACTGCATGAACACCAGGTTCCAGAATTCGAGGAAACGGTCGCCATCTTCCTCGGGGCTGCCGGGAGGGCCGCCCCAGATGTGCTCACCACGGTCGATGAATATCTCCGAGCACGGCCCGCAAGGTCCGGTGTCGCCCATTGCCCAGAAATTGTCCGAGGTCGGAATGCGGATGATGCGATCGTCGGAAAAGCCGGCGATCTTCTTCCAGTAGCCGGCCGCCTCGTGGTCGGTGTGATAGACGGTGACCAGCAGCTTGTCCTTCTTCAGCCCAAACTCCTTGGTGATCAGGTTCCAGGCAAGTTCGATAGCGCGCTCCTTGAAATAGTCGCCGAACGAGAAATTGCCGAGCATCTCGAAGAAGGTCAGGTGGCGCGCGGTGTAGCCGACATTGTCGAGGTCGTTGTGCTTGCCGCCGGCGCGGACACTCTTCTGAGCGGTCGTGGCACGCGAATAGGGCCGCTTTTCCAGGCCGGTGAAGACGTTCTTGAACTGCACCATGCCGGCGTTGGTGAACATCAGCGTCGGGTCGTTGCGCGGCACCAGCGGGCTCGACGCGACGACCTCGTGACCTTCCTTGCGGAAATAGTCGAGGAATGTCGACCGGATCTCGTTCACGCCACTCATGAATAATACTGCCTTTTAGCTTTTAGAGAGAGCCGTCGGCCCGGCCGACGGCAAATGGACATGGCCTTTTAGCCGCCGCGTTGCACCCTGTCCAGAAACACGGAATTGGGCCAATTTGCGGGGCTTGCCGGGTCATCTCGGCGCCCCCGCCGAAACGCAAACCGCCGGCGTAGGCCGGCGGTTCGAAACGCAACAATACAGAACTCGATTACAGCCAAAGTCTACATGGCGCCCGCTTCGTCCTCGAAACCATCGTTTCCGCCTTCGGAACCACCATTTTCGAGGAATTTCTCGGCGATCAGCCCGGCATTCTGCCTCAGCGCCAGCTCGATCTCGCGCGCAGTGTCGGGATTATCGCGCAGGAACAGTTTTGCGTTCTCGCGGCCCTGGCCGAGGCGCTGCGAATTGTAGGAGAACCAGGCGCCCGACTTTTCGACCACGCCGGCCTTGACACCCAAGTCGACCAACTCGCCGGTCTTGGACACGCCCTCGCCATACATGATGTCGAATTCGACCACCTTGAAGGGCGGTGCCAGCTTGTTCTTGACCACCTTGACGCGGGTCTGGTTGCCGACGACCTCGTCGCGGTCCTTGACCGAGCCGATGCGGCGAATGTCGAGGCGCACCGAAGCGTAGAATTTCAGCGCGTTGCCGCCGGTCGTGGTCTCGGGCGAACCGAACATGACCCCGATCTTCATGCGGATCTGGTTGATGAAGATGACCATGGTGTTGGAGCGCGAGATCGAGGCGGTCAGCTTGCGCAGCGCCTGGCTCATCAGGCGGGCCTGCAGGCCGGGCAGCGAATCGCCCATTTCGCCCTCGATTTCGGCCCGCGGTGTCAGCGCCGCGACCGAATCGACCACCAGCACGTCAATGGCGCCCGAACGTACCAGCGTGTCGCAGATCTCCAGCGCCTGCTCGCCGGTGTCGGGCTGCGAAATCAGCAGGTTTTCGAGATCGACGCCGAGCTTGCGGGCATAGACCGGGTCGAGCGCGTGCTCAGCATCGACGAAGGCGCAGATGCCGCCCTTCTTCTGGGCCTCGGCCACCGTGTGCAGCGCCAGCGTCGTCTTGCCCGAGCTTTCCGGCCCGTAGATCTCGACGATGCGGCCGCGCGGCAGGCCGCCGACGCCAAGCGCGATGTCGAGGCCAAGCGAACCGGTCGGCACCGTTTCGATCTCGACGACCTGCTCGTTTGCGCCGAGCCGCATGATCGAGCCCTTGCCGAAGGCACGCTCGATTTGCGACAGCGCCGCGTCCAGAGCCTTTGATTTATCCACTGCTTTGTCCTCTACAAGCCGCAAAGAATTCTGAGCCATGATACATCACCCCTTGGTCGTCAATGAAGGCCGGACAATCCGTAATCCTTGTTAATTTGTACCTTTTTTGTTCTCGTCTGGCAAGGGGAGACAAAGGATTGAAAAACAAACAATATCCGGATTTGTTCTTTTTTTGTTTCGCGCTTTCACCCCAGGATGTATCCGGCTTCCTCCGCAGGATCGTGCTGGCATCTTCCGAATCGCGCCTCCGGTTGCCGGGTTCCGCGGGACAACCTAGTCTCCACCCGGCAACAGCAAAGGTCGTCTCGCCGGCATGATGAAGTCGCCGACAATTCTGGCCGTTGGCGGCGCCTATATAGATCGGCGCGGCCAGGTTTCGGGCGCCTTCGTGCCAGCGGCGTCAAATCCCGGCACGATGCGCGAGGCTGTCGGCGGTGCCGTCTTCAATGCGCTGCGCAGCGCCGTGCGGTGCGGCGTCTCCGGTTCGCTGCTTTCGGTGCGCGGCGGCGATGTTCTGGCCGATACGGTCTCGCGCGCCATCGCTGCGGCCGGCATTACCGATCTGTCCGTGGTGTTCCTCGATCGCACGACGCCGAGCAACACCACGATATTCGACGGCGACGGCGGGCTGATCGTCAGCCTTGCCGACATGGCGCTCTATGATCTGGCGCTTCCCAAGCAAATCCGTCGTGCCAAGGTGCGCGAGGCGATCAGCAATGCCGATGCGGTCCTTTGCGACGCCAACCTGCCGTCGACGGCGCTGGAGCGGCTGGTGGCGCTTGCCGCCGGCAAGCCGGTCTTCGCCCTCGCCGCCTCACCGGCCAAGGCGGTGCGGCTCGCGCCGGTGCTCGGCAGTCTGGCGCTGGTCTTCATGAACCGATGCGAGGCCATCGCACTCGCCGATGTCGGTATCGATGCTGGGGAGCAAGATATCGCCGACGGCCTGAGGCGAGCGGGCCTTAAAGGCGGCGTGGTGACGGCGGATGACGGTCCGGTGCTGGGTTTCAACGCGGCCGGCGCCTTCTCGATCCTGCCGCCACGAAAGGTCGCGGACGGCGCCGCCGATGCGCTGGCGGGCGCAACGGTCGCCGCTCTGCTGCGCGGCCTGACGTTGCGCGCGGCGCTGCGCGAAGGCGTTGCCGCGGCAATGCTTGCGATCGAAGGTGCCGAACTTGTGCCGGCTTTTACGGCGGCGACCCTTGCCGAGGCGCTGGCCCTTGTGCCCGAGGCGCAGGAAATTGGCATGAGGTAATGACCAGCAGCTATGCGCGCAGTCCCGCTTCATAGGCCCGGCGTGCCCAGACCGCCATCTCATCCGGATCGTCGAAAGCACTGTCGGGAACGCTCCAGTACGGCATGGACACCAGCTTGCCGTGCCGTGAGCCGGTGTAGGTCCATTGCCGGCAGCCGGCAGCTTCGAATTCCGGCGCGCTTTCCGCGTCGGCCTTCAGCATCAATTCGCCACGGATAACGATGGCGATGATGACGCCGTCGAAGTAGATGCCCTTGCCGCCGAACATCTTGCGAATGCTGACCGGGCCGAGCCCTTCGAAAAGTTCGGCGATGCGTTCATTGTCCATGCCGCGATCATGTCACCCGGACTTCCCCTTGTCATCGCCGCAACCAAAACCATGCTAACAAGTTGAGAGCCAAATTCTTCGGAGTCCTCATCATGCCGCTTCTGCTCAAAGGGAACTGCCGGTGCAATGCCGTCCGCTTCGAGGTGGAAAGCCACACGCCGGTGCCGTTCATGCTCTGCTACTGCTCGATCTGTCGCAAGCAGCAGGGCGGCGGCGGCTTCGCCATCAATCTCGGCGCCGATTTCGAGACGCTGAAAATCGAGGGCAAGCGCAATCTTGGCGTCTACCAAGCCGAGATCGAGGACGACGAGCATCCGCAATGCGAAATCTCGTCAGGCGAGCGGAATTTCTGCAGGAAATGCGGATCGGCACTGTGGCTTTACGATCCGACCTGGCCGGAGCTGGTCCATCCCTTCGCCTCGGCGATCGACACAGACCTGCCGAAACCGCCTGAAAAGGTGCACCTCATGCTGAAATACAAGGCGAACTGGGTCGAGCCCGAGATCGGCAAGGGCGACAAGACCTTCGACGTCTATCCTGAGGAATCGATCGCAGACTGGCACAAGCGGACGGGAATGTGGGTGGATTAGGTCCTTCTCTCCGTTTACGGGGAGAAGATGCCGGCAGGCAGATGAGGGCGGCGCAAAAATCACAGAGGCCGGCTCTGCCCCTCATCCGGCCGTTCGGGCCACCTTCTCCCCGTAAACGGGGAGAAGGGAAGATCAGGCCGATGCGCGCGCCTCGGCCAGGGCCTTCAGATCGGCCGGCTTGAGCTCAACCGATTCGCCGCAGCCGCAGGCCGAGCTCTGGTTCGGGTTGCGGAAGGTGAAACCGGTGCGCAGCGTCGTCTGCTCAAAATCCATCTCGGTGCCGAACAGGAAAAGCGCTGCCTCAGGCGCGACATAGACATGGGCGCCGTCGCGCTCGATATGATCATCCTTGGTGTTGGGTTCGGTCACCAGATCGACCGTATATTCCATGCCGGCGCAGCCGCCCTTCTTGATGCCAAGGCGAATGCCATGCGCATTCTCACGAGTCGCAACGATTTCGCGAACCCGGTCGGCAGCCTTTTCGGTCATCGTGATGACGGCAAAGCGTCCCATCTTTTCTTTCTCCATTGCGTGCAGGTTCAAGGCCTGCCGAATGATTCCTCACCTAAAATGGTGAAATTTTCTGCTTGGCGCAAGTGCGCCAATCTTTGTCATATCCGGTGCTAGTACCAGCCCACAGCCACCTGCGCCTCTTCCGACATGCGGTCGGGCGACCAGGGCGGATCGAAGGTCATGTTGACCTCGACGCCGGACACGCCTTCGACGGCGCCGACGGCATTTTCCACCCAGCCCGGCATTTCGCCGGCCACCGGGCAGCCCGGCGCGGTCAGCGTCATGTCGATCTTGACCGAACGGTCGTCCTCGATGTCGATCTTGTAGATCAGGCCAAGCTCGTAGATGTCGGCCGGGATTTCCGGGTCGTAAACCGTCTTCAGCGCCGAGACGATGTCGTCGGTCAGCCGCGCCAGTTCGTCGGCGGGAATAGCCGAGGCGGAAACCAGACCGTTGGCAGTCGTTTCCGAAGTGGTCTCAGCGGTGTGGCTGGCATCATCCATGATCGTCATCCGAAGAACTTTCGCGCTTTTTCGAGCGCCTCGGCCAAAGCATCGACTTCGGCCCTGGTATTATACATACCGAACGATGCCCTGCATGTGGAGGTTACGCCGAAGCGTTTCAACAGCGGCTGGGCGCAATGGGTACCGGCGCGGACAGCAACGCCTTGCCTATCGATCACCATCGACACGTCATGAGCATGAATGCCCTGCAGTTCGAAGGAGATGATGGCGCCCTTACCAGGCGCGTCGCCGAAGATGCGCAGCGAATTGATGGCCCGCAGCCGCTGATGCGCATAGTCCTTCAGATCGGCCTCGTGGGCGGCGATGCGCTCGCGGCCGATCTTTTCCATGTATTCGAGCGCAGCGCCGAGCCCGATCGCCTGGACGATCGGCGGTGTGCCGGCCTCGAAGCGGTGCGGCGGGTCGTTGTAGGTGACGATGTCTTGCGTCACCTCCTCGATCATTTCGCCGCCGCCCATGAACGGGCGCATGCGCTCCAGCATGTCCTTCTTGCCGTAGAGCACGCCGATGCCCGAGGGACCGTAGACCTTATGGCCGGTGAAAACGAAGAAATCGCAGTCGAGGTCCTGCACGTCGATGGGCATATGCACGGCGCTCTGGCTGCCGTCGACCAGCACCGGAATGCCGCGCGCATGCGCGATGCGGACGATCTCCTTGATCGGCGTCACCGTGCCCAGCGCGTTCGACATGTGCGTGATGGCAACCAGCTTTGTGCGGTCGGTCAGCCGTTTCTCGAACTCCTGGATGTAAAAGACGCCGAGATCGTCGACCGGCACCCAGACCAGTTTCGCGCCCTGCCGCTCGCGGATGAAATGCCACGGCACGATGTTGGAATGGTGCTCCATGATCGACAGGACTATTTCATCGCCCTCGCCGATATTGGGCATGCCGAAGCCATAGGCGACGGTGTTGATCGCCGCGGTCGTGTTCGAGGTGAAGACGATGTTGTCGGTGCTTGGCGCGTTGAGGAAACGGCGAACCGTCTCGCGCGCCTTCTCATAGGCGTCGGTCGCGGCGTTAGACAGGAAATGCAGCCCGCGATGGACATTGGCGTATTCCTGGGAATAAGCGTGCTGGATGGCGTCGAGCACGGCCTGCGGCTTCTGAGCCGAGGCGCCGTTGTCGAGATAGACCAGCGGTTTGCCGTAGACTTCCCGCGACAGGATCGGAAAGTCGCGGCGGATCGCCTCGACGTCGTAGGGGATGTTTTCGACTTTCTGGTCCATCATAAGCTCTCTCGAGGCATCGCCTCATTCCGTCCAACACCCCTCATCCGACCGAGCTTCGCTCGGCCACCTTCTCCCACAAGAGGAGAAGGTTGGGCGCGTCACCCGTGTGCGAGGAACCAGCCGTCGAGCCTCGTTTCCAGCGCCTCGACGATCGCCTCGTCGTCCAGTTCCTCGATCACCTCGGCGACGAACGCCTTGACCAACAGCCCGCGCGCGGTTTTCTCGTCGATGCCGCGCGCCATCAGGTAGAACAGATGGCTGTGGTCGATCTCGGTGACGGTCGCGCCATGGCCGCAGACGACGTCGTCGGCGAAGATTTCGAGCTCAGGCTTGGTCGAGAACTCGCCGTCATCCGACAGAAGCAGCGTGTTACAGGCCATCTTGGCGTTGGTCTTCTGCGCATATTGGTGGACGTTGATGCGCCCCTGGAAGACGCCGCGCGCTCTTCCCGTCACCACGTTGCGGATCACCTCGGTCGAGGCCGTGTGCGGCACGGCATGGTCGAGCACCATGGTCACGTCCGTATGGGTGTCGCCGGCAAGCAGGTTGATGCCACGCAGCGTGAAATCGGCGCCCTCGCCTGTCGTTCTGACCACGACCTCCTGGCGCACCAGCTTGCCGCCGGCATTCATGACGAACAGCGTCAGTTTGGAATCCTTGCCGAGATGCGCCTTGAACTGGGCAAGATGCGTCGCCGTATCCGGCTGCTCCTGCACGATCAGCCACGTCACGTCGGCGCCCTCGTCGAGCAGAAGCTGGCTGACCGAGCTGACGAGTGCGGCGCCCTCGCCCGCCTGGCGCTCGACGATAACAGCCTTGGCGCCGGCGCCGACGCGGACGGCCAGGCGCACATGCGTCTGGCCGCCGGATTGGAGGTTCTGCAGTTCGATCGGCTTGTCCAGTTCGGTGCCGTCGACGATGTCGACAAAATAGCCGTCGGCAACGAAAGCGGTGTTCAGCGCGCCGATAGCATCGTCGGCGCCATAGGGATCGAGGCCCGGCGCGATGCTGCCGTCAGTCAGTTTCTCCGACAGGCGCTGCACGGCAACGCCTTCGATATCGGGCATTTTCGCGCTCGACACGCCGTTCAGCACCGGCAGAACGGCTGACCCTTCGACAACAGGCGCAATGGCTTTCGCGACGGCTGCGGGATCGAAATCCGGAACCGAAGTCAGCAGGCGGCGCAGGTCTGTGTAGTGCCAGGATTCGATGCGCCGCGTCGGCAGGCCGCTCTTGATCGCCTCGATGGCGTCGTCGCGCTTCAGCATCACTGTGCCGTCGCCGGGCAACAGCGACAGCCGGTCGCTGAAGGCGTCGATCAGCGCCGTTTCGGCCGGCGTTCGCTGGGGTGTCGTGTGTATATTCATCAGTCTCGCCTTGCTTGGCTTGCCTTCTGGGCCTTCTGGCATGTCACGCGGCTTGGCCGATCACGCCGGCATAGCCATTGGCTTCGAGGTCGAGCGCCAGCGACTTGTCGCCCGATTTGATCACCTGGCCTCTGTACAGCACGTGCACGCTATCAGGCTCGATGTGTTGGAGCAGGCGCTGGTAGTGGGTGATGATAACGATGGCGCGGTCCGGCGAGCGCAGCGCGTTGACGCCGTCCGAGACAATCTTCAACGCGTCGATGTCGAGCCCTGAATCGGTCTCGTCAAGGACGCAGAGCTTTGGCTCCAGAAGCTTCATCTGCAGGATCTCGGCGCGCTTTTTCTCGCCACCGGAAAAGCCGACATTGAGTGGCCGCTTCAGCATCGCCATGTCCATGTTGAGCGAGGCCGCCGCCTCCTTAACGCGCTTCAGAAATTCCGGGATCTTCAGCGGCTCCTCGCCGCGCGCCTTGCGCTGCTCGTTCATCGCCACCTTCAGGAATTCCATCGTCGCCACGCCCGGTATTTCCATCGGATACTGGAAGGCGAGGAAGATGCCTGCGGTGGCACGCTCGGCCGGATCCATTTCGAGGATCGACTGGCCGTTGTAGAGGATATCGCCCTCGGTCACCTCATAATCCTCGCGCCCGGCGAGGATATAGGACAGCGTCGACTTGCCCGAGCCATTCGGACCCATGATGGCCGCGACCTCGCCGGCTTTCACCGTCAGGTTCAGGCCACGGATGATTTCGGTGCCGTCATCGACGATACGGGCATGCAGGTTCTTAATCTCAAGCATCATTTTCTACTTTCGTGTTCTTAGTGTTCTCGACGCTCGGACCTTGACGGGATGCCCTAAAAGCGCGCCCGCAAGATCGCCAGTAACCAACATCCAGCCAAAAAACCCAACCGCGCCTAGGCCCGCAATCGAACCACCAATAGTCTTTACCGAACTCAGGCCAAGCATTGCGCCTATCAGAGCCATCGCGGCACCTCCAACAGCCAGCGTCAGCAAGAGCATCAGAACGATGAATATCAAGCTCTCGATTCGCTCGAAGAATTTCCAGGAGCGCCGTTCCATCTAATCAGCCCACCGAGCCTTCCAGCGAAATACCGATCAGCTTCTGCGCCTCGACCGCGAATTCCATCGGCAACTGCTGGATGACGTCCTTGACGAAGCCGTTGACGATCAGCGCGATCGCCTCTTCTTCCGGAATGCCGCGCTGCATAACGTAGAATTTCTGGTCCTCGGAGATTTTCGACGTCGTCGCCTCGTGCTCGAACTGTGCCGTTGCGTTCTTGGCTTCCATGTAGGGCACGGTGTGCGCGCCGCACTGGTCGCCAATCAGCAGCGAGTCACAGTTGGTGAAGTTGCGGGCGTTGGTTGCCTTGCGGTGCGCCGAGACCTGGCCGCGATAGGTGTTCTGCGAGAAGCCGGCGGCAATACCCTTGGAGATGATGCGGCTCGACGTGTTCTTGCCGAGATGGATCATCTTGGTACCGCTATCGACCTGCTGATAGCCGTTCGACACGGCGATCGAATAGAACTCGCCGCTGGAATCATCGCCGCGCAGGATGCAGCTCGGATATTTCCAGGTGATCGCCGAACCGGTCTCGACCTGCGTCCACGAAATCTTCGAGCGGTCGCCGCGGCAGTCGCCGCGCTTGGTGACGAAATTGTAGATACCGCCTTTGCCCTCGGCGTCGCCGGGGTACCAGTTCTGCACCGTCGAGTATTTGATCTCGGCATCGTCGAGCGCGATCAGCTCGACCACCGCGGCGTGAAGCTGGTTCTCGTCGCGCTGCGGCGCCGTGCAGCCTTCGAGATAGGAGACGTAAGCCCCTTCCTCGGCGATGATCAGCGTGCGCTCGAACTGGCCGGTGTTCTTCTCGTTCATGCGGAAATAGGTCGACAGTTCCATCGGGCAGCGCACGCCCTTGGGCACAAAGACGAAGGAACCGTCGGTGAACACCGCGGAATTCAGGGTGGCGTAAAAATTGTCGGAGGTCGGCACGACCGAACCGAGATATTTCTTCACCAGTTCCGGATGCTCGCGGATGGCTTCCGAGATCGAGCAGAAGATGACGCCGGCCTGCGCCAGCTCCTTCTTGAAGGTGGTGACGACGGACACGGAATCGAACACCGCGTCGACGGCGACGCGGCCCGACTTATAGACATTGTCGCTGGGTTCCTCGAGTTCCGACGCATCGGTCTTCTGCACGCCGGCGAGGATTTCCTGTTCCCTCAGCGGGATACCGAGCTTTTCGTAGACCCTCAACAGTTCGGGATCGACGTCGCTCAGCGATGTCGGTCCCGGCGTGCTCTTGGGCGCCGCGTAATAGTAGAGGTCCTGGAAATCGATCTTCGGATAATGGACGCGCGCCCACTTCGGCTCCTCCAGCGTCACCCAGCGTCGATAGGCTTCCAGACGCCATTCCAGCATCCAGGACGGCTCGTCCTTCTTCGCTGAAATGAAGCGGATAATGTCTTCGCTCAGGCCCTTTGGGGCCTTGTCCATCGCGATTTCGGTCTGGAATCCGTATTTGTATTGGTCGACGTCGATCTTTCGAACCCGATCGATCGTGTCCTGCACAGCAGGCATTAGCGTTCTCCATCCACGCCGGGGTCAAGGCCCGGCAGTTTTCAAACTATGGCACCGCGAAACGAGTGCCCGTGAGGCAACCTAGGCGGCGTAAGTTCCATATAGTGCGTCCCTGCCGGAAATTCACCCGGCCACCATGAAACGCACGGCTCTACCAGGCCAGAAGGCCTGCGTTTGTTTGCCGCGCTCAGGCGGCTTCTTCCCTGCCGGCGCGGCGTGAGGCAATACCCGCCAGCGCAGTGCGGAACAGTTCGATGTCCTCGGCGCTCGTTGCGTGGCCGATGGACACGCGCAAAGCGCCAAGGCTGTCATTGTAACCCATGGCTTTCAGCACATGGCTCGGGCCGACCTTACCTGATGAACAGGCGGAACCGGCCGACAGCGCTACGCCCGCCAGATCGAAGGCGATCTGCGCCGTCACGGCCTTGATGCCCGCAATAGCGAAGAATGTCGTATTGGCAAGCCTCGGCGCCCCGGTTCCGAAGATTTCCGCATCCGGCACCAGCGTTTTCACGATGGCCTCGATCTCGTCGCGGCGGCTACCGATCGCATCGATACTCTTCAATCCGATCAGGGCCTCCCGGGCCGCCGCGCCAAAACCGGCGATCGCGGCCAGATTTTCGGTGCCGCCACGATGACCCTTTTCCTGGCCACCGCCGGCGATCAAGGGCCTGGGCATCATCAGGTCCGAGGCGGCGATAATGGCGCCAACGCCCTTGGGACCGCCGATCTTGTGCGAAGACAGAATCAAGTAATCGGCATAACCCGCTGACATATCGAGCGGAATGCGACCGGCTGCCTGCACGGCGTCGACGACCAGGATGCCGCCCACCGCTTTGACGATTTCGGCGACGCGCCCAACCGGCTGGATGACGCCGGTCTCGTTGTTGGCGGCATGGATCGCCACCAGCGGCAGGCCGTCTGCCTTGTCATGGGCGGCGAGTGCCGCCGCCAACGCGTCCAGCCTGACGACGCCGTCGGCGTCGATGCCGAAGTGCGTCACCTGGGCTGCCGGAAAACGCCCGCCATTCAACAAACAAGTATGATCGGCTTCGCAGACATAGAGCCGGCTCATGCGGACAGTGCCGCGCCCCATCTGCCAATCCGGCGTGAGCAGCGTCGAGGCGGCTTCCGTCGCACCAGAGGTGAACACAACATGCTGGGCGCTGGCGTTGACCAGGGCCGCCACATCGCGCCTTGCATTCTCGATCAGCCGCCGTGCGGCACGACCTTCCGCATGGACCGATGACGGGTTAGCGGCAGTATCGAGCGCGGCAATCATTGCCGCGGGCCGCGCCGCGCCGAGCCGGGCGCGGGGCGGGGTGTGGGGGTTGGGGCGGGGGGGCGGCCGTTTTGAGGAGAACAGGGGGCCCGAAAAGCCGGTGCCGGGGGGTTGCCGGGTTTTTACTTGA